>JAIEPU010000183.1 GCA_019748235.1 bacterium
GCTCAGCCGAGGTCATCTGTGCGAAATCGGGCGCCCCCCCCTTTTTGTTCTTACATCCGCAGTGACAGGCCCCTTTTGAACCGCATGAGGCCTCCTTCTTTGTCTCGGACGCTATGGAATTCGCGACCTGCCTTTGGCCGAACGGGACCGGTTGAAGAGAGTGGCTCATCGTCACGCGAACCATGGGTCTTGTCTCCGATTGCTCTTGCCGATTCGAGGTTGGTTCCGACGAGGTTTTCGACGGAGGAGACCAGGGGGATGAAGTCGATGCCCCGCTTCCGCCGCCATACCCAGTATCATTTCCCGGCATCACCACGGTCGTTTTGCTCGACAGATACCGCATCACCGATGTCTGCAGGGTCAGGTCTTCCTCGAGCGATCGATTCGGCTTGGTGCCGAGCTTCTGAAGAACGGCGTGATACGCTTTAACCGCTTCCTCGGGCGATACGACCCCCTCCGCGATCAGGCGAAGGAAGCGGATGAACGCAAACTGGTTCTCTGCTTGATTGATCTTCCGACCGAAAAGTGCCGCCCTGGCTCCATACTTCTTTGCTTCGGAGAGAAGCTTGAACGCGTCGAGCGTCGTTCCAGAGGAGCCTCCGAGCACGCCGACGATGATATTTCGGTCGTAGTGGACCAGTTCTTCCATCGCCTTAGGGCCGTTGTAGACGATCTTCAAGAAGACCGGCCGGCCCTTCTCGGTGACTCCGGCAAGGGAGCGGGCGATCATGTCGTTGATGAATCCCGATTCCTGATCGCTGGGAACGACCCCCGCTAAGTTTGGATTGAAGACTTCCAGGAAGTGACGAAATCCCTTTCGTTCCGCTTCGAGGCGAAATTCCTTGTACCGTTCGAGCGTGTAAAGATCATCGTCGGTGTTGTTGGTGAAGGTGACACTGTAAAGGCCGAGATCAGCGCCGAGTGCTCGCTCCCCCGGTTCACAATCTGCTTTGCCACACTGGATGTGATCGAGCGTCGCGGTGCGGAAGGGACGAGGCGTTTGGCCGACATATCGACCGCCGCGGACGACATGAACGTCAGACGCATCGTTCGCACGACAGGCAGGCGTCACCGGGCTGTCGTCGAAAATCCGTTCGCGGAGGGTAAGTTCTTCGCTGGTGCTCGCGGACATGAGCATGATGTCAACGAGCTGTTGGCGGGAGATCTCACGAATGATGTCGCGATATTCTTGAATCGATCGAAAGCGTGTTTCTCCGGCATGAAGTTCCGGACTCTTGCCGGCGGACCCGATGCCGAATGCCATGTCAGCATCCTTTGCATCGGCGATGATGAACTCGCCGCAATCAGGATTCGCCCGGAGGGCTCGGAGTTTCCGGTCCAGCGATTTTTCGGTTTTCACCGGCTTACCCCGCGAGGACTTGCGAGAGAGTCTGCTTCAGTACCTGAGCGGACTTCTGCAACGCCATCTTTTCTTTCGGCCAGAGCTCGAGTTCGATCTGTTCGATCGCTCCAGCTCGGCCGATGACCGTCGGCACGCTGATACAGATATCGGTCAAACCGTACTTCCCGTGCTGCAACGTGGAGACGGGGAGGACCTGTCTTCGATCGAGCGCAACCGCCTCCACGACCGCGCGGATCGAGATACCGACCGCGAAGCCCGCGCCTCCCTTGAGCTTGATAACTTCCGCGCCGCTTCCCTTGGTTTTGTCGAAAAGCTCTTGCTGAAGGTTCGGCGTAACGCCCGGCCATTTCTCCATCGGAAGGCTCGCGATGGTCGCGCTCGACCAGATGGGGACCATGCTGTCGCCATGTTCACCGAGGATGATCGCATTGACTTGCGTCGGTGCAACTTTCAGCCGAGCGGAGATTAAGCTGCGGAAACGAGCGGTGTCAAGTTGCGTGCCGAGTCCGATCACGCGTTGCCAGGGGAGTGACAGCTCCTTGGTGGCAAGGTAAGTGAGGATATCGACTGGATTGCTCACGACGACGACCGTTGCCCCTTCCTTGACACCCGCTTTCTTGCAGTCGGCGAGAATCTGGCGGAAGAGAGCGACATTGCGATTGATGAGCTGAAGCCGGCTTTCGTCCGGCTTGCGACGAAGGCCCGCCGTGATGATCACGAAATCGCTGTCGGAGACGTCTCGGTACGTGCCGGCGGTAAAAGTCTGATCGGTCGTGAGTGAAGCACCATGCTGCAAGTCGAGAGCTTGCCCGGCGGCCATGTCGGGATTGGCATCAATGAGGCAGATATCGCGAATCACGCCGCTGAACTGCAGGGCAAACGCCGTGCAGCTTCCGACGAGCCCGCCTCCTCCGATGATCGTTGCCTTCATGAATTCCTCTGTTTGTTGTCTTGTAAGCCGATGACTCTTCGTGCCGTGGCTCTTCGCGTTTCGTCGTGTAGGCTGGGTCGTTCCGACCCAGCTCGCGCTTTCTCAGGACGTTGCTGGTCGGGCGGCCCCGACAACTCGTTGTCGGGGTTGCGAAGCAACATGAGGACCGTTTGCCTGACGCGTTCAACAACGCTCAACGCACTCGATGTTGTTCGGAAACCGCTTTCCCTCTTGTGCCTTCGGCACCCAGGCAACGAGTTGCCTGGGCCACCCGTACAAAATGCCGTGTCGGGGCGTTCCAGTTTTCGGAACAGCAGAACCGGCTACCGATCACTCACTTCTGGCCGAGGGCGGCAAGCACTTGAGCAGTGATCGTTTGGACCAGCGCCTCCATGTCGTCGCTGGAAGCCGTCTCGGTTTCTTTCTTCGCGCCCGGCTTGCCGGCACAGGAGTTCTCTGTCTGCGGCGGAACGAATGCAGCCGACTTGGTGGTGAAGGCGTCGTATCCCTCGCGGAACAAGCTGTTGCCGCAAAGATCGCAGTCTTCCATGTGCAGCCGAGGATCGTCGATCCCGAGTCGCTTCTTGAACTGCAAGAGTTCACCCACCTGCTTCTCGTTCAAGTACTGAACCGGGCCGAGCTGCTTGGCGAGGATCAGCATGCGGCAATAGGCGTCGATGATTTCGGTATTGAAGTACGCCGTCATGATATTCTGGCTGAACGCGACCGAGCCGTGATTGGCGAGCAGCATCGTGTTGCAATTGTGAACGTACGGTAGCACCGTGTCCGCGAAAATCTGCGTGCCGGGTGTCTCGTAACGCGCGATCGGAACTTCGCCGAGGAAGACTTCGACTTCGGGAAGGACGCACTTGGGAATCGTCTCATGCACCATCGCGAAGGCGGTTGCATGTGGTGGATGGCAGTGGAGCACACCACCGATGTCCGGACGGGCCTTGTAGACAGACAAGTGAAGAAGGATTTCACTGGTTCGCTTCTTCGTCCCCGAGATCTGCTTTCCCTCGAGATCGACGATGCCGAGATCGTCCGGCTTGAGGAAACCCTTCGAGACACCCGTGGGGGTGCAAAGAATGCGATCGGGGGCAAGACGAACGCTGATGTTCCCATCGTTAGCGGCCGCGAAGCCCTTGTCGTACAGTCGACGACCGACTTCGCAGATATCCTTCCGGGCTTGCCATTCGTTCGCGAACATAGCTTCGTTCCTGCTTCAAGACCCCTGGTCATTTGATTCGTTCGAGAGGTGACGGCGAAGCCATCTACCTCTTTCGAGACTTACTTTCCCTTTGACTTTAGCAACTGATCGACTTCGCCTTGATCAATGCGAAACTCATCCAAGATACAGGCCACATACGCATCGATCGGCTTTCGAGCGGGCTCATACGGAGCAGCCGCCTCTCGGCCGTCGGTAATTCCAATCATGCTTTCGGGCAACACTCCGAGATCGTCCGACGCAATCACCTCTTCGTCACGGCTTGTTTCTCGTCCCGCCAGCGCGGGGAGATTCAAGGGAAGCGTGATGATCCAGCGACGTCCGACAAGCGACGGATGAACCTTGCTGAGTGACAATCTTCCGACGACTCGGCCGATCTTCATCGATGGACTCCTCGCTTGGCGTCCTCGATCCCGAGGGTCGTGTAACGGACCGGTGTCACTTTGCTCCCTGTCACTTTGCGGGCGAATTTCCCATCGCTCGAGATGATGACCGTCGAACCGACCCCCGCGCCGAATTTATCGATGACGATGATCGGATATTCATCCGGACGATCATCCGTGCCGAGCGGCTGGACGATGAGTAGCTTGTAGCCATGCATCGAAGGATGCTTAGCCGTCGCCACCGCTTGTCCAATCACCCGCGCCCGTTGCATTTCGTCTCCTCATGTATGTCTTGTAAACTTGGTGCCTTGCTTCATCTCCGGTCTGTCCGTTTGCGACAGCTGGCAAGCGGAGCGTGAGCATCACGATCGTCGACCATGCCCACGCAAGCGTGGGGCATGCCACCCGCCGGTCTTCTTGTAGGCTGGGTCGTCTCGACCCAGCTTTTGCTTTCTCCCAAAACTGCTGGGTCGAGACGACCCAGCCTACAAATCTCATCCGAGCCAAAGAATCCCACGTCCCGGTTGACGGGTTGTGCGATTAGATGATTCGCAACGACTCGACCATCGTGCAGCGACGAAGCCGGGTAAAGGTGAGGGGAGAGGTTACTCCCTCGCCCGTCGGCGTCGCGATGCTAAAGCTGAGAAGGCCTTCGCCTCCCGAGCCGATGCCGGCCGTGCTCGGTCCATTCTTGACATAGACCGTGCAATCCATCTCCTTGCCCATGCGGGTGAGGGCTCGCAGGTCATTCGAATGGATGATCGCCGTGTGCCGGTAGCCGTGTTCGTACTTCTTCGCGAGGTAGATTGCGGTGTCGACATTTCGCGTTCGGACGAAGGGGAGAACCGGCATCATCTGTTCGTGATCGACGAATGGACTCTGCTCGGTCGTCTCGGCATAGAGCACTTCGGTTCCGCTTGGAACGGTCACGCCGATCTTCGAGGCGAGAAGGGATGCGTCTTGCCCGACGTATTCCTTTTGAAGATGGATCTTCCCATCCTCGCCGGGTGCGAAGACGATCTTCTCAAGCTGCTGGAGCTGCGCGGTCGAGATGCGGTATCCGCCGTAACGACCCATCGCGGCAAGGAGCGGTTCGAAGATGCTTTCAACGGCAAAGATTTCCTTCTCCGCGATGCAGAGAAGATTGTTGTCGTATGCTGCTCCGGTGATGATCGAACGAGCGGCCTTGTCGAGGTCCGCCGTTTGATCCACGACGACAGGAGGATTGCCCGGCCCCGCGACGATGGCACGCTTACGGCTACCAAGAGCCGCACGAGCGACCGCCGGCCCGCCGGTGACAACGATCAACTTCACGTCACGATGTTCGAAAAGCTGATTGGCTGAATCGATGGTCGGCGGATCGATGATCGTAATCAGATTGTCGATGCCGATCTTTTCACGAATCGCTTCGTTGAAGAGGCGGACCCCTTCCTTCGCCACATTCGCTCCGCTCGGATGAGCATTGAAGACGACCGTGTTTCCGCCGGCGAGCATTTCGATCGCGTTGCTGGCGAGGGTCGGCAAGGAGTGCGTGACCGGCGTGATCGCGCCGATGACGCCGAAGGGTGCGTATTCAGTCAGTGTCACCCCGAAGTCACCGCTAACGCAGTCCGTGCGAAGAGCTTCAACGCCGGGGGTACGGGTCGCGGCGGTGACGAGCTTTTCGACCTTATGATCACGGCGACCGATCTTCGTCTCGTCCATTTCCATATGGCCGAGCCGAACTTGGCCCGCCAGACAGATATCGCGTATGCACTGCGTCGCGATCTTGCGCTCGGCAATGCCGACCTCGCGAAACTTCTCAAAAGCTTCGCTCGCGGCTCCGACCGCGTCGCTCACCGAGGAATGAACGCCTGCTGCACCGGTGGAATGACGTTTGGCAGGTGCAACCGAGCCGTTCTTGAGCTGCGCGACCACCTGGGCGACGACGCTGCGAACGGTCTCTTCGTTGATGGTGACCATGTTACTTCTCCGTGCCGCCGGCCGAGATGATCTCGTGGCCGTATGCGGATAATTGATTCACGAGTCCGATGATGGCCGCATCGACGGGAAGCTTCGCGGTTTCATCCGTCATGCGTGCGCTCGAACCTTGAACGATAAGGACCAGCTCGTCCGCTCCAACGCCGATAAGATCGACGGCGACGAACGTTCGCCCGGTTCCGAGGAGCCGATCGTGTTTCTCGGGATCAATGCGCAAGGGTTCGACAGTAAGTAGCTTCTGCCCCGTCATCGACGGAACCTTCAGCGTCGAAACCACGCTTCCTGTCACCCTTGCCACGAACATGGCGATCTCCACGCGCCTGGCGCGTACGTAGTTGAATTCAGGGTCGAAGCCCGTTGCCTGTAAATCAGGAACCGACCGCTTCCACCGTTTGCCGGGCGACGACGATCTCTTCGTTGGTCGGCATCGTCCAAATTTTTGTCCGGCTTGCGTCGGAAGAGATGATCATCTCACCCTTCGCGGCCTTGTTCTTTGCGTTATCCAGCTCGATCCCAAGCTCTGAGAGTCCCTCGCAGACGGCTGACCGAATGCGAATCGAGTTCTCGCCGATGCCGCCGGTGAAGACGATAGCGTCCGCACCACGAAGCCGAACGAGAAACGCTCCGAGGTAGTCGCGAATCGATCCGACGAAGACGTCGATGGCGAGCTTGGCCTGCGCGTTTCCCGCGTCGGCGGCCGTCTCCACGTCCCGCAGATCGGCCCCCACTCCGCTGACCCCTTTCAGGCCGCCGTCACTCGAAAGCCGAGCGAGGACTCCATCCAGGTCGAGTCCGGTTTCCCGAAGGATGAGTGGAATCGCGAACGGATCAAAATCTCCCGCGCGATTGTTGTTGGGAAGTCCCGTTTGTGGGCTCATTCCCATCGTCGCGCCGAGACTCTTTCCCTTCTCGATCGCACAGAGAGAACTGCTGCCACCCAGGTGGCACGAGATGATGCGAAGATCATTTCGTCCGGTGACTTCCGCCATGCGGTGAGCGATGAATCGGTGGCTGGCTCCGTGAAATCCGTACCGTCGGATACCGAACTTTGTTGTCCACTCATACGGAATGGCGTAGGTGCGGTATGCCTCGGGCGCGGTTTGATGGAACCCCGTCTCGAAGGCCGCGACGAGTGGAATCTTCGGGAATCGTTCCCGGAGCTGACGCATCGCGCGGATGTAAGGCGGATTGTGCGCCGGTGCGACGATCGAGTAATTCTCCATCGCGGCGAGCACACGCTCATCCACAACCGGAGTTCCCGAAATATCGCCCGCATGCACCGCCTTGAACCCGATGGCGGTAATTTCACTCGCGTCTTTCAGACATCCGCTTGAAGGATCCGTCAACTGCGCGATGCACGACGCCAGGGCGGCTCCGTGGTCGGGGACGGGAGCGATCCGCTCTTCCGTCTGATCGCCGAGAATCACGTACGAGCGACTCTTTTCCTCGCCGATTCGCTCCACTCCCCCTCGGGCAAGGAGTGTTTCGCTCGGCATGTCGTAGAGTCGATACTTGAAGCTCGTTGATCCGATGTTGACGACTAGTACCTTCATCGCACCCCTTCCTTGAGTGACTCGACGTCCGCGTTCATCTCTCGTCTGATGGTTTAGTACCGGTTACGAGAAGAGATCAACGATCGACTTCTCAGGACGAGGAATGATGTGAGCACTGATGAGCTCACCGGTTTGGCTGGCGACTTGAGCGCCGGCATCCACGGCAGCTCGAACCGAGCCAACGTCTCCGCGAACGATCGTGGTGATGTAAGCTCCACCAATCTGAGTTTGGCTGACGAGCTCCACATCGGCTGCCTTGAGCATCGCATCGGTGGCGACAACGTGGCAGACCAGTCCTCGGGTTTCGATCAACCCGATTGCTTCACCTGCAATAGCCATGAATCACAAGCTCCCTTCTTTATTTTGCAGCGTTACGAAACGGCTCCGGCCGTCTTTGACTTGGGGAGAACCTTCGACAGATCGTCGTGCGGACGAGCGATCACCTGGACCGAGAGGACCTCGCCGATCTTGCTGGCGGCGGCCGCTCCGGCATCGGTGGCAGCCTTCACCGCCGCGACATCGCCGGCAACCATGATCGAGACATAACCCGAGCCGACCTTCTGCCAGCCGACGAGTTCAACATTGGCGGCCTTGAGCATGGCGTCACCCGCTTCGACGAGTGAAACCAGACCCTTGGTTTCCACCATGCCGAGCGCTTGCAATTGCTTGGCCATGGAATCAACACTCCTTTTCTCGCTCGGTCGAGACCGCCCCGCGGCAGGTCGTCGAGTCGAGCCCGTTGTTCTTTTTCGTTGAGCCATTTCAACCCTCTCTCATCAAAGAGATGGGGCCACGATCACACTTTCACCAACTCGACATGGGTCGCCTTGGTCAAATTCGATGCGTTTCCCTCGTCGGTATCGAGGTGAACTTCGAGCTTGAATTTCGGCGAATGGCGAACCAGTAATCCTTCAAGCACCGTTGGACAGTCGCTTTCGATGCGAAGATTCATTCGGTCGCCATCCTTGACGCCGTAGTACGCGATATCCGCGTCCCCCATGTGAACATGCCGTTCCGCGCGGATGACCCCTTGGTGCAGCGGAAGGATACCCGCCGGCCCTTGAAGCCAGCAGCCGGGAGTGTTTTCGTGATTGCCACTCTTACGAACCGGCAAATCGATTCCGAGGGAGATGCCGTCGGTGAACGCGAGTTCGACCTGTGTAAACGTGCGGCAAGGTCCGAGAATTCGAACGTTCGGGATCATTCGCTGCCGTGGGCCGATGACCGTTACGGTTTGATCGGCTGCGAATTCACCTTCCTGATTCAACTTCTTGAACGGCGTCAGCTTTGCCCCTTTGCCATAGAGAACTTCGAGGTCCTCTTGCGTGACATGGGCATGACGAGCGGAGATATTGACGAGCAGGCGAGGCCGGTAACCCGTCCGTGCATCGCGCGGCGCGAAGCGATCGTAGATGATCTGCCGGACGATATTCTCGACCATGGCCCGATCGATCGCTTGCGGAGTGGCAATCATGTTCTCCTCTCCCCCTCGATCTTGTTCCCGTTCGGATCAACGACGGCGACGTCGACGTTCTTGCCCACCATTGCGAGCTGTTCTTCAGAGACGCCGCTATCGACGACGACGCGGTGGATGGCCGACCAATCCGCAAGAAACGTTAGCGCCGTCCGGCCGAACTTCGTGTGATCAGCCACGACGTTGACTTCGTCGGAGCTTGCCATCATTGCCCGTTCTGTCTCGACTAAGAGCAAGTTCTCGTTGAACAGTCCCCGCCGCGTCAAACCGCTGGCGCTGAGCACCGTTCGATGTACATGGAGATTTCGAATCGCTTCTTGTGCGAGGACGCCGAGTGCAACTCCCGTTTTCGGATAGACATACCCGCCGATGATCACGAGGTCGACGTCTCGTCCGCTCGCGAAAAGCTGTGCGATCGGAAGCGAGTTCGTGACGACCTGTAACGATCGACCGACGAGATGGCGAGCGACCTCAAGCGTTGTCGTTCCCCCATCGAGCAGAACGGTTTCCCCGTCCTGAATCAGCGACGCCATGTAGCGTCCAATGTTTCTTTTCTCTTGGGCTTCCTGCTGTGAGCGTTCATCGAACGCGGAAAGACCGACTCCACCGGCGGTGGCGATCGCGCCTCCGTGTGTCCGGCGGAGAATCCCGGCGTCATGCAGGAAATCGAGATCGCGGCGGACCGTCGATTCCGATACCCCCATCTGGTCGACCAAGTCAGGGAGAGGGACGAAACCCTTCTGCCGGACGATATCTGCCAGCTTCTGACGTCTTTCTTCCGCAATCATTCGGATGGTTGCCGCCAGAATTCTTTGTGTAGATCCCCGATATTTCCCAAGTACTTGAGATATACCCGACATCTGACAGATATCAAGCATGTTTTGACGGTAAGTTGCAACAAATTTGCATGAATTTCTCGATTTGACGAGGTTCTTGGTGATAGGAGTTGATGGATTTATGCCGATTATTCCGCCGCTAACGGAACTTCCATGCACCGGCAGACATGAGAGAATGCCCCACCGAGGAGTTTCTCGCCCCTATAGAATGGGTGGTAAATCGGATCGGACTGCTCAGGAGACAATGTTTTCCGCATGGCGAAGGAGAAGCGGCCCAAGAAGGTCCGCGTGCAATTCCAGAAGAATCGCGTCACCCGCCGGCGGGAAGGGGATCTCACGCGCTATTACGAGCAAGCGGGAGAGGATGAAGAGACCGTCGGATCCGAAAGCGTGAGGGCCAAGGGAGAGCTCTCCCGCAAGCGTACCGTTCATGTCGAGGAGGATGGTAGCCTCGCCATTGATGAATCGAATGCGGTTCGTGGCCGCGTGATGGCGCCACACGGACTTTTTTGCTATGTCGCCACAACGGACGGCCGGATCGTTAAGTGCTATACCCGCCGGCTCCTGAAATCTCTCGAACGGGATTCACGAAACGTGATCGCCTCAGGTGATTGGGTTTGGTTTCGACCGGCCCACGGAAACGAGGGGCTGATCCTTCGGGTTGAGCCACGGCAGAAAGTTCTCACCCGAGCTTATCGTCAGCGTGAGCAACTCATTGCCGCCAACGTCGATCAGATCCTTATCGTCTGTGCCCTCGCAGAGCCTGAATTCAAGCGAAATCTCATCGATCGTTATTTAGTGAGCGCTGGGATTGGTGGGCTTAAAGCGCTGATTTGTCTCAATAAGGCTGACCTTGTCGACCCCTGGCGCATCCAACCCGTTCTTGGTCTGTACTCTCAATTGGGCTACTCCATCGTTCTCACGAGCGCGCGAAATGGTTGGGGGGTTGATCGGCTTCGAGGGATGTTGCGTGGCAAAGAGACGGTCATTGTTGGTCAGAGCGGAGTTGGGAAAAGTTCCCTTCTCAATGCGCTCAACCCGGACCTCCATTTGAGAGTCGGTGATGTGAGCGAATGGACCAAAAAAGGTAAGCACACCACGACGACCGCCCAACTCCTTTCGTTGGCCGACGGTGGATCGGTCATCGATACGCCCGGCATTCGGCAGTTCGACGTTTGGAAAGTAGAGTCCGGGGACGTGGAAAAATTCTTCCCCGAGTTCCACCCGTTTACGACCCATTGTCGTTTTCCGGGATGTTTGCATCTGGATGAGACGGAATGTGCTGTACGATCCGCTGTGGCCGACCGCATGATCAGCTTCAATCGTTATGACAGTTATGTCAGGATC
This sequence comes from bacterium, assembly GCA_019748235.1. Lineage (GTDB taxonomy): Bacteria > Planctomycetota > Planctomycetia > Kolteriales > Kolteriaceae > JAIEPU01. The sequence continues at coordinate 11,096 of JAIEPU010000183.1, forward strand.
TGCACTCAAGGAGCGCTCGACGCCAGCAAGGAAGAGGAGGAGCAATGATCCAGTTGACCCGGCTCAATGGGCAGGAGTTCATCCTCAATGCGGAACTTATCAAGTTCGTCGAGCAAACCCCTGATACCGTAGTGACACTCCGCGAGGGGGAGCGAATCATTGTGAAGGAGCCGATCGAAGAGGTCGTGAAGCGGACAGTGGAGTATCACCGTTCGCTACGATGGCTTCCCTCCGAACGATCCCTACCATCCTCCTCAAGTTGATTGATTTCCGCCGCGTCTGATCGTCGCGGGGACAATCCCTATTTCCGTTTTGACCTATACTTTTGCGGACATTTGCCGGGTGAGGCCGGCACTTCGTAAGGCGGGTCAAGCGTGGCGTCACTTTTCGGGATGTTGAAACGGCACTCCCTCTTTGTGATCGCGTTCGTTCTGATCGCGAGTGAGGCGGCGCTTCTTTTTGTCTTTATCCCGATTCCGTCGAAAGCATCTCAGGTCGAAGCCGCGCATATCGAGGCGGGAATCGTGAATGATGGAAAAGCGGAAGTTCCAATAGGCGACCTGAGTGTTCGAAATCACCAGATCCCTGGTGACGAATACATGATCCGGTTCGGCATTTGTCTGGTAACGACTCCTGAGGAGATGGATTTCCTGCAATCACGTTTTGATGAACATCAACAGAAGGTGCGCGAGGCTGCTTCGGTCGTCGCCCGGCGAGCAAGTGTTGACGTGCTTCGCGAATCATCTCTCACGACATTCAAACGGCGGTTACGCGTTGCGATCGCGTCGGCCATGCAGCTGAAGGAAGATCAGGAATTTGAAGTCGTCTTACCTGATTTTCTGATGCAGAAGTGACCTTCTTTCCATCGCCCAAGGAAAGGTTCAAGCCCATGGCAAAAGAGCATCTTTCGTGGAAGGCAATCGTCGCCGCCGTCCTCAGTGTCACTCTTCCGATTTTGCTACTGGTCGTCGGTCCGCTGGCGTATCGCAATTCTGATTCATGGACTGCGGAACCTAAAATCGTTTATCCGAAAACACATGTCGAGCGAATGATCGGTGAGTTTCGCGAGAACAACAACTCGTTTGGCGACACGCCGATTCTTGTCGACATGACCTTGTTTGTTGATGTTCCCACCACGCGTCAAAACGAGCTCGAAACAATCCTGGCCGGCAATCAGACCGAACTGAAATCGGCTGTCGCAAGCCTACTTCGATCAGCACCGTATCAGGATTTGCTCGAGCCGTCGTTGACCACGCTCAAACGAAAGATGAAGGTCGCGATGGTCCAAGCGACTGGCCAGGAAACGACGATATTCGACGAACTCGTCATCCCCGATTTCGACGCCACGCAGTTCAATTGAGAAGTTCATCCTGCTCTCATCAGAGGACTCTGCCAAACTTTCGCCATGCCCTACCGCGCCGTGCAGTGCTCGCTACATTGATTCTGAGCGTTGTGACCCTCGAAAGGCGCTCATTGATGACGGTTTTGGATTTTCGGGAGACCCACCATGGCGGGTGATCCGGTTACTACCGGCTCTGTTCCTTGGCGCGACTGGGACAACGAGTACGTCTGGCATCCGTTCGCGCCGATGCAGTCGTATCGCGAGGAGAAGCCCCCCATCATCGAGCGGGGAGAGGGGTTCGAACTGATTGATGTTGAGGGAAATCGCTACCTCGACGGGTTCTCGTCTCTTTGGTGCAATGTGCACGGGCATCAAGTGCAGGCGATTGATCAGGCAATTCAAGATCAACTCGGTCGAGTCGCTCATAGTACGCTCCTTGGGCATGCGCAAACCAGATCGATTGAACTGGCGAAGTCACTCGTCGATATCGCGCCCGGTGGCCTTCGAAAGGTCTTCTATTCAGACAGCGGCGCGACGGCGGTTGAAGTCGCGCTCAAGATTGCGTTTCAATACCAACGGCAGCGACCCAATGGTTCCCCTGATCGTGATACGTTCGTGTGCATCGGTAACTCTTACCACGGCGATACGGTTGGCTCCGTCAGCGTCGGTGCGATCGATCTCTTTCACAGTGTCTATGGCCCGCTTCTCTTCAAGACGTTGAGGCTCCCTTCACCTGTTGCCTATCGACCGCCAGCAGGTTACTCCGCGGAGTCGTATCTTGCTTTTTGTGAGGAGGAGATGATCCGTGTTCTGAAAGCGAACAAGGATCGGATCGCCGCCGTGATCATGGAACCGATCGTTCAAGGAGCGGCCGGGATTCTCGTTCATCCACCTGGTTATCTTCGCAAGGTCCGGGAGTGGACACGAAAGCTTGGGCTTCTGCTCGTCGCTGATGAAGTCGCCGTTGGATTTGGAAGAACGGGCAAAATGTTCGCCTGTGAACACGAAGAAGTCGAACCCGATATCCTTTGCCTGGGAAAAGGAATCACGGGAGGTTATCTCCCGCTCGCGGCGACGTTGACGACAGACGAGATCTATGACGCCTTTCTTGGGCATCCCTCGGAATGCCGAACATTTTTTCACGGGCACACCTACACGGGCAACGCGCTCGCCTGCGCCGCCGCGATCGCTTCCCTTGACCTGTTTAATACGAACCGTGTACTCGATAACGTGACGGCTATCGCTGATGTGCTGTCGGAACAATTAGGGCCCATCAAAGAGTTGCCCCGTGTCGGCGAGGTGCGGCACCGAGGCATCATGGTGGGGATCGAACTCGTCGCCGATCGAAGGACGAAAGAGCCGTTTGACCCATATGATCGGGTCGGTCACGCGGTTACGGTTGCCGCTCGTCGGCGCGGCGTCATGATTCGCCCCCTCGGCGACGTCATCGTACTCATGCCTGCTCCCGCGATGCCACCGGAACTCGTCAAAAGACTTTGCCAGGTGACTCTTGAAAGCATCAAAGAAGTGACGGAGCGTTGACACTTACTTTTGGGCGGCGGCATTCTCAACGCCGGATTCTGCGTTGGGAAGCGATTGAATAAATTGCCAAATTGCCTCGAATTGTTTTGAGGCATCGCCGTCATAAATGCTTTTGATCTTTGTCGTCTTTCCGTCGGGAGCAAGCTTCGGCATACGTGTCGCGATGTCGAAGCGAGGAGGGTCGAGCACGAATCGACGATAATGTTCGCCTCGCATTCGATCGCGAACATGAACGAAATTGATGCCGAGCGAGATCTTCGTTCGATCGTCTCCCTGCGGCTCCTCCGATCCAATCGCATGACACTGCCGGCAATCAAGTCCCGTACTCAGGCCGACCAGTTGCCGACCTGTTTCGACTAATTCATCGTCGATCTCTGTGGCCGGATCCGTGGACGGTAGCAAACCGTGCTCCGCCGCGAGTCCGACCGCCAATTCTTCCGCGTAAGCGGGGAATGCGGGCATGCGTGCTTTCAGCCAGGGTCGACTTCGATAAGGCTGTTTGCCGGCAAGAAGATCACGCACCCACTCGGTCCGAAGCTTTTCACCTCCCCACGTCAGGTCGGGAATCGTTTCTGGAGGCAAACCGGTTTCTGATTCTTCTTGAAAGAGAAGTCCCCGGGGACTCGGCTTCCCGTCGCGTGAATGACATGCATGGCAGCGCAGCTTTTCCGTTAAATGTCGCGCACTGTCTGCAAAAGCAATCGGCATGGTATGTGTTTCGGGCGTTCCTGTACGTGAGCGAACATAGGAGACCAATGCGGATCGTTCCTCATCGTTGAATGAGAATTGGAGGCCATTCGTTCCACTTGGCATTGCAGAGAGGCAACCGTTCTCAGGATTATTGATCGCGAGGGCGGCGACGGTGGATTGTTCGATATCCCGTGATTGATGGCAGGCCGTGCAGCGTCGTGTCTGGACGGCCAGTCGACCACGCTCTCTATCTCCTGTAGGAAACTCGCGGGATGGAGAGACTGGAAGTTCACGGATGAAAGAGGCCAAATCAGCAGCTTCTTTCGAAGTAAGTTTGAAGTTTGGCATTCGGGTCCGAATAGAGTGAGCCGTTGGCTGAGCGAGGAAATCCGCGAGTTTACCGGGGCGGAACTTGCTTGAAATGCCGCGAAGTGGAATTCGCTGTTCGGGATCTTCGGCACCTATTTCCTCTCGATGATGACACGCCAGGCATCCAAGATTTTCATAAAGGGAGAGGCCTGCTTCCGCGTCACCGGTCTCTTGCACTTCAGCGTCGCTGTTGATCGTTGTCAACGTGTTAAGGTACTCCGCGATATCGGCTGCGGACTGGCGGTCGGTCTCAGATGCAGGATTGAAGAAGTGCGGCATTGTCGATTGCGGTCGAATTGACTTTGGATCGAGCAACCAATGTGTGATCCAATTCTTATCGAGCCGTGAACCAATCTCGTTCCAATCAGGGCCGATGGATGCCGCCCGCTCCCCTCCCTCATGACATCGGGCGCAGCCTCGCTCCTGATACAGCCAATAGCCGGTTCTCCATTCCGTCGATTTCGCGAGATCAGCGTCCCGTCCATCATGAAATAGTTGCGTTGCCGGTAGTGGTTCCCAAGCGAACGCTTCTCCCTGCCAAAGGATTCTCAGTGAGCAAGGTGGCTCAGCGGCCCATGTGGTCGTAACGCGGATGGGGTGATACCCCTTTCGCAGTGCGAGTTGAACGGGCTCGCCATTCACCGACAAATCAAAAGACGAACCGGTGTTCTCTCCCAATTCCAATCGCGCAGTGGACGTTCCCTCTAGCTTGAATCGGTAATTTCCTGCTCGGGCGACCTTCAGATAGCCGGAGAATTTCACCTTCATTGATTCAGCAGTTTGACCCGGTCGAGTTTGAAGAGTGGCGGATGTGACAGAGGGAACTGCCCAAGCGAGTTGACGAGAAATAACATGATCATCGTTGAACGAGAGTTTGAGACCGGTGCGGAGCGAGGCTTCGATCTCAGGAGAAAGCTGTCCTTTCCGCGGCCTGCGTACGATGAAGGACTCGTCTTGTTGACGATCACCGACTTTGTTGATTGTGTAGGCAATCGTTTGCTCGAACGGCCGATGGTCCGCTGTTTCCAGCTTAAAGTGGATGGACATCTGCATCACCGGCTGGATGTCTGGGATTTCAAGAAAGACCGATTTCCCGTCCGATTGAAGAGTGGCCGAGATGACGTCAACCTCATCGCGACCGACGCGAGTGGGATCGATCACACTGTATTCATCCGAGCCGTAGTTCATCGAATAGAGATAATTCCACTGCGTTAGGTCGTATCGATCCAAGTCCTCAGCAACAGCTTTGTCGAGGGGTGTCGTGAAATGAATGAGCATCCCATTCTTCAGCGTTTCCACTCGAATCGGAAGATCGATGGGCTTTCCGGTGGGGCGAACACGTACGAGGCAGCCATCGTCCACCGCGGAAGAAACCCATCCTTTAAGGCCACTCAGATAAAGGTGCTGATCGATGGGAGAGAATCGGCCCCGCATGATTCCAGAACGAAAGTCGATCGGCAGCGTGACGACTCCCCCCTGTGCTACATCGCCGACCGTTTCGCGCAACGCATACAGTAACTTGCACTGACCGTAAGAGAGATGTAGCAACCCGCCGTTGAGAATGCCCCAACGGTTGCTGTCGATCCAAACTTGTCCTCCGCTCGAATTGTCCATGAGCCGGGGTATCCAGCAGAGAGGGGGAGTGTACGGGCGGGGCGGATCGCGCAGGTGTTCCTCACCGGGGTAGCCGTAATAGGCTCCTTTGCGAAGTTCGACGATCGAAGAAGTGGGGGTCCAGTTTCCCTCTTGGGGCGAAGCAGTCACGATGCCGCTTGAACTGATGCTGAGTCCATTCGGATTGCGAAGGCCGGTGGCCAATGCTTCGACAGACTTGTCGTTTGGATTGAGCCGAAGCAACCCCTGGTTCGCGTGCAGAAAGTAAAATCTCCCCTCGGCATCTGTTTCGAGACAGGTGACATAATCGTGTCCCTTGGGGGAGGTTTCGTACGCATTAGAGACGACCTCATAGCTGTCGGCCTCGCCATCCCGATTTCGATCAATGATCTTGGTGATTTGGTCCCGGCCCAGCACGTAGATCTCGTCATTCACCACGCGAAGACCAAGCGGTTGAAAAAGGCCCGTGGCGAACCTCGTCCACGTTAGGTCTCGCAAGTCCTCATCAAGGCCGCTGGCAATCCAGACATCGCCATGAACCATACTGACCGCGATTTGACCATTGGAAAGGAAATCATGCGCGCTAGCGAAGCAGAGCGAGCGATACGGATTCTCGGTGGGGAGAGGAAGGTTGTCGACCGCGAATGGACCATCACTCGTTCAAACGTTGCCGTGAGTACGATGTTATCCTTCCAAACCTTCGCCGGTTGACGCAGTCGATCCCAGTCGGTTTCAGGCATCTGTTCGATTTGGTTAACGAGCGAAGGGACGCTCTGCTCTTTTCCCTTCCAGAGGAACACGTCGAAGTAGTGCAATTCTGCGCTAACAGGGCATTGAGTAAGAATCGTCGTCTGATCATTCGACACCGAGACATCCGGTTCCGCACCTTTCACCGCGATGACCAATCGCTCCTCCCCGTCGGCGATTTCAAACCAAGATAATGAATCCGATCGTTTGGTCTGGACTGCACCACTCCATGTTCCAATGGAGAGTTTCACCGAGTCCTTCGCACCATGGACCTCAAATGAACGACGAAAAATGGGACCGGTCTCCGTGGTCGCGGCCCACGGGTGCTCACAGACTCGTGTCGTTCCGATCTCGTACTCGAGGACGACCCGTTCGCCACTCTGACTCAAGCGGACATAGTGTCGAGTGGCGTTCGAAGGGTTGGCTTTGCTGACGAGTCGAACCGAGCCAGCTATTTCAGGGGTGCTGATCAAGCCGTGACGAACGGGACTGAATCGGAGAAACCCGCCAGTCCAACCGGCCCTCCAGTCCATTGTTGCCGTGTCATAAAGGACGGCGGCGCTGGCTTGATCGCCCACGCGAATCGACAACCCTTTTGGAACAGTTGGCTCATTCGGCAGTGGGATGGAACTGGCGAGGAACGGCCCGATGTCGGCCTCATTCCAACGATTGTCCGCAGAGTCTTCTTCTTTCCAATGAAATCCAACCGAGCCTTTGTCGAAGTGGGGATCAGCACTCGGTGTTTTTGTGGAGGCATCCGCCGGCTCGGACGCGGATCGAAGCTTCAAGTGGTGAGAACGCGTCGATTCATCGGTGACTCTTTTATTCTCGTCAACACGATCGAAATGCCACAACGCAATCGTGGAATCGTCTGACAGAAAAGCCTCTTGCGGGACGTTGGTTAGATCACGGATTCCCTGGCTGAGACGGACTTCATCGATCAATCCGTCGCAGCCGATTCCCTTCTCGACGAGACCGCCCATCGCAAAGCCGGTCCGATCGAACTTTGATTCCGCGACTTTGATGGGGCTATCCGCGACGAGTTTCCCATCGACAAAAATTCGAATGCGGTCGAGTTCGATTGTCGCTGCAACGTAGTGCCATTTGTCATCACAGATGTTCGTATTGCTTCGGACGTGGTCGGGAGATCGGGTGGGGAAATACATCGTCGGCGCGCCGCTACCGGGCTCAGTGAAGAGTGACCAATGGAAGGGAGACGCTTTAATCTCGCTGCCGAGGATGATGTTATAGCTGTTGTTATTTGCCAGTTTGACCCAGCATTCCACTGTGAGTGGGCGGTATCGACACTCGGGAATCGGCGGCGCGAACGCGTGCGCCACCCTCGCGTTGAGAGCTTGTCCAAATCGCCCTGGAACCAAAGTTTCTGTCCGGACCGTCTCTGGCGGGACCGGATTTGAATCGTTTTCCTTGGGTATGGGATGAACGGGAGATTTACTGACCCAGGCGACCGCGCGGCGGATCATTTCGCGTGCCTCGAAGGCATCGTAAGTCTTCTCACTGTGCCCCAGTAATGTTTGGAAAACATGCCCATCGCCGTACCGATAAGCGAACGCGAGCGGCTCATCTTTCCCAGTCACCTTGGAATGCGCTGTAATCATGGGCTCGATCGGCTCGTCACCGACCTGATGGAAGTACAGCTCATCCACGATGTCGAAAGAGGTGAGCCCTTCGGTGATAGGATGGGACAATTTGGTGATTTCGACTCGGAAAGGGCCGAACGCGTCGTGTCCGCTCGTCACACCGTTCTTACTCGTGTGATCCCAGACGCGACGAACGATGTGCCGGTACTCAGGCCAATCCGATGCACTCGCCTGCGGAAGCGAATAATGGAATGCCCCATTGGCGAAGTGGATGACGACGAGCCCGCCCCCTCGTTTGAGATAGAGAGTGAACGCATCTTTTGCCGCGGGGGAGAGTTCGCGCGGATCTTGCCAATTGCAATAGTTCAGAACGATCGCTTGATAGTCACCAAGACGTCTGCGGGCGAAATCCTCGGGATCATTCGTCACCTCGACGACGATCCGTGAATCTCGTTCCAGTGCCTGTTTAATGCGCGGAGTCGTCTTCTTCCAGTTGTGCCATTGGTGCGCGTCGTTCCCGGCGAGAAGCAGCACTCGAATCGGGGTGTCTATTGTCGCTTTTGACGCGGCATCAATTTCATCGTGCGAATAAACGCGGCTTACCACCCCTTCAGTGGGGACCTCAACGTGGGCGGACCAGACGAGGCCGTTGAGAACCAGTTTTCGGAATTCGTCATTCGTCCAGTTGTCGTAGAAGTGGCCGCACGTCGTGCCGAAACCTCGTCCAAGATTCGTCCGCTCGCGTCCCCATGCGACAACCCTTCCTCGGTCATCACGTCCCGGAAGGGCAGGGACCTTCAGGATAGGAACGATCCCACTCGCGATCGGATGAAAGCGAAGGTTGTAATAGAACTCCTCCTTCAGTGGGAAGGATTTAACCCCCCGACTGATGGGGTGATCGGGCGAGTCGAGCTCGACCATTGAGTCGATGGTTTGAATGGCGGAATACCATTGCCGTTTACCGTCCGTCTCCCAATCGAAGTAACCTCCCGTCCAATCGAGTATCTGATCGGCATAACGATCAGGCGCGAATGTCGAGAAATGAAACGTCACGAGGCCGCAGCCCCGTTCCATTTGTTTCGAGATAAAGGCAATCTTCTCGGGATCCTGCAGGTGAAGGGCTTCCTCGTAAAGATCACCATCTCGTCCGTCCGAGATGATCATGATCGAGTCGGCCGATTCCAGCTTCGAATGATCGGTGGGCCATCCATCCAGGAATACTTCCACTTCGATCTGATCTCGTACGTTTGATCGATCGAGCATGGTCTTAATCAGACGCGCGGACCAGCCGTAATCGTGAATGCCGTTTCCGACCGGGCCATGGCTTTTCTTTCCTGCCAAGATGACGATCCGTTTGCGAGCAGTCTCCGAACGAATATTCGTCGCCGTGATGAGTAGGAGGACCGTCGTGGAGAGTACGAGTAAACGAGAATAATGCATGGAACCGCGAACCTTCGAAATCGAGATCACATGATCGGAAAAACATCGAATAGATCACAAAATCATCGCTGATGACAGGCGATGAAACAAGGGGTGACGATACTCCTTATTCAGAGAATGACGTTCTTTTCGAAACTGATGCAGGGGGTTTTCAACTCGTACAATACTAGCGTCGTGTCGGCGAATGCTTGAAGTCGTGAAAGGTCAACGATGAGCTGGATGGGGATCGCGGAATCGTCTCCTATTGGGCCCTTACACATTGCGGCATTGGCTGAAGATACGGGACCGCCGATCCTTTTTCTTCATGGCGTCACCCGCACATGGCGCGATTGGACCGGAGTCACCGCGACGCTCAGTCATCGCTGGCGTCCCTATTGCCTTGACTTCAGAGGACACGGAGAGTCGGCTCGTGCACCGGGACAGTACTATGTCAAACAGTTCGTGGATGATGCAGTCCATGTCGCGAGGCAGACGATCAATCAGCCTTTCATCGTCGTGGGACATTCACTCGGCGCGATGGTGGCATGCGGCGTGGCGGAACGTCTAAAGGACATGGTGATCGGGGCAGTCCTGGAGGACCCTCCGTTCGGCACGATGGGAAGTCGGATCGGCACGCTTCCTTTCTTGAATCAGTTTCAGGGCATTCAAGACATCATGCGTCAAGAACGCTGGCACGATTTGAAAGATCTCGCGAAGACGCTTGGCGATTTGACGATTCGGGATCCGAATTCGGAGAGAACCTTTCGCCTAGGTGATGTGCGAGACGCCGCCACGCTGAGGTTCAATGCCGCTTGTCTGATTAAGATGGATCCTGAAGTTCTTACGCCGGTGATTGAAGGAGAATGGCTGAGAGGATTTCCCTGGGAGAGGATCGTGACGGGAATCGACTGTCCGACTCTCTTGTTGCAGGCAGATGTGACGACCGGAGGAATGCTGTTCGACGATGACGTGACAACGATGATGGAGTCAGTACGCGATTTTACCGTTATCCGTTTTCCGAAAACGGTCCATCAAATACATACGACGGCGCTCGAAGCGTATCTTCGTGTCGTGGTTCCGTTCCTTGAATCGTTGACGTTCGAGAACCCGATTTAGGACTTTGCCGCCAATTCTCTGCTAGGTACTCCTCAAGGCCGTGTCCCTTTGCGATACTGTTTCTCACACATTTCTCGGGGGGAAACATGAAGCTGGGGACAGGAAAGCTCGTCATCGATAACGGCCAACTCGTCGATGGACGCGGAGGAACGCCTATTCTAAATGGCCGTCTTCACGTCGAGGATGGAAAAATTACCTTCTCGGGCCCCGCTGAGAAATCTCCTCCCTTTCCGACGGGGGCGACACACATCAACGCAAACGGCGGCACGATTATGCCTGGCCTCGTGGAAGCTCATTTCCATCCGACCTATTTCAATGTCGCCGCGATCGAGGATCTCGACATCAAGTATCCGGTGGAGTACGTGACATTGCTCGCCGCTTGTAATGCGCGGCTTGCACTCGAGTGCGGTTATACCGCAGCACGAAGCGGTGGTAGCCTTTTTAACATCGACGTCTGGTTGAAACGAGCGATCGAAGAGGATCTCGTCCTCGGGCCGCGCCTGGCGGCCAGCGGTCGAGAGATCTGCGGCGTCGGCGGGCTCATGGATTGGAATCCCGACTACAGAAGGATTGGAATGGAAGGGCTCGTTCTTCTGATCAATGGTCCGGATGAAGCAAGGTCAGCCGTTCGGAAGTTGGTCAAAGATGGGGTCGAGTGGGTCAAAACCTATCCGACTGGCGATGCGGCTGCTCCCGATGCGAATGATCACCACACTCTTTGCATGACCTTCGAAGAAATGCACGCGGTCGTCGCGATGGCGCACAACCACAAGTTGAAAGTGACAGGGCACTGTCGAGCGACCGAGGGAATAAAGAATGCATTGCGCGCCGGTTACGATGCGATCGAGCACGGAACCTTTATGGATGAAGAAGCTCTCGATCTCCTTTTGACGCGCGACGTCCCCGTCGTTCCCGCTCTCTACTTCGAGTACGCGAGCGTTGCACGGGGGCCTGAGTTCGGCATGCCGCAGTCAGTAGTCGACGGACATCAAGAGACGCTCGAAGGAGGAGCGGAGAGCGCGAGACGTATCTTGAAGGCTGGCGGGCGTCTCGGCATGGGGGGAGATTATGGGTTCGCATGGAATCCGCATGGCGACTACGCGCGCGAGCTCGAATTCTTCGTTAATTACGTCGGATTCACCCCTCTTCAGACGATCACCTGCGCCACGAAGACGGGCGCGGAGATTTTGGGTCGAGATGCTGAGATCGGAACCTTGGAACCGGGAAAACTGGCGGACATCCTGATTGTGGATGGAAATGTCGTCGAGAATATTTCCCTTCTGAAAGACCGGAAAAACTTCATCGCTGTTTTGCAGGGAGGGGTCATTAAAGCGGGGGAACTAGCCTCGCGGAGCCCAGCAATAGTTTAACCACGGAATGTCCTGGATCATTTCGGATCAATCCATCTCCGCCCCAATGGATGCGGCCAATTGCCGCGAGGTGTCCCTGTTCGTCAATGGCGTGTGAAGAGCGTATGATGCAACGTTCATTCGGTCTCACGCAGTGGCTCAAAAAAGGTGCTATTTCGCGATAGTAGGTGAAAGCGGAAATAGTGGTCACCGCATCAATCCGAGATCGATTTTACGTTCTATTCGAGGGATCTTCTCTCGCCACCTACCTGGTGATTGAGGTATCCTTAACCAAATCCCATTCATGAGTCGACGAGCGGAACAATGCGAGCAGATCTGATCATTGACGACAAACTGCGGGCACAATTCGAAACGGACGGATATGCTGTCACGCCTCTATTGACGCCTGAAGATGTCGCGGAACTCCTCGATGTCTACTACAGTGTTCCCTCCGGCGTCCCCACCGGTTTTTACACGACTCTTTGGAGTCCTGATCTCGACTATCGGAAAAAGGTCAATGACGCAATCGTTCGGATCGTGGGGGGGCGTCTCGACGGCGTATTAAAGTCTCGGCAGATTTTTCTGAGTCAATTTGCGGTGAAGAAGGGGAACGAACCAGCGACCAGCGAATGCCCGATGCATCAGGATTGGTCGTTCGTCGACGACCGCAAGCATTGGGTCGTATCGATTTGGTGTCCCTTGGTGGATGTTGATTTGCAGAACGGATGCCTCGCCGTCGTACCCGGTAGTCATCGCGCAAGCACATTGATTCGATCGAATCAACCGAAGGACCGATATCATTGGCCTTTCGATGATCTACTTCCGATATTTCGCGATCGATACCTCATGGAAATTCCGGTGAAGGCGGGCGATTGTATCCTGTACGACGGAGCGATCGTGCATGGATCGCGACCGAACACCACGTCGACGGATCGTCCCGTCGTCGTCGCGACGGTTGCTCCTGCCGAGGCCCAATTACTCCATTACTGGCAGGCCACGCCTAACCAAGTTGAGGTATTCGAGGTGGAACCGGACTTCTTTTGGAACGAAGTTCAATGGGGAACGAGACCTAATCGTCCGGTGGCCGCCGTGCTGGAATCGGCTCCGCTCAATACTCAAATCAGCGAAGAGGATTATCTCGAGCGATGGAAGAATCGCTCGGTCCTCTCGTCGTGATGCGGAATTCTTCAGTTCGAGTGAGCGAAGTCTATTAAGAGTCTATTCGCCAAGACAAGAGTGGAATCGGTGAGGAGTGTGTTTCATGCGACAGATCTTTAAGGATGCCGCTCTCGACAAGCAATTTCGACATCAAGGATACGTTGTTGTTCCGTTGCTCGATGACGAGACAGTGGCATCACTTTACAAATGTTTCGAGGATTCGCAGACTCCGAACATCGGCGGATTTCACGGAACCATGTATCACGCCGACCGTGACTATCGAATTCGCCTCGATGGGATCATTAAGGAAGCACTCGAACCGAACGTCGATCGGATCCTTAATAACTATCGTCCGTTTCTTTGCAATTTCATGATCAAAGAGCCGGGTGAGGCATCTAGTGAAATGCCTTTGCATCAAGATTGGTCATTCGTTCAAGAGCCGGAAGAGGTGTCCGTTCACATCTGGTGCCCGCTCGTCGATGTGAATCACGAGAACGGCAACCTGGCCGTTGTTCCAGGGAGTCACCACCTAAGTGACACTGTCCGCGCTTTTGCAGATGACTGTCCATTCCGCGAACAATTCCCATTGCTTCGGGAATCCTATCTTCGGGAACTTCCAATGAAAGCCGGAGAGGCGGTGTTATTCGATGGACGGCTCGTTCATAGTTCGCCGCCGAACGTGACCAATCGTCGACGTGTCATCGCGCAGTCGATCGGAATTCCCAAGGATTCTCCGATTTATCATTCTTGGCGAGTCTCTCCGACGGAGGTGGAGATTTATGAGGTGCCGGAGGTCTTCTTCTTCGATTACATCCTACATCAGGCGCCGCAAAACGTTCCCCTTTGGTCCAGGATTGAATACGCTCCGCGACAGTTGACCGCGGACGAAGTATCGAAGCTCTCGGAATACATGGAGTCATCTGCGACATTGGCCAGCGCGTAGACCGCTTTAGCCGTGATTTCAACGAGAAGGGACATCCGCAATGGATGTCCCTCCTTTATTGAAATAGTTGATGCGCCGGTGAAAACGACCGCCTCATTCAGTCCAATGGGACGAGTTCGATCTTTTCGACATCAACGACGGAATCAATTCCGCCAAGATTGACTTGGACCTGGGTTGGTCCCTCTCCTACCGCTTCGAACCGACCGACAAGATCCTTCCACTCCGTTGAGAGTTCGAATTGCTGCGTCAAACTCATCGTTGAAGAAGCGGATTCAGGCTGCGTGATATTCACGCTGATGGACCGAGAGATGTTCGACTTGGCACGAATGCGCAATTCATACTTCTTCCCCTTCGTCAGGCGGAAAGTGTCGTTCTCGATTCGGACCGCTCGCTCGCTTGGGGAACCGTTCGTCGAAATCGTGATGCTCCAACAAGTGGGATTCGACTTCTTCGCGGCAAGCTGACTGTCGGAGGTTGCTTCGAGCGCGATGGACCAGCCAGCCAATGGGCTCACATTCTTCTCAGCCTCGGGTGCCGCCGTCGGCGGCGAGATCGGTTCTGTCTCCACGGGTTCTGAAATAATCGGCTGCGGCTTTGATGCGATACTCGGTGCCGGCGTCGCGGCGACTACGGGCTCGGATGTCGGTGCCTCGTGCGGTTTTGAGTTACTCTGCTGGCCCGCCAACTTAATGTCTGCAATCTCGACGGATGTGTTGTGACCACCGACACCAAAGAGCAATCGTGCATCGTTCTCCGCGATCGGCACTGAGCCTTGGAACGAGAATTCCTGCCAATCCGGTGTGAGTTCGACCGTTTGCGTGATCCCGAGCGGTTTCCATGGCTCGTGGTTTTGACTGACTTCGACTTGAATGGGACGGGGCTTCGGGGCACGGGCTCGGAAGGAGACGTTTATATTTTGTCCCGATTTGAATGAGAAGCGAGGATGAATGAGCTGCAACTTCCAAAGCTCATCCTTCGCCTTGTCCTTAATTTCCACGAGAAGTGAATTGGGAGCCAATCCCGGCAGAAGCTGCGCGTCCGCGCCATCGTTCTTTCCGAGAAACCATTCGTTGATCGACACCGTAGCGGGTGATGGGCTGGCATCATGAGATTTGCTAGCCGACTGATGTGACGGCGCCGTACCGTTTCCTGAAGGAGCGTGCGAGCCTGATGCGATCTGATTCTGCTTCGTTTGGGTTTTCGAATGAGGCAATGATCGCTTCACGACAATCATGTCACCGTACTCATTGATCTGTTGGACTCGATATCGAACCACGAAAAATGATTGAGTGAGCATGAGTACCAGAAGCACAGCGAAACGCGCCATCCATGTGAGATCAAAAAACAAGGACCATGCGAAGAACGGGATCCAGAGACTGGTTAATGCGAAGATCAGCCCTGGCCCGAAACGCGCGACGTTGGGTTCAACACTAGTGAATGCGTGGACGACCGAACCGATCCAGGTTAAAAGGACGATCAAACCGACGATGATATTCCATTTCAACCAAGTCCTTTGCCGGCCGATCCCTGACACCAACAACAGTGTGACGATGATCGTCGCGCCGATCAGGATAAGAGGAATGAGTTCAATTCCTTTCCCCGATAGGAAGGAAAGCGTTTGATCGACGTACCAAGGCGCTAGTACAAAACCGGTCAAGAAGACCGCGAACAGAATGGAGATAATAGCTGCCATGGTGATCGTCGCTCTCCGAATCGTTGAATGAACTCAGAACGTGATGCGATGCAATTAGAGGATTATTCGCGAGTCGAACGAGCCCTTGAGAAACAGGGTCTTAGGTTGTTCGATGTTCGCGACTCCATCAAACCTTGATCCCTGAAAGTTAGCCCGGCCCTGCATCCTCGGCAAGGATTTGGTGCATTTTCACGACCTTCTCCCGCTTGACATTGACCCATTTTCGCAACCCGAGTCCAGTATCATTTCATTTTGATGCGTTATTCTCGGGAACGCTCGATGGATCGTCCTGCTCCTCCACCATTTGCCGGTTCAGTCTTGAACACTCGGAATTCCTTGGGGATTCGATTGCAGCCCATCGTTCATGCCGTTCCCACTTTGATATTGGCGGTTCAGCTAGTTTGGTTTCACGCCACCCAACCGCAGCCGCTCGCGTTCGATGCTGGTCAATATGTCGCACTATCGAATCATTGGAGCTGGTGGGGACCATTTCCGACGCTGCCGGCCGACGGGCTTAGGACGTACGCATACCCGCTCCTTATTTCGATAGCGGGGTCGACTCCATTTTTGCTTCTCTTGCAGGGGGCCGGCCTCATTGTTTTGATGTCCTTGATGAGGTGGCAACTGCTCGCAGAGGGATGGCGAGTCGACATCGTTTTATCGATCCTGCTTCTTTCATTTCCCGTCCTCATTCCTTATGCCCTGACTGTGCTTGCTGATCTACCAGGTGTGATTGCTTTGCAGAGTGGGCTTCTCACTTTCTGCATGGCAATGTTTTCAGATGGGGTCCGCCGCTGGGGTGGCTTCGCGCTGGCGGGAGTGCTTATCAGTTGGAGTATTCAACTTCGACCGGCTTATGCTCACATCGTTTGGATTCTGCTGGCGGCATTTCTATGGGTCGAGTGCAAGTCCTTCTCGATAATCCGTCCGACGATGAATGGTAAGGCGATTCGTGGGACGGTAGCTGCCTTGGCGGCCTTCATCCTCTCTTTTGTGATCGTCGCATCGCCGACATTGGTCGTTCAACTCCGGGAGAACAATCGCCTTTCCTATCTCCCTGGAGATGAGACCGATCGTCTTCTCGGGTATCACTTGATGCTAGGTCTTTCACTTGACCGTTGGTCCTCGAATCCTCCCCCTTTAGCGGAACGCAACAAAGTCGAAGTCGAATGGCAGAAGCGTGGCTGGGCCATGCTCCCGGTCCCCCCCAATCCGACTCCCACCATCAAAGATTTCAAACGTGAAGTGCGTAAGCATCCTTCGCACGCCCTCTGGCAGTTCATCAAGCATGTCTACTTCGCATTTTCGAAGTTTGAACTCTTTCCGTACGCGGGTGCCCCCTCATTCGTAGGACTCGTGCTCCTCGGCGTGATGAATGTAGTGATCCTGTCACTCGGAACCGGAGAGGCGATCCGCCGTGTCTGCTCTTCTCCTGAGGCGCCAGGACGGCTTTTCGCGGCATTGCAGTTGGCTCTTCTAAGCGACTTGATGGTGACTTGTGCTTTAGTCGTTCCGGAAGAGCGTTTCACTCTCGCGATCTATCCTTCGTTGATGATCTTTTCAGCGGGGGCGATTGTCCGTCTCTTTCGATTGAAAACAGTGAAACGTCCCTAAACTCTTCTTTAGTGCAGTTCAATACTCATCTCGGCGCGCATCATCATTTCCCCTTACAATTGATGGTGTCACCTTCAATGGGGAGTAGTCATGTCCGATAGCAAGATTCCGATTCCTGTTCGTCATCGATTCTGGATCCCCGGATTCGTCGTGCTGCTCAGCATAATTACCATCGGCACTCTCTGGGAAATGCCTGAGAATCTCGGTCCAGAGATCGCGGAACGCCGAATGTATTCGACGCTCACGGTGTTTCTGGGGATCGTGTTGATCTTTCTCTGGTATCTATTTCTCTCTCGTTACTCGATCGTGAGTCGAATCGCTGTATTCGCCGTTCTGATCACCGCCGGAGTCGTCATCTCGAAGGCTTCGCCGATTCGTCGGATCGAGTTCACCGGTGACATGGTTCCACAATTCGATTTCGCATGGACGAAAGACCGACAGGATGCATTGGCCGAACATCAAAAACAGTTGACGGCGACAGAAGCCTCAGCGACGGTCGACCTTTCGATGCCAGGCCCCGACGACGTTCCAGATTATCGCGGGTATCACAGAGACGGCATTAGCCCTGGGCCTGCAATTAACGGCAAAGTAGAGCCGAAGTTGCTTTGGAAGCATCCTATTGGCGGCGGATACGCCTCATTTGTTGTGGTCGCGCCTTGGGCCGTTACGATTGAACAACGGCGCGACGATGAGGCCGTCGTCTGTTATGACATTCGCAACGGAAAACAGCGGTGGATTCACAGCTATCCTGCTCACTTCTCCGAAGTTCTCGGAGGTGAAGGTCCGCGAGCGACTCCAACGATTGCGGAAGGGAAGGTTTATTCGCTCGGAGCGCTTGGGCATTTGACATGTCTTGATGCCGCTGAGGGAAAGCTCCTTTGGCAGGTGAATATCCTCGACGAAGGTCACGTCAAGAATCTGCAATGGGGAATGGCGGGATCACCCTTGGTGGTCGACGGAAAAGTGATTGTCTCTCCCGGATCGCAGCAATCGTCCGGCCAAGGGGGAGCATTGGTTGCATTCGATGCGGCGAGCGGCAAGTTTCTTTGGAAAGCGGGTGAAGGGCTGGGAGGGTATTCGTCCCCCATGCCCGCCACACTCGGTGGAAAGAAACAGGTTCTCTCTTTCGAAGGACAGGGAGTCGCTGGATATGACATCGAACAGGGACGCGAACTTTGGCGACATCCTTGGAAGTCCGATTACGACGTCAACGCGATCCAACCGGTCGTCGTCGACGATTCGCACGTTGCCATCAGTTCGACTGCGGGATGCGCGTTGCTGGAAGTGAAGCCGGTCGATGGAAAGTGGAGTGTTTCCGAAGTCTGGAAGAACCGAAACCTTAAGGCGGATTATTCGAACCTCATTCTTCATGAGGGTCATCTTTATGGTCTCGATCTCGGAATCATGACATGTCTCGACGTGAAGACGGGAAAGCGGCTCTGGAAGGGGGGACGTTTTGGTCACGGCCAATTCCTACTCCGCGGCGATGTATTCATCGTGCAGGGTGAACAAGGGGAACTCGCCATGGTGAAGGCTACCCCAGAAGCCTTTCAGCCTCTCTCTCAAATACAAGCCATTGAGGGACAGACATGGAACAATCCGACTCTTACAGGGAAGCAACTTCTGGTTCGGAATCATTTGGAAATGGCATCATTTCAGCTCGATGAATAAGAGGACTTCGCCTGGCTGAAACGTGATGTTTATCGCCGTTTTTGCCCAGATCCTGTCACGGCAGACGGCAATCAATAATTCTGGACGTTCGTCAAGATCTCTTTCAGGAAATTTTCCGCAAACCGCATTGACACATCGCGCGGTCCACCTTATTGCCCTCCCGACATTCCAACATTAGCCGTGCACCATGCTCCAACTGCGCTCTTTGCCCGCAGGGGCACGCGCAGTCATTGCGAATAAATGACAGTCACGACGGGACACCCGGCGTGATCGAAGGGCGATCGTTCTCCGTCGGGGGAAAACGGAGAAGTTACCGGCTGTTGGGGCCGAGGTCGTTTCGATCGACGCGGGAACCGCTTGGGGTGATTTCGATGAAGGAGAACGCGTTGCGCGCGCCACAGCACTTGACATGGGCATTGAGCCTATGTGTATGCCTAACGGCGACGTCAAACGTGGCTTGGTCGCAGGTGGCGAGAGGGCCCGCTGGGGCTCGAGTTGCCACCACGGCGGAGCCGGGTAAGGCGCTGGCAGATGGAATTCGACTCTATCGGCGGGGCGAGTTCGAAAAGGCTTCTGATGCCTTTAATCAGGCACAGGCTAGTTCGAGCAAGCTTTCCGTCCAGGATCAGCGCGTGTTGACCGACTATGTCGACCGCGCGAGTCGAGCGATGGTGGCGCGAAGTCAAGCTCGAATGGAGCTCTCGGAAGCCGAGCAAGCTGCTAGTGCGGGGCAATACGATAAGGCGAAGTCCTTACTCGCCCGCGCGGCTTCGAATCGGTTCCTTGCTCCTGACGATCTGCAGCGTGCTCAGATGATCGAGCAGCAGATGCAGGGACACGATCCGAAAAAGGATTCGTGGATGTCGAAGCTTCGTCTGTTTCCGAACCGGAAGCCCAACGGTTTGCCTGAGGAACAGATGACCGAATCGCCGGCGCCTGCTTCGTCGGCAAATCCGCTGCCGATGACTCCTCCCTCGCCGATCACGCAAGTCGGAGCGATGCAAAAACAATCGCAAGCCGCTCCTCGCCCAGTGGCCACTCCCGCTCCCGCCACCGACAGCGCGGTGATGGGGGACGCCCGCCAACTCTTGGCGGAAGGTCGCCGCTTTTATCAAAAGGGGCTGATTGATCAGGCGGAGATGTTCGCCCGGAATGCGGCAAATGCCAACATGCCCTGGGATCCCGCGAGCGATTCCCCGCAGCGGCTCCTGCAAGATATTCAGAATTACCGTGCGACTCACATGGTTCATACCGCCGCGAAGACGCCGGTTGCTCCTTCCCCGGTCGCGGCCGATGTTCCGGTGAAATCAAACAAGTCCGAGGGATTGTCACTTCTCGCTCAGGGGCGCAAGCAACTCAATGCCGGCGATCTTGATGCCGCGAAGGAGATTGCCGTTCGCGTCTATGCGATGAATCTTGGGTTGACTCCTTCTGATGGAGATACACCCGAGCAACTTTACAGTGATTACAAGCGTGCTCTCGGCCGAAAGACCGAGGCAGCCGCTCCTGTTGCTCCGGTGGTGGCCCCTGTCGTTCCTCCGACGACCCCCGCTCCTCCATCGGCTCCTTCGGGAACCAGTTCAATCAAGGTGCTTGGTTTCGAATCGCACGCGAGTGTTCCGGCCAGCACCATGGACAAGTATCGTCCGACGGCGGACAAGCGCGCGGAAGCGGCTCAACTTGTTCACCAGGCACGCACCGCGATGAACCAGGGTGACAATGTCACCGCCGTGCAGCTCGCTCAGAAGGCGAAAGAGACCGGGGTCACGTTCGGCGAGAACGAAGATTCGCCGGAGCGTATCTTCCAGGCCCAGGCCTCGATGCGTGATCGAATGCAGCAACGGCGAAATCCCAAGGAGACGATCGCGCAGACTCGTGAATCACGTGCTCTAATCGCTCAGGCTCAGCGTGTGATGGACGCAGGTGACCTGAAGCTTGCCGGCGAACTCGCGCGGCAGGCCCTCGAGCTCAACGCCGTCTATCAGACGGGGGAAATCACACCGGCTCAAGTCCTCGTTGAAATCGAACGACGACAGGCCATGCCGACGGCCGGAATGATTCTTCCGACTACCACGAAAGTGGATCCGGCCATCATGCAGGCGTCGCACAACGACGCTCCGGCTCCGATGGAACAGCCGATGCCCGTTCAGGCTGCCGCCATGCCTAACCCGATTCAACCGGTTCCGTCTCATCCGATGGTGGTTCAGACCGCCGGGCCCGGCAAGGGAGCAGCTCTCCTTGATGCCGGTGTCAACGCGATGGGACGAAATGATCTCCCCGGAGCGATTGGCTACTTCAAGGAAGCTGCCAAGCACGCGGATTCTCTCAGTGATTTGCAGAAGCAGAAGCTTCAGGATCTGACGGGGGAATGTCTTGCGAAGATGTCGCGCGGCGGATCGTCGACTCCTGCTCGCCGGTCGATCTCGGATGATACCGAGTTCACGGGTGCTCAGCAGCCGGTTCCTCCGACGCCGAATCCTCCGACCGCGCAGGATCCGCTTCCTCCACGTGTCGCGGACACGACTCGCACCGATTTGAATCCGGACGAGATTGCCCAGGCCAAGGAGCGTCAGGCGATCATCGTGCAGAAGCTTCGTCAGGATGTGATTGAGGCCACCGAACAGTCGAGCATGCTACTCCGAGACAATCCCGATCGTGCGATCGAATTGCTCAGAGCGGCTCTCGACACGGTGAAAGCCAGTGGTCTCAGCCCCGATCAGATTGCTCCGCTCGTCAGCCGACTCGAATCGCAGATCCGACAGTCGCAGCGAGCTCGACAGGAATTGACCGTTCGAATGATTGAGGAAGATCAGCAAGAAGCCTCGCGCGATGCCCGTCAGCGATCGCTTCAGGCCGAGCTTCAGAAGCAGACAACCGTCAAGCAGTTGTCGAACCGTTACTCTTCGTTGATGGATGAAGGAAGCTACGCGGAAGCGGAAGCGGTTGCCTTCCAAATCACGGAGATCGCGCCTGACGAAGTCTTCGGTGTCGCGGCTCTCTACCGAGCTCAGCTCGCTCGGCGCTACGCGGAGATCGAGGATGTCGAATGGGCCAAGCAAAAGGGATGGTGGGATACCCTCCAGTCCGCGGAGACCTCGGCCATTCCGATCCCCGACAACCAGGAAATTCTCTTTCCCGATCCGAAGACGTGGGAAGATCTGACCAAGCGTCGCGAGAAGTACAACACTCCGACGCTCGAGGCGAAGTCCGAGACGACGGTCCGTATCGAGAAGTCACTGACTCGCCCGATCACTCTCGATTTCAAGGAGACTCCTCTCCAGCAGGTCGTCGAGTTCATCAAGGATTTCACTGGCGTCAACGTGGTGCTTGACCTCAACGGTCTCGACATTGCCGGTGTTGATCCAGATGAACCCGTCAGCTTGTCGCTTAATGAGATCCCGCTCAAGAGTGCTCTCAAGCTGTTGCTCGAGCCCTTGGAGCTGACCTACCTCATCAAGAACGATGTCCTCCTTATTACCGATGCTGAAGACACGGGGGCCGAAATGGTCACCAAGGTCTACCCGGTTGCTGACCTCGTCATTCCCATCTCCAACTTCGGCGGCGGTTTGAACGCCGGCGGTGGTATGGGTGGTGGTATGGGCGGCGGCATGGGAGGTATGGGCGGCGGTATGGGCGGCGGTATGGGTGGTGGAGGTATGGGCGGCGGTATGGGAGGTATGGGCGGTGGTATGATGGGTGGCGGTATGGGTGGTGGAGGTATGGGCGGCGGTATGGGAGGTATGGGCGGTGGTATGATGGGCGGCGGTATGGGCGGCGGCATGGGTGGAATGGGCGGCGGTATGGGTGGTGGAGGCATGGGCGGCGGCGATATCAGCGGTGCTGTCATCAACCTCATCCAGAATACCGTCTTCCCAGACACATGGGAGGAAAACGGTGGTGTCGGCACCATCGAGTACTTCCAGCCGAACCGCACCTTCGTCGTCACTCAGACGCAGGCGGTCCATGAAGCTCTCGAAGACCTATTCGCTCAGCTTCGACGACTCCAGGATATCCAAGTGTCGGTGGAAGTTCGCTTCATCACCGTCAGCGATGCGTTCTTTGAACGAATCGGCATCGACTTCGATGTCTCGGTCGACAACAACAACGACCAGTACATCGTCAGCGAACAAAACCAGCAGACCAACCCGCCAGGAACCGTCGATCCTCTGACCGACTCGATGGGTCTGGGTACCTTCAGCGGTAACCATATCGCCGGCGTGACGGTCGGTCGTGATCCGACCGGCGTTCGAACCTCGGACTATCGTATTCCGATTCGCCAGTCGTCGTTCGCGGCGGCCACCGTCCCGGCTCTCGCGGGGCTGGGGGCGACCAACCTGGGTGGAACCAACTTCGGTATCGCATTCCTGAACGACATCGATGTCTATCTTCTCCTCGAAGCGGTTCAGGGAGATCAACGATCCAATACCATGCAGGCTCCGAAGGTCATGCTCTTCAACGGCCAGACGGCAACCGTCACCGTTCAAGACTTGGTCCCCTTCGTCACCGACGTGACACCTGTCGTGTCGGCTGGAGCGGTGACCTTCGACCCGACGGTGACTTCCATCCCGAACGGTACGCGACTGACCGTTCAGGCGGTCGTTTCATCGGATCGTCGATTCGTCCGACTGACGGTTGTTCCGCTCATTCAGACCGTGCAGGCGATCAACAGTGTCCGAACGCTGAACGTTCAGGGAGCGGCTGGTGGTGCGGG
>JAIEPU010000174.1 GCA_019748235.1 bacterium
TCTGTGAACACCCACCGCCGTGTCGGTGCGATGCGCCGTTCTTCCTCCGTGAGACGAGCATATGTTCCCCAGACCACCGGATGATGCAAGGATTTTAAGAGTGAAAGGGGTGGGCTACTCGGAAGATCGATTCCTCCGCCCATCATCGCAGCTCCTTCGATCGTCTCAAGCGGAGCGCTGCGGAACAATCGGTTTTCTGCTGAGTTATTGAGCTGTGAGTCGGCTTCTTCTAGCTCCTTCGTATCAAAGTCATCAATTTCAAGCACTCCAATTCTATTCTCGTAGTACTCAGGTGATTCGGCCTTAACCCACTCGCGTATCAAGCCATGCCTTAGTCGAGAACGCTTTCGCCTCGGTCGACAACTAACCAGAAGCTTTCGGGTGCGGCTGTGTTCTCCGGGTTCCAGAAACAGTCGGACAAGCCTTCGGATTTCTCCCTGAAGGGATGGATCGGCCTCATCAACTGCATCGATATCAACAATGAGAACGGTTGCGGAACCAGCATTCGCGCCGATTAGACGGGTCATCGCCCGTTCGAATGGGTCATGAGGTATTCTTGCATTTGGTGTTCGACTCCTTAGTCGTCGGAGAGATTCAGTCAAGAAATCTCTCGTTACGTCGGAAGAATGCACACTGAGCCCGAGTGGCCCATCCACGAAGGAGAGCAGGTGTTGGATACAGATGACGCTCTTTCCGCTCCCTCCACGACCGCACACAAATGTTACAGGGTGACGCTCGACCTCGTCGGACAGAGCTTCGGCAAGGCGTCGTCGTGTGAGACCTGAATAGTTTGGGCCAGTGAGCAAGTCCAGACGCTGTCTCAATAATTTGCTGGCCGAGGCCAACATCTGATTTTGCGCGCGGAATGACAAATCAAAAGCGTCGGTTGCACCTGTGAGGCACATCTTTAGCCAACCAGTCGTAATCTCAAGCGATCTACCGGCGGCAGTCTCTTCGACAAGTTGACCAAACAGTGCATTCAATGCTGGGTTTAATTCATCTTCCAGTATGCCGTGGCGTCTTGCGAAATGCTTAAGCTGATCCAGTCCATGATGGTAGGAGGCGAACAGCGGGTGTTGTAATTTCGCCAATACCGTACACCAATCGCTGATCGCAGCAGCTTCGCTAGAATATTGACCAAAGAGTTTTGTGGCCCATTCCGGCCATATGCCTTTGTTTTGCTTCTTTCGAGAGTCGAGGAGTTTTTTCAACTCCATCGCAGATTGAGCACGCCACACCTTATCGATGGAGGTATCGAGATTGCGATTCGTGATCACATAGTATTCGTCGAAGTGAACCCTTTGTCTTTCTGCCAGTTTTTTTGACTGATCAAACCCGAATAGCAGTTCGATGAATACTTGAAGATTGATTGGCACATTAGCATCACCTGAGTATTTCACTTGGACGGCCGCACACACTTCCCTGCCAGCCTTATCGGTCGATACGACAACGTCTTGGTTGAAAAATTCATTGGTCAATTTGCCCTCAGCGACCATACCGATTAATGTTGGCCAACCATCCTCTGGCACATAATCGCCGATTGAATACGCGCGCAACGATGCCACGAGGGAGAATTGGTAGAGGTAGCCGAGCATTGCGTTCCGAGCGCCATCAGTCATGATTTATCCAAGGAAGAGAGCAGATAGCAATGTAATGCGTAATGAACAGCACGACGGGTTAGACGAACATAGCTTAACTTTCATAGGTTTTGCTCCGTCAATCGATACGATTTCGCTGCGACGTGTTACAGAGCCAGATTGTCTAATCGCCCCCTCGATTCAAGCGAATGAACTACTGAATTTTCGAATGAGACAAAGTCAATCCCCGATGAAAGCGAGATAATCGTCGTATCGCCTACATGTCCGATTACTTCGCGGATATCGTAAGTGACGAGCCAGTAGCCAGCGCGACAGACGAAAATTATTCCGAACCGCAGTTTGCCACGGAAGACAAACTGAAGTCCGGCAATTTCGATAGCTCGCCGGTCGTTCTTCACGAGGGAGCCAAGATCATGTGTGCTTGGCGGAGGAATGTGATTGGATCGCTTCGTTCGCATGAATTTTCCGATTCGAGGGATGTCATCGTTGACAGTGCAAAAGGAGCGTCCGGAGCGCGGACACCAGATCAGATTCGAGATAGATACTCGCATCTTTGACGCTTCGAGACGGCGGGTCCCTCGAAAAGAACCGCCGTTTTGCTTCTCTTGCAGGCCGATTACATCCATGCCGAAACGTTGGCCACCTAATGAAGCCAATCTCGTCGTAGCCATCCAAATTCCGATCGTCAATGAGGTAATTCTCGCCGGCCGCTGAACATCCCACCCGCTTGACAAACAACCGGTCGAGTTGCTCTCACGATCAAAACCGGCCATTCGGCGCGGATCCCGACGCGCCTTCCACCGTCCGAAATCGTGTTAAGAAAAAGAAAAAGTCCCGAGCCGCGGGTACAGAGCGGACGAGAGAGATGAACTATGTTTCGTCTGATCGACCCTTAAGGCCGGCGGGTTTGGTGCATGGCCCGCCGGCCGTTTTCCGCTAGACTCCACCCATCCCGGCGCTTAGCTTCAGTTACATCGCGAAGGCTCTTGCGCGATCGGAACATCGGTTTTCTTTTCACCACTTCTCCGGCATCGTCGCAAACTATCGCCCTCTCGAATCGTTGTCATCGGGCCCAACTCTCAACCAGTCACGAGGAAAATATCGATGCCAAGCAATAAAAGCTTCGATTCCTTTCTCCGCTCGGTCAACGAGCGATTTAATCTGTTTCGCTCCTCATTGAGCGAAATGATGAAGATTCTGTCTCTCGAAGATCGCAATCGAAAGATCGAAGCGGTTAAAGAAGTCCTTTTGAGGATCGATGATTTGAGAAGGACGGTGAGTTCGGAAGACTTTCCAGTTTGGGGGCCAGTACTTGAATCCCGTCTGAACTGGTACATCCAGGTTGTCGCTACCAACGATACCGCCGGTCGAGAACTGCTGAAAACAATTCTAGATGTGAACCCAGAAATTCAGAAGCAACAGTGGAATTTCGACGACTACGATGGGAATCCAATCGATTTCGCCGCTATTTACGAGGAATACTATCGATCCTCACCCGTGCCGGATCTGTTCGATCAACTCATCGCACAATTGCAGGAGCTCATCGACAGCGGTGAAATCGACAGCAACAAGTCGCTCCAAGCTTTGAGAAATCTCATAGCGACGATCAAAAAGAATTCCCGTCGAGACCAATACTCAACGGTGGGAACGTGGCAAGTGGTTCGTCATTTTCTGGGAACTCTGGGTTTGGAAGGATTAGAAGCGATTCCCGCAATTGCACCGGTCGTGAAAGCGATTCGAAGAACCGTGGATGAACTCGACTTGGAAGTTCCCAACGTCTGTCAGAAAATTAGGGATAAGCTGTCGGAAGTCGCGGCTGTCTACTTACCCATGTTGAAGCTCGAACAATTGGCGCTCCCCTACGACATCGACAACATCCACGAACAAGCTAACTCCTGATGCGATGGCTATTAGGCGGAAGGCTAAATTTAGCTCCGTCGCTAAACCGTCCTAAATCCCGCGATCCCGGGAATTCGAGAAAACGGTAAACTTGCTGCGGTGAGACTGATCTGCGTTACCCCCGGATTTGGAAACGAGTCCGGGGTTGCTCTTTTCACATAGCGAGATCTTGTTGGCGAGTGGAGGCAAGCAGAACAGATTGAGTTAGCTTCCCATCTCGTTCAATAGCTGTTTCAGATCCAAATCGCACGCGATGAGTGCATCAACAATCTGTTTCCTTGTCGCGCCGCCATCGTGATAGACCGGATAGCACTCGAGGAAATGTAGTCTCCTCGCTATTGGTCGTAATCGATCAGGAAGATCAGGATAATATGCTCGGATCGGGCAATAGGAGATCTTTAGCAAGTGTTCTCCGATTTCAGTTGCGTCGCTCTTCACGTCTTCGTGTTTACCTTGAAAGCAATCCGTGGCAGCTCGTTTTGCCAATGCAGCTAGACGGAGAGATTTTTTCCTCAGGAACTCAATAGCGTCCTCAGCCGTTCGGCGTTCCATTTTCAACTCTGGCTCGGTCGTCTTAGATGCCAGCGTTTTCGCAAGGTCGAAAATCTGCTTCACCGAAGCAATTTCATCTGGTCTAGATCCGTTGTGTCGCACTCGATCGTGTTCACTAATCAGCTTTTCTGCCAATACGTTGAGGTCGTCCGCTAAACCTCTCGAATGAGAGTAATCGTGAATCGCTAGTTCGCGTAACTCATTTCCCGCGGTTTGCATGAGCCTTCGAAGCCGCTTTGCCGGCTCGCCAATCGCCTTCTCCTCAAATTCATCGGAAAGAATCAAGACTTCGACAAGTTGCCTGTGCAACGAATTCAAGAATTCACCATCAGCCGGATCAGATGCTGACAGGATGCTATGAAGTGCTTTAGCCAGTCGCGAAACGAGATTCGACCGGGCGGCTGTCTTATCTTCACCCTTCTTCAGTGAATAACCGATTGCTCTCCTAGCCCTGAGATCGAAAGGGAGCGACTCGATTTGACCGTGCTCCATATTCACGACAAGAATGATCTTATCCCATCCAATTCCTGATGCCGCATACCCCAATTCCACCAAGACATTAGGATTCGGAACGGGCCTAACCTTCGAATCGTCAATTGTCACGTTGCCAATTATCGTCACGTCGCCGACAAAGACATGCGAGTTTGCGATCTTCTCAAAGATGGTATTCGCAATATCAGGAGATCCACCAACTCCTGAAGTGTCTCTGTCGATATTTAGCTCTAAGTTAAGTTTGCCATCAGACTTAAGTTGATTTATGGCCCGCTCTAAGCAGTCTGCAATAAACGTTCGATTTGTCGAGGCAGAGATATCGGCTTGCCACGAATAAAAAATTGTCCGCGTGGACATGAGTCTTACTCCAGGTTCAATTCACCACGAGTCGCCGTGATATCGGCACGACGCGAAAAAGCGTCCTGCACATTAAAATCGTTGGAAAACTGGTTTGGACAACTTTTCGTAGAAAAGCGCGCGTTCAGATGACGCGTTTTGAAAGTCAAACGCCTGCATATCGGTTGGCCCGAAATTCCAACGTGCTGAGTTAAGTTCGACACCGAGCCCACTGAAAACGGAATTGACAAACCAGTTGCTGTACATTCACCTCGTATACGCCCGCCTGAGCCGTCCGAACCATCACCGCACATCCTCAATAGGCAATTTACCCCCGAAATGACGCAGCAGGTCAGCCAGACGCCAACACGGACGTTCCGAAAACAATTTTCCGGGGCAACTTTTCAGGGCAAAAATTGGGGAGAAGGGCGACTAGCCTCTGGGGAAGGGGGACGGGGGCCAACGGGGTCGTCGGCTGCCGTCGTGCTGCCGTCCTGCGGTCGTATCGCATAACTCCAGGCTGCCGCGTGCGTTACGTGTGCTCTGTCTCGGCTCGATGCTGCGCCCACTAGGGCAAGCGCCTGCCACTTTTAGGGGTTCCGGGGCCTGTTGACGTGAAAGAATGGCCGATTTTCTCTGTGTTTCTGAGTGCTTGAGTCGTGTCGAGTTGCTCGACGATATTTTGGGGGGATATGTGATTGATCGTCTGCGTGGGAAGTCGGTTGGAAGTCGGTCGGAAATGCTCTGAAGATCGTTCGGAAGTCTGCGGGCGATCTCATTTCGTTCGTTCGATTGCTGCTCTATCGCTCTTCCCGTTGATTCGTTGGAAGATTGGCCGCGAATTGGTTGGAAATGCTGCGGGGATGTCTTGCGAATTGGGTGTTGGTTCTTCCTTCCTGGTGATCTTCCTTCGTTCGGAGCTGTGTTCCGGTGTGCTCTGCTTCCTTCCGTCCTGTCCATCGTGGCCGATGGGCTGGGTGTGTCTTCTCTTCTCCTCTTCCTGTTCTTCTCTCTTGAGTCTCTCCGGGTATTGGGTGCGGTCGGTGGGAATTTTGGCCGATTTGCTCCAGGTGGTCGGGTTGGTGACCTACTCCAGGGCGTGCCGATGTCCTCGGGGCCGATGCTTTGAAGGTGTTGCGGGTGTTTCGGCGTGTTCCGAGGTGTTGCAGGTCCGCCGGCGGTGCATGTCCTCGGGGTCGATCAACTATTAAGCGGGGCTGAATAGTTCGCCAGTGGTGGCCGATGCTTCCCGGCGGTGCTCGATCTCCTCCGGCGGTTGAACCGTTTGAAGTTCTCTAAGGGTTGGCGGTGCGATCTCCGGCGGGTCGGTGCTCGTGCGTCTTCATCCGGTCGGGTTGGTTTCGTTCGTGTCGGTTGTTGTCGGTTCGTGTCGGCTTGTGTCCTCTCCCGTGGATCGTCGGGAAGTCCTCGGGAAGTTCTCCGCGAATGTTCGGGAAGTGTCGCGCGGATCCGGTGTTGTCCTGGTCTGCTCCTCCTCCAGGTGGTCGGATTGTCCTCTCGATCTGTGGCCGATCTCCGGTCAATCTCCGGTCGATTTCCGATTGATTCTCGGTCAATTCACCGTCAGTCACGAGTTTGTCTCATTGATGAAACGCTTTGTCGTCCGGTGCTTTTATATCCCAGTGATTGAAGCATCGGAAATCCTAATTAATTTGTTCGTTGCCAGTCATACACACGACGAGTCTAATTTCTAATAGAGTATTTTAATAATAATAATTATTATTAAATATATTTACTTGATATTTGATGTGGTTATTAAATATAAGTACGCATGCGGGCGAGAAGCTCGCGGCGCAAGCGAGGCGCACTGTTCTCGCTACGGTCTGCAGTGCCGTTAAACTGCGGTGGTAATCCTCCCATGCTACACGAACGCTATCGGCCTGCGTCCTGGGAAGAGTTTGCAGGTAACGACAAGGCTGTTAAGGTTGTACGCCGTGTGATTGAGCGGCCTGGCTTCGACGGCGGCGCGATTTGGATTGATGGTCCTTCAGGTATCGGCAAAACGTCGATGGCTTGGCTAATTGCCAAGCAACTAACGAAGTCTGAATACGATGTGGAAGAGATTGACGGCGATGATTGCTCGGTCGATCGGGTACGTGAGCTCTCCGATAAACTGCGATTCCGCTCCCTGTCGGGTGGGTTTCGTGCAGTAATTATCAACGAATCTCATGCGATGACGTCTCGCGCCGTGCAAGCTTGGTTGACTCTCCTCGAACGTCTCCCACGTCAGGTCATTGTCATTTTCACGACAACGCAAGGTCGGCAAGAGAGTTTGTTCGGGGACTTTGACGGCCCATTGATGTCTCGTTGCCTGTGCGTTTCTCTCACCTCCTATGGCATTGCTGATGCATTTGCGGTGCGAGCGCAATCGATTGCGCAACGTGAAGGTCTCGATGGTGCGCCAATTGCAAAATACAAGCGGCTGGTGTCTGACTGTCGGAATAACCTGCGAGCGGTTCTCGGCGAAATTGAGCTTGGTTCGATGATTACTGAATGATGAGAGCGAACAGGCCTGCCTCTCGCGCGCCTGCTGCTCTCGCCATTCGGCTAGATGCTATGACGTGGCATTTCTGGACGTCAACGGTTGAGGCGCCGTTCATGCCCTCGCGGAGTTCTTCTCATGACGGAACGTCATTTCTCCATTGCTGGCGCTGTGATCTATTGGAAGCTCGCGGGTCGATCTGACCGCGCGACATTGGAACACGGGTTCAACGCGATCGGCTACTCCTCGGCCTGTCCTGCGCCTATCTGCAATCGGTCGGCGCTTCGGGATGCTCTCACCGAACATAAGGGGAAGCTCGGCAAATCGGTTCTCGTTCGCCAATTGGCGGACGTCAACGCTTTTGCCTTGGTCGATGAACGGCGCGGCGTTGATGCGAATGAGTACGAGCAGCTCGCCACGGTGCGCGTCGATGAGTCCGGGCGTCTGGAGTTCTCCGGGGTCGATCTCGCGTTTGAGGATAACGTGCGGGAAGCTTTCCGCGTGGCGCTTACTACGGTTGGCCAGGGGGAACTATCCCGGGCGCTCGTCGGCTTGGTCGATACTCTGCACGGAATCTCTCTCCGTCCAAAGGGCGGAATCTACTGGCTCCCAGAATCGGCGCTTTCGACGTGGTGCGAGTTGTGCGGGTATGTCGAACAAGCGGGCGCAGGTTCCGAAGTCTGGCAATTGCGCACCGCGATGGACGATAGGGCCATTCAAGCCATTCGAGACGGTCTCTCCTCGCAGATCCTTAGCGAAGCTGAAACGATTCGGGATGAGATTGCTACGGGCAACCTGGGCGAACGTGCGATTGAGACTAGACGTCAGTTGTGCGCGGCGCGACGTGTCAAGGTGGCCGCATATAAGGCGCTTCTCGGCGAATCCCTCTCTGATCTTGATTCCGCGCTAGATGCGATCGATGAGGCGCTGCTAGACGTCTCAACTCAAGCGCTTCCTGATTTCACTGAAGCGGATTCGTTGTTTGGCGCTCTGGCCTAGTGGATCGCGCGAACCGCTCCCAGGTGCATACCTCGGAGCGGCTGCGCGTTTCACTGGCGAAGCGTCGGCGCTTGAACGGTCTCAAGCTTACGGGGTGTGTCATGGTTTCCAATCGTGCGTATTGGATTGCGGCGCAGGCGGGGGTGGTTCCTCTTGCGATCGGTGAGCCGGGAACAGGCAAAACAAGATCGATTGAGGCATTCGCGCGGGCGCTCGGTCGGCGCTTGGTCGTCTGTGAGGGTAACAAACATGCGCCCGAAGATTTCGGGGGCTATCCTTCCGCCGATCTCGTGAAAGAGCGCGTGAAGCTCTTGACGTCGCACTATGTTGCAGAGTGCGAAGATGCCGAGGGGGGCGCGGTCCTCTTCTTGGATGAATTGACGACATGCGGTTCGCAGGTCCAAGCGGCAATGCTGCGACTCTTGACCCATCATCCCGCTAATACCTTGATCATGGCGGCAGGCAATCCGCCGGATATGGCGGCCAATGGTTTCGACTTGGATCCCCCGGCGGCCAATCGTCTTTGCTGGCTCACTTGGGGCGTCGATGTTGGCCAGTTTTGCGACGGACTTCTAACCGATTTCCGTGAGACTTTCGGCGCTTCTTTCTACCCGATCTTGGGGGAAAGCTGGCGTGATTGGATCGGTCAACAGCGTTTCTATGTCTCTTCATTCCTGCGAACGCGGCCACAATTGGCCCAAGCATATCCGAAGGATCGCGCGGCGACGGCTGGCGCTTGGCCTAGCTTGCGAAGCTGGACGAACGCGGCGCAGCTCCTCGGGGCGAATGCTTCGATTCGTGGGGCCGATCGTCCACAATACGACGACGAAACGGACCTTGCCTTAACGTCCGGCTGCATCGGTGAACCGGCCGCGCTGGAATTTCTTCACTACCGCGCTTCGCTCGATCTTCCCGACCCTGAAAGCTTGCTTGCCGATCCTTCATCGTTCGAGGTTCCTAACCGTGGGGATAAGGTGTTGACCGTTCTAGGATCGGTGAGCGCGGCCGTTCTGCGGAACAATACTCCGGACCGATGGCTAGCGGCTTGGGACGTCTTCGCGCGTGCTATTGCTGCTGGCAAGCGCGACATTGTTGCCATCTATGCGGGTAGTCTCACACGTAACCGGCCGGAACCGGGCGCGCGTGTTCCCTCTCTGATCGTCTCGCAATTGCGCGACCTATTCACAGAGGGGGCGTGAAACATGGCGAACATTGATCAGGCGCGACTTCGCGCCGTGCTGACGTGGCCTTATGCGGCATCGGCCGTTTTCCGGTTGGTTCCGATCGAATCGGACAAAGTGCCGACGATGGCCGTTGATCCTCTTTGGCGTCTGTACTACTCGCCGACCTACCTTGAATCGCTCAGCGTGCAAGATGCGGCGGGCGTGATCCTTCACGAAGTTGGGCACCTAGTCAGGCGACACCATAAACGGGCGCGGCCGATCGGCGTGACGGACTTCGAGGAATGGAACAGCGCGACCGATGCCGAGATTAACGGGAGTTACCTGGACGAAGGAATCAAGCTCCCGGGCGACTGCGTGACACCGGAAGCGCTGGACCTGGAACGGGGCCACATTGCCGAGACGTACTACCGGCAATTGATGGACGCGAAGGAGAAGAAGGAGCAGCAGGACGACGACGAGAACGGCCAAGGAAGCGGCGACGCGGGCGACCAGGGGGGACGCGGGCGCGGGGGGAGAAGATCCCCCTAAAGAATCCCAAGGGCACCAGGACGGCGACAACGGCCAAGGCGCGGGATCTGGCGAAGGATCGACGGACGACGCGCAAGAGGGCCAAGGGGCGAACGGGACGCCGACAACGGGAAGCAGCGGGGCCGATGGTATCCCGCGACCGTGGGACTTACCCGCGCCGGACTGCGGGGGGCCTGAATCCGTCAGTGATGCAGAGGCTAAATCGATCGCGGCCAATATGGCGCGCCGGATTCTGGAAAGCTCGAAGCAGCACGGAACAGGCGCGGGGGGTTGGCGCGGCTGGGCCGATGAGATCGTGAACCCGCGAGTAGATTGGCGGCGTGAGCTCCGATCGATCGCGCGACGTTCGGCAACCGTGGCGGCAGGGGAAACGGCTTGGAGCTATCGCCGACCAGGGCGGCGAATGCGTGAAGGGATATTGACACCCTCGCGCATGTCCCCGCGGATTCGTGTTGACGTCGTGATTGATACCTCGGGGAGTATTAGCGATCGAGGACTAGCCGAAGCACTGGCCGAAGTCGTGAAGCTTACGCGAACGATCACGAGCGTCGATCAGGTGCGAGTCATCGCGGCCGACGACGACGAAGGAACCGTTCAGAAGTTCCGGCGGCGTGAATTGGTCGAGATTACCGGACGTGGCGGAACTGACATGAGGAAGCCGATCAGACACGCGGCAAGCCTGAAACCGGCGGCAGATGTCATTCTGGTTATCACTGACGGATACACTCCATGGCCTGATGAACCGCTCGCCGTGGAATGTATCGCGGTGATCTTACCGAACGGGGCCGACTACCTAGTCCCCGATTGGATGCGTCGGGTCGTGATGAACTGAGAACGGCAGCGATCAATCCCCTGAAAACCTCGGGGGCCCTATCCTTGCCATTCGTCATAAGGGACGTGGATGCTTCCTAGCAAGCGTTGCACCGACGTGTCCCGCACGCGGCCATGGTCTGAAAGAAGACCGAGGGAGGCGTGAGCCCATCAACTCATCGCGCGGAAAGTTAAGCCGGCGTGAACAACCCTTGGCAAGTCTTTCAGCAATGCGAACGATCCAGAAGAGATGCAAATCGTCAACTTCAAGGGCTGCGAAAGTCCACATTCTAAAAGACATTCACTCGTTCGGGAGGGAATCATTGATGAAAAAGAAACGGAGGCAAGGGGACGATCTACCTCTGGCCCGACCGGATGGACCAAAAGTCTATGGCTATGCGCGCGTGAGCACCTTTCGCCAGACGGGAGGTCAATCAATTGAAACACAGCATGAGCAGCTTTCCCTCCTCGCGCAGCGTCATGGGTTCCAGCAGGTTGACCGGATCTTCACGGATGAAGAGGCGAGCGGTGGAACGCCGATCATAGAGCGTCCGGCTGGGCGTGAACTCTGTCACATCGTCTCGCCCGGCGATGTCGTTTTGCTGACAGATCTCGACCGAGCTTTCCGATCCACGTCTGATGCGCTCGATACGCTTCTCCGTTGGCACTCGGTCAAAGTCCGCGTGATCATTCAATCGATCGAGGGTTGGGGAAACGTCGACTTCTCCACCCCGATTGGGGAGTTCTTCCTGACAGTCCTCGTTGCGGTAAAGAAGCTCGAACGGAATCAGCGAGTCTCGTTTGTGATGCAATGCTCCCGCGATGCGGCTGCCAAGGCAGCGGCGGAAGGTTGGGACGGATCGAGCCGACGTTACACGCCGATTGGTTATGAGTGGGGATATCTGAATAAGGATCGCGGCAAAACGACTTTGATCCCCGTACCCTTCGATCAGGAGACAATCGCTATCATCGGCTGGCTTCGTGATCGGCGTTACGCTTACGACATGATTCGAGATCAAATCCTACCCGAGATCAACAGGCACCAGCGCACTCGTTCATCTCGCCGACAAGTGGGAAATACTCGGGCCGGCTATCGTCGGTACGATATCACGACGTTCAAATCACCATGGCAATGGACTGCGATGGATAAGGCGAGAGCTTGGTGCCGAGAGCACCCGGACGAACAACAAGAATTGATTCGGCGCGTCGTCTCGCAACATCCTGAATGGGCGATACGATGGGGATTGGAAGAATATATCGCACGACCGAACTCGGTAATGGATAGCAAAGATGGACACAGGCTTACCCGAGAATCAACGCTACATTCTGAAGAGATCGGGGCCGGAAGCCACTCCACTAGTTTTTCGGGGGAAGTTAATTGCGGAGGTGACCGGATCGGACGATCCTCTCTCCCGGCGATGGCACGATCTGAGACTCTACCGGACGGAGCAGGGTCGTCATGTGATCGAGATTGTTCTCGTGAAGCCGAAGGACCGTCACCATCCGAACGCGTACATGGCGGAGACACTGACGGAGGCGAAGGAGGCCGCACTCGCTCATGATCCAATGGGGGATTTGGACTTCCCGGACAAGGAATCATTTCACAAGCGAGCAGAGAAGATTGCCGTTCATTTGATTCCCGCCTACCGCGCTCGTGTAGAGCAACTCTTCCAATCGATCATCCGGTAGTTACGGGAGCTTTTGGCCTTCGCTTCGATGCAAGTTGATTTGGGCAACAAGATCCGGCGAATCTGTGAACTTACTTCGTTTTTGAGTACCGCTCCTTCGTACATCGTCACAATGATCTCCCCCGATTGGGATCAACTGCCACTGACGAAGCGCGATTTGGACCAATGTAATTATCCCAAAAGTCAATCATGTGCGCCATGGCTCATTTCCTTCGCTTAATTATTGGAACAGCTAATGAGATGTTTGAAGACGACGAAAGGTCCATGTCGATCGGTAAGATGGTGCGATGGCCGAAGAAGATTTCGGACCGATCCATTCATTTGGAATCGATAATGGAGAGCTGGACGGTGACGACCTAACGAGGTATTCGTCCTGGGATACGATCTCGCGTTGTTCGATAAGACGCTCAAGCTTCCAGATGCGATATCCAGGATAGTCCACGTAGCGAATCCTGATTTTATCGAATCCGAGTGCAAGCGACTTAAACGTCAGTTCACGATGCTCTGGATGAAAGAAGATGGATTCAAAGATTGGCTTTGGCTCAAAGTCGAACCCGCCTAGTAACCCATCTCCGGAACCAATCCTGGACGTTGCCGCCCCACCATATCTAAAGGATGCATGTTCCCGATTACTAGCGGCATCATCGGTAACTGGATCCCCGGGGGAAGCTGTTAGCCATAGGGAGCTGTCGGCACATCGATCTGAGGCGGAGCTGGCAGTTGTAACCCACCGCGCGTAATCAGTTCCACGAGAGGGTTGCTGTCTGGAATGGCGAGCGGTTGTATTCCGGTCGCGTGGAGCTGCTTGAGCGAACCGCTGGAGCGGACGGTTGCGCGCCAGGTCCGAACCCCATGCCAGCGATCAGCGATTGCGGATTATTCGCCGCACGGGATAAGTCGATCAACAAGAGGATTCCTCATGAAAGCCATCGGGTCACACGATCATCCGGAATGAGAATGGGGAGGTAAAATTCAGCTGTACTCGAGAATAATCAGTTCGCGTGAACACTACTATTGTTGTTTGGTTCTTTCCCAATTTCAGGAGCTGTAATTATCCCCTTTGACTTAAGTTTGACTCGTTGCTCTCCCGCCCACTCCAGCCATCTGGGCCGGTTGTCGCGCAAGGTAAGTTCATCTAATAGATCGACTAAGAGATCGTCTTGGTCTCCCCGCTTAGCCTTTGCACGCGCTAAATTGGCGATGACATCGACCGATTGTGGGGCGAGATCATAAGCCTTCGAATACCATCCTATGGCCTCATCCAAACGATCGGCCTTTTCGAAGGTAAGACCGAGGTTGTTGTAGGGTTCATGCCGACCAGGCATGAGCTTCGCGGCATATTGATATTCCCAAGCGGCGAGATAAAGCTTGTGTTGATCGTAATAAATCTTACCCAGCAAATTATGTGCTGGTCCGTAGTTGACGTCCGCTTCAAGGGACTCTTGAAGTAGTTGTTGTGCCTTCTCGACGTTCCCCTTCTGTAACTGACAGAGTGCTTTGTCTTCCAATGCGGCCGCGGCCTCTTCATCTCCGATCTGTGCGTCGGCGACAGTCTGATACTTCTTCGTGAGTGTTTTCGAGAAAGTGGTGCATCCCGGAAGTGGAACTAAAAGAAGAACCAGTCCCCATTGCAAAAAATTCGACCCAACGTGGTTGCCGATTATTTGGCCTAATTGCCTTAAATTCTTTGCAGGAGCTCCGCGCGAATATGTGCCGGATAAGGAGTTTGCATAAAGCATCCGGCACCTCTTCCTATGACAAAAGATTTACCGGGCTTTAGACGCTAATGAACTCTGCGTCAAGGTGATCTCGCACCTCCATAATTCTCCATTTCCTTGAATTCGCGATTCCGACACTCGTAAGGCTTTGACTCCGAGAGGGGTGGTGCCCGTTTCGAGGTTTCGGAGCAACTTTCCAAGCTTTAGGAGAGGGATGCCATCCACCTCCAGGCGGATGGATTGCTGAAGTAGTGCTGATCCTTCCACGGGTTGGACCGGACCCGGTTCGATGTAGACGATCGACTCCGGTGGAAGTTCCGCCTGTACCGCAGCTTTTTCGACATAGGAAGCGATATCACTCAGCATTTCAGAAGGCTTATCTGCTGTGGAGGGTGACTTCTTACTCGACTCTAGTTGGAGAGCTAACTTTCGGCAAGATTCGAGTGACTCCAATGCACCCAGTGATCCGGCACTTGCGCTTTCCATGGCCGAATAAAGATAGAGATCGATTAGGCCGAACACGACGATAAGACCTATCACGCCCAATAAGATGAGTTTGGTCATTTCTTCACCTTTCCTTTAGGCGCGATGGCGAGCTCAGCGGTGATGGTGAATGCGACCGATCGATCACTTCCTTTTCGGGTCCTGGGAGTCAGTGAGCCGAACTCCTTATCCTTTTTCAATTGCTGAGTGATCTGTTCGACATCGGAGTGCCCTCGCGCTTCTCCTTCGAGCATGAGCCGTCCCCGATCGATGACGACTTCCATGACCCTGAAGCGAAGATCTCTTGGTAACTTTTCCAGAGAACGATGAAGCAAAGTGAAGGCTGAGCCTTCGGAACTCTGCTTGGCAGCGAGGGATTGAGCCTGATCCATTCGTACCACTTCGCTTCTCAATCTTCCTTCAATCCCAACGGGAACAGCCTGACCGGGGAAGATGTCGCGATAAAGCTCTGCCTGTTCCTCTTCGAATCCTTTGCAGAAATGCTCAAAGGTCGAAGCTCTCAGCCAAAGAATGCCTCCGAGCGTCATAAGAAAGACCAGTATTCCGGCGGATGCGATGGAGAGGGATGGCAACCATCTCTTGAATGGATTTATTGGACCGAGTGGACCAACGCGTAGGTCGATCCATGGTGTGGCCCGTCGGTGGAGCACGAAATCACTGAGTCCTAAATCCGTTGTTTCTTCCGATTGCATTCCCGCATGAGCCAAACCGAGTTCTAGAAGCAATGGGGCAATGTCCGTTCCCTGCGAATGCCAATGGACCTTGGTTTCAGGCTTCATGCCTCTAAGAGCAATTGCGAATTTGGTCAGCCGATGTGGATCATCGTGTTTGATGGTGCTCCAGCGACTGATGCTCGTTCCCTCGACGATTCCGATTTCCCAACCGGTATCGGTCTCCGCAATCAGGGCGTTCGAGCCTTCAGATTTAATGTCGATGAGAAGTCGTTGTAACAGAGACAGGCCATGTGGAATCACTGAGAGAGTTTCTATTCCGGCAGCTTCGAGCTTGGAGATCCAGGGGGATAGTGCGGCCGTTGGGACAGCCACCGCCATTGCCTGTTCACCATGAAGGGCGCATTGAACGGTCATCTCTTCCGCGGAGAGAGGAATATACTCCTCCGCCAAGAAAGACAGCTTCTTGCGATCGTTGAGCTGTTTTCCTTTGGCACGTAAATACACTCTGTAAGTCGCCGATGAATTGATTAAAAGAACGATTTGGCGAAGCGCGCGGCGCTGAAGCTCTTGAACCAATGATTCTGGAGTGGTGACCTCTTGAGGCTCGGTTTCATGCTGCAAGATCGTGACACGATCCGCCGCGAGCCACTGAACCGCGGCTGACCGGATGGCTCTCTTCTTCACTTTCTGTCGAACTGGGGCTGCTTCCATCATTATTGCGGCTCCTTACGAGCGGTGATTTCACGTCCACCCACTTTGAGCCGAACTTCTCGCTCGATGATCGACAGAATCTCTACCTCAATTCCCGATGAATTTGTCTTATCTCCGACCCCCATCAGTCCACTGTTCACATTTCCGATCCGGAGCAATGCGAAGGGGCGATCGGACTCTCCCAGAATCCCGAGTACCGCGATCGGAATGGTAGGTGGCGGTAGAGGGGGAGCCGGTGGTGGCGGGGGAGGAGGATCATAAAGCGGCCTGCGCAATTCACGATTCCATATCTGACTCACGGCTTGTTCATTGGGAAAACTTGCTGTCGCCAAGGACAATACTTTCGACTTGGACGAGTGGTTCACAGTAATAGCAGGAAGTTCGGCTGGATAGGTTGTATGCAAATAGACGATGGCCGCGGATGCTGCCAGCCCCGAGAATCCCACCATCCATAGCAGATACTTAACCATTTAGATCATCGAACCTCTTGAGAGAGACGGTGACATTTCCCTGATGAGCGAAGTGTGGCGACGGAGAAACGATATTCGGTTGCCCACTGATCCTTGGCCGTCAGATGGACGGAGTAGGTGTTAGAGCGATCAGTAAATCGGCTTTCAATCCAGCGCCGGTTGGAAGGAGGCATCTCAAGCTTATCGAGTGCCGCGTTCAGGGTCATTCCTTTCGGGCCGCTCGTCAATGCTTGGAGCCGGCGCAGATCAGTCACAGGAATGCGCGTAGTAGGAAGCGAGCGAAGCACGTCGCCCGTGGTCGTTCGAATGTTGATCTTTCCCGATCCCCAGAGAGTAACGTTGTCGAACCGTTCGATGCCCGGCGATAGATCCTTGGCATCGACGAGTTGATCCATATTGACGAAGGAGGCAAGCCGAAAGGCTTGCTGTGCACTCGATGAAAGGGGGCGAGCAAGAACCGATCGGCCAATTGATTCAGCCTGCGTTGCCAACCTGAGTGCATCAGATAGTTTTTCGGGCGATAGCGACCGGTCCGAATGAAGCTGGTTGAGATTCAATTTAGCGTTCTCATCATTGACGATGATGTGAAGCGTGAGATTTCCGAGCTTCCAATCGGCCTTATAGGAGCGAGTAGGATAGCTGACTTTTCCTTTGTCGGTGTCCTCGGTCTTGATCAGAAGTCTTGGGGCAAGGATGAGGAGCGATTTCTCAGCTGTTCTGAGTGCCCAATCGCGCGCAACTCCCTCCGCGCGATTGCGAACATCGAGCGCCCTGCCTGCTCCTTTAACGGCCATCAATCCAAGTGTCGTCGTCCCATAAAGAAGGATTCCCAAAGCAAAGAGAATGACGAACCCCTGTCGTCGGCGGTTGAACTTTAGGATCACGGCAGCCCCCTGGGAAATATTCCCGTGACCCAGGAGCCTTGAGGGTTAGAAACGGCCAGCCAAATCACTCCTGCTCGGAGGGAGCGTTTGCCATTCGTGACGGTTCCCTTGTCATTGTTGAGTTCCGCGAAAAGAACGCGATCAGTTCCTTCAGCTCCATCGGCCGTAAGGGAGAGTGATTCGACATCGGCGGCGAGGACCATTGTGGAGAGAGGCTCGCGGTATGTAGGGGAGGAAAGAGATCGCTTCAGGATCGAGTGATTGCCCGACGTTTCGAGGGTGTATTCTCGTTGAATCGGGGACGGCTCGGCATCAATCGACACATCGAGAGAAGTGACCCGTACGCACCGCTGATTCACTTGTTCGATACTGATCGCATTCGAGAGATCTTTCTCGAAGAGTTTCGCGATCTCCCGAAAGCTTCGGTCTTCCTTACCGATGTCGCGACGAGAGCTCTCTTGAAATGAACGGTTAATCATTCGAATGACCGAAAGGGTCGATGTGACCAAAATCGCGGCCAGAAGAAGTGCCGCCAAGAGTTCGACAAGCGTAAATCCGGTTCTCTTAGGGGGTCGCTGAGTCATCAGTCTCCCCCTCGAAAACGACGCTTGAGTCTTTGGACTGCCAAAGGTGGACCGTGAAGATTGGCTTTTCAGAGTTTGACCCGAATACAGTGAGCCGGATCAGCACCAGCGAATCATCCGAAATTCCAGAGGGAATCTCCTCGGTCCTCCAGGTAAGGTCTTTTTCCTCCGGAAAACTCCCTTGGGCGTGAAGAGGAATCGCCTGCTTACTGCTTTGCCATGAGCAGAGGAGCCGGTCGGCAGCGGCGCTGGCTTTATCCAGACGAGCGGCGTTACCCTCTTGCTTTCGGAGTTGGTTGGCGATTTCGACAAAAGATCCGAGCAATAGCGCGAGGATCGCGGAGCCGACGAGCACTTCGACGAGCGTGAAGCCAGACGGTCGTTTAGAGGGAGAGGAGCGCATCGATCTCCCTCTTTTCTTTGGTGACGACCGGGTCGCTCGAGCCGCCAGCAAAATAGATCCAGATCAGGCCTGAATGTGCTGACTCGATACTCGCCGCAAAACCGCTGCAGTAACCGTTCGCATCATAGGGGATGCGCTCTTCTGGTTTCGGACGATGAATGAGTGAAGCAGAGGATAGGTAGATCGTCAACTTCGCCTCTTCGCCAAACGAGCAGACATGGAGCGGTTGCTTATTCTTGTCTCCCTTCAGGTCCAAGATCCTGCCTTCACCCTTGTTAGTGTCGACGACGAGAAGAACGCCGCCGTTGCGGCGAGCCAGGATTCTCGCCAACCGATCCATCTGCGTCACGCGCGCGATCGCTTGGGATTGCTGGGCTCGCTGATAGGGAGTGCGGAACGTCACCACCATCGTCCCGAACATGAGCGAGACGAGAAGGAGTACGACCATTACTTCAACGAGGCTAAAGCCGTGACGAGGTTTCATGTGTCTTTGCGGGCGCTCCAGCAATTGAGGTCCGCATCGCTTCCCTTGCCACCAGGTCGTCCGTCCGCCCCATAGCAGTTGATCTCGAATGGATGATCCTGGCCCGGGGCGATGTACTCGTACGGTTTGCCCCAGGGATCGATCGGAGTACGGCTTAGCAGTGGTTCCGCGAATTGCTCGGAGCTTTGAGAGAGAATGGCGAGCCCTTCCTCGTTGGTCGGATAGCGACCGGTCATGGCGTGGAACGTTTCGACGGCATCCATCGCCGCGCGCATCTCCATCTTGACGGTGTTTTGATAGCCCGAGGCCATATAGCCTCGAACGTTCACGGTTACTGCCGTCGCAAGGAGTCCGATAATGACCAGGACCACCATGATCTCGACGAGAGTGAAAGCTGATCGCTTTGAGGTTGAACACTTTCGAAGGAATGAGGGCTCGTGCTTAAAGTACATTTCCCATCTCCATGATTGGAAGGATCGTGGCAAAGGCGATGAAACCAATGACAGCGGCCAGGACGACGATGATGATCGGGTCCAGGGCCGCGGTGAGCCGTTCCGAGGCCGTATTCACTTGCCGTGTGTAGTCGTGGGCCAGTCGAAAGAGCATTTCCTCGAGACGGCCTGACTCTTGGCCGACCGAAAGTATTTGCACAGCCATCGGCGGGAAGATCCGGTCGGCGGTCAGGGTAGGGGCCATCTCTCGTCCTTCATTGAGAGATTGTTTGCAGCGATCGAGGGTCTCACGAATCGCGATGTTTCGTGTCGAGAAGGAAGCCAACTCAAAAGCATCGATGAGCCCGACCCCAGCGCG
Organism: bacterium; assembly: GCA_019748235.1. Lineage (GTDB taxonomy): Bacteria > Planctomycetota > Planctomycetia > Kolteriales > Kolteriaceae > JAIEPU01. The sequence goes on from JAIEPU010000174.1 coordinate 19,832, forward strand.
CACAAGAGTGGCAACGATAAAGGCGATGCGAGCCACACCCTGCTTGATGAGAAGGGAGCCTATCACTGGTAGACGAAGAATTGTCCGATCCAACACTCTCTTTCCGGAGGGAATGCGCAGGAGGACCGAAATAATCGCAATCGCCGCACCAAGGGCAAGTAACAATGCCCACCAGTAATTCAGAAGAAGATCGCTGGCCGATTTCACGAGTTTGGTCGACATTGGCAACTCTCGATTCGCTTCGACGAGCGAATTGATGAGAGAAGGGACGACCGAGGTCATGAGGAAAAGGGTGATTCCCAGGGCCATTGTCAGGACGATACCAGGATACATGAGAGCGGTTCCGACCTTGTCACGGAACCTGTTGGCGTTCTCCTTGAATTCTGCGATTTCGGCAAGCGCATGATCGAGCCGCCCAGAGGCTTCTCCCATTCGGACCAGGCTCGCGTCGAGTCGATCGAAAAGTTCCGGTGTCTGTTCAATAGCTTCCGAGACGGAACATCCCGCCAAAATCTTCTGATGCATCGATAGAAGTGCCCGTTGCGTGGCGCCCCGATGTTGAGCGGAGAGAGTTTGCAGGGCATTGGTGATAGTGATGCCGACCCCGAGCAAGGTCGCAAGTTCCCGGCTGATCGCAGTGGAGGTCGTGGAGCTTAAGGGCCTAGAAGTTCCGCGCCATCTACTCCACCAGGTTCCTTCCCGAGCCTCACGAAGATCGTCCACGGCGAGTCCACGCTCGCGCAATAGATCACGCGCATGGCGAGGGGTGTCGGCGGCGATGGTGCCGCTCATTAATCCCCGTGCGGGAGAGGTCGCCTTGTATTCAAAGGTCGGCATCCAATCCGTTCCTTAGTGACCCTCTGACTATTCAGTTCAATCAGAGCGACGACCGTGTTGTCACACGTGCCACTTCATCGGGAGTGGTTTCTCCATCTAGAATCCGAATGCGCCCATGCTCCGATAAAAGCTGCATCCCTTGTCCTATGGCTTGTTTTTCGATCTGTGTTGCCGTGGCGGAGGATTGAATCAATTCGCGGACCGCTTCGTTCACGATCAAGAACTCAAAGATGCCGAGTCTTCCTCTGAAGCCCGTTTGACGGCAACGCGCGCAGCCGGCTCCTCGTTTAATCATGACATCGTCGGGTAGGTGATGACGCCGTCGATCAATCTCTGAGGGGGCAATGCTGATGGCGCATTCTGGGCATATTCGCCGCACCAATCGCTGGGCGAGAACCCCGGCCACCGTGCTCGCGACAAGATAAGGTTCGACGCCTAGATCAAGGAGACGGGTGACGGCGCTTGAGGCACTGTTGGTATGCAATGTCGAAAAGACGAGGTGTCCGGTGAGAGATGCCTGGATGGCCATCTGAGCCGTTTCGGTGTCACGGATTTCTCCGACCATGATGACGTCGGGATCTTGACGGACAACACTGCGCAGTCCGCGGGCAAAGGTCATTCCGCGCTTTTCGCTCACTTGGACCTGGCTGATCCCTTCGAGCTGATATTCGATCGGGTCTTCCAACGTGACAATGTTCTTCTCAAGCCGGTCGATCTCCTGGAGGGCCGCATAAAGGGTCGTGCTTTTGCCGGAACCGGTGGGACCGGTTACTAGGATGAGGCCATTCTCAAAGGCGAGCAGGCTCTGGAAGGATTCAAGGAGAGCTCCTTTCATCCCAAGATCCGTTAGTCGAAAGAGTCGGACGCTTTTGTCGAGGAGTCGGGCGACGATCCGCTCCCCAAAGGAAGTGGGCATGGAAGAGATTCGAAGATCGACGAGACGATCTCCCAATTGAACGGTCGCTCTTCCATCCTGAGGAAGTCTTTTCTCAGCGATATCCATTTGGCCGAGGACTTTGATTCGGCTCGTCACTTCCTCTTGGATCGACTTGGGAAGTGTATAGGCATCGAACAGAATACCATCGATACGAAGCCGAGCGATGAGCCGGTCTTCATAAGGGTGAAGGTGAATATCGGACGCTTGTTGCCGGACCGCTTCAAAAAGGAGAGAATTCACCAACCGAATGACCGGGGCCTTTCCATCTCCATCAAGAAGATCTTCGCGCATCACGTCATCAATCGATTCGGGATGATCGCTCCCGTCTGTTTCGATTTGAGCGACCGATTCAACCTGCGATTCGCGTGATTGATACACGTGATTGATCGCTGAAAGGATTTCCTCGGGAGGCGCGAGGATCGGTTTTGAGCAAATGCCCAGAATGCGGTCCATCAGATCGATCTGATCCAGTCCTTCTTCACTTCCAATCGCCAGGATGAGTTCATGAGGGGGATCCTCCTCCAATAGACCAATAACTTGTAGTCGACGTGCATGAGAAATCGGGATGGATTCAATGAACTTCGCGGAGGGCGTACATCCCGCAAGCGAGGAGCGCAGCGGAATGTGATAACGCTCTGACATCCGGTCGAGTAATTCTTGCGTATTCGCGTCCATGCGAAAGCCCATCGTTAGGGAGTCAGTAGTGGCTCGGCGGGCACAGTTGTTTCAGTTGGAACCAGTTCTTCTGGATTCGCTTCTTTCGAGCTCTTCCATCCATTGATTCCGGGGGGTAACTCCAGTTCTTCATCACCTTGGGTCAAAAATGGTGCGAATGGATTCTCGATCTCTTTCGAATCATCGACCGATTCAGGAATGACACATCGTTCGTTAGACGGAGTCGGTACACGGCGCACGAGAAGTGGACTACTCACGGGATAGGCTGCCGTTCCTGAGGCCGCTAAATCCCGTTCGGAGAAGTGTTTCAACACTCGAAACTGATCATCTCGAAGAATGACTGGTCGAATGAAGAAATAAAGCGAGGTCTCGTTGTTAACGAAGTCATATTGCGACACGAGATATTTAACGATTGGAATCTTTTCCAGAAAGGGAACACTCTTAATGGTCTTTGAATCGTTGTTAAAGCGTAGACCACCCAAAATGACGGTGTGGCCATCGGGCACCGTGACTGCACTTTCAATGGAGTTATTCTGTCTCGGAGGTGGAAGCCCTGGGGCCGCGCCACCCGAGAAGCTGCTGAGCTGCGCATTGATGTCGAGTTCTAGGAAATCTCCCTCTCCAATTCGTGGAGTCACCGAGAGAGTCGTTCCAGCATTGCTGAACCCGCCGAAGCTTGTGGTCGCGACGGTGGTCGAAGCATTCACGCTACTGTAAGGGTACTGATTCACGCTGGTGAGAACGCCGGTCGCGTTATCATCCACCAGGATGCGAGGCGCAGCAATGACCTTCGATCGGGAGTGCGTCGTCAATGCTTTAAGTACTGCTCCGGCAATCGCGGAATCCACCAGGGTTCCGTTGAATCCCGAACCAGGTAGGACGCTGAGGGCCTTCGTCGCTGGATCCATTTGACTGAGACCGTACGAAGTAAACGCGAACAACTGCTTAAGGGGAGCATTACTTCCCTTACTTACCTCAATTCCCAGAACGAAGTCTTCATTGCAATTGATCGTGACGATGGTGATTTCGATAAGAACTTGCGGTCGCCTTCGATCCAGACGCTGAATGAGCTCCATGTAGACCTTCTGAGCTTCTGGCGGTGCCAAAACGATGATCGTGTTGGTGTTGGGATCTGAGACGACTTGTGCCTGACCGAGAAGGCGACTGGCTATGCCGTTCATGCTATCGACACCTGCTTTGGGGTCATTGGGTGTCGAAACGATCTCGTTCGGAGCCGCTGGTGGAGGCTGTTGCACGGGGGGAGTCGGAGGTGCGCTTCCCGGTGGACCTGCAGGAGCATTCGGCCCCGGCGGCGTCGACATCTGATCCGAAACCTTCTGCAAAGGATCGTGATGAGTTTCGGCGGACTTAGTCATCGTTGTTCCCTGGATGGCACGAATCGTTGCGAGCACTTCATCGACTGAAGCATGCTTGAGCTGATAGAAGCGGATCGGGCTCTGTGGCTGAGCCGTTGCGACATCAAGCTCTGACTTTAATTCCTCAATCCGTTGATGCACATCAAGCGTGGCGTTAACCACGAGCAGATTCGCTTCCTGGTCGATGGCCGAGGAATAACGCCGTTTAGCTTGGGAAGGAGGAATAAGCTGCTGTATGAGCCGATCGACGCGTTCCGCAGCCGCGAATCGAAACGTATAGGTTCGGGTGATGACATCGAGCGGAACATCGAGCCGATCGAGAAGATCCACAGCCTCTTGAATTGACTCGGGAGTTCCGATGAGAACGAGTTGATTCGTCCGCTCATCGCTGGCGATTTCGACGACTGAGCCGACTCCCCCCTCTTTACCTCCGCCACGCCGCCGTGCTTGCAATAACTGCCCAAGTTGCATCGACAATTCGGATGCGGTTGCATGTTTGACTGGAATGAATTTGACCGTCTTCTCCAATGCCCCCCGATCAATCCATTTGAGGAGCCGTTCGATGCGTTCAAGATTGGGACCAAAGTCGGTGACAATAAGAACGCCACCTTCCTGATCCACGAGGGTGGTGCCACCAGGCTTGGAAAGAAACGGCTTGATGATCTGATCGGCTCGCGTCACAGGAATATTCTTGAGATGGAAGGCAAGAGTAGCAGGTTTCATCCCATCGGGGATCTTACCATCTTCCATCAGTGGATCGGCGAATTCGGCGAGTGTGGATGCATCGACAATACGTTTCCAGCCTTTTGGCTCCGCGTCAATGAGGACGAGTCCCTTGCTCTTAAGGGCCGTTTCGAGCAATCCTTGAAGAGACTCAATGGGAATGGCATTCACCGCGCGCAATGTGATCTTCTTCTTCGCGATTCCTTCATCATAAAGAAGATTTACCCCGAGCCGCTTACTGACATATTCGACGAGCACTTCGAGTTCGACTTCAGTGGGAAGATCGATTTTGACCATGGAGGAGAGTTTAACGGGGGCAGGAATCTTCTCCTCGGAATACCCCTGCTCATACACGAGGCACATTGTCAGTGATACAGTAAGAAAAATGCGCATTGATACAACCGTTCACTGAACTGTTAAGCATTATCATAAGCTCGCGAATCGTGATCTCTCCATATATTGGAGGTAATCACGATCCAGTCAGCAGCTTGAATACTCAGGAGATTCGATTTCGCACAAGGGTAGATTGACGACGAGCGGTGATGAAATCCGTGGGTTAATTCACCAATGAACGAACTTTGTAAAATTTTCTCGATTACAGTTGAACAAGACTGTGAGTCACGTTAGATTTCTCAAATCGCTCTTCGATGTCCTCCTAACGATCTAAGTTTAGACAAAAACTCAGGGCCGGAAGCCCATAATGTGTCATGGAATGGCATTTATTCGTTCATTTCATCACACCTGTAATCTGCAGTTAAGAATTCAATTCCTAAGCCTAAGGGTATAGCGATGCTGTATTATGCTCGCGGCTGCGCATTTTCGTGCGCAGTGGCTTGTGCTCTTTCCCTCCTTCATTCCACAGCTCACGGGCAAGATGAGTCTCAAAGCTTGCCCGATAATTGGAAGTCACTTTCGATGGAGGAATTTGTCGCGAAGGCGGAGCCTCTCAATGTCAACAACACATTAGTTGATCCGCTGCAAAAGGAAGTGCGGGCGCATGCAGCAGCTTTTTTGAAGCAGGTGGATTTTGCGGCTGCAAGTACATCTGATTATCCAATGCTTGATGGCCTGCATCATTTGGGATGGAAAGTTTTAGATGCTGATTCGCGGTTAGTAATTATTCGAGCCATTACGTCAAAAGTAGATCAATGGGAAGGTCGTCCTTACGAAGAAATTAGAGGTAAAGTTCTCATTCTTGTTCGATGTAAGTTGCCGCTTGCCGCGTATGGAGACGCCAAGCGATGGGTGGGGGCAGGAGGGACGCTGGAACAAGTAAAGCAGTCTTCGCAAGGGGCGAAGGATCTCAATGATCCCAGGGCTCCACTGGCAGTGAAGGCGCTCTATGGTGGTGGTGAGGAAGTGTACGGCGGCTTCTCTGTGAAATGGACCGGACGGGTTATTGCTCCCGAAACAGGCGAGTACACATTCTCTGTGAGTCCCGTCAACATAAATGCAGAGTATGTCGACTGCCGCGTCTCGAAATCAATGAAGGTGGCCATTGGCGGAAGCGAAGTTGTTAATGCAACTCCAAATGATTGGGCTTTTAGAGGGAAAGCAGTTACGTTGAACGCAGGCGAGCCAACTGAAATTGAAGTCGATCTAACAATCAAGTCTCGGGTGCCCCGTTATCTCCATAGTGCCCTTCACGCCATTCTTTTCTGGGAGGGCCCTGGGGTCTCCCGTTCCGTGGTGCCTAAAGATGCTCTCAGACTTCCTGATGCTGACTCGCCTGGACTACGAGGAGTGTACAGCTGGAAAAAGGGCGCCGAAGATAAGGTTATGACACAAATCGACGATAACATTGATTTTGTATGGCCCTATGAGGGTTTTGTCGTGGGTCCTAATCAAGTTGGGCAGGATGGACTTGGTGCGACGGTTTCGCGGTTAATTTGGAGCGGAGTGTTCGACGATAGTAAACTCGATATTCTTGAGGCGAATGGTCAGCTTCATCCTTTGATTCAGAATCCTGATGGGGCGGCCGCGGGTTCTACAACGGCACAGCGAGAGGCATTTCTACAGCTCCTCTTGGATCGTCCTACACTCCTCGATCCTGTTTCTCCGGCAAAGTTCGTGCTCTTCTACCGAGTGTTTCGTGTGGGTCCCAGTGATACCGCTTTGGAGGTGTTAGCTGCCTGGGCGCGTCGTCATCCAATGATCCCGGCAGGTATTCCTCATAACTTGGGATCGTTCCACTGGTTCAAGCAAGATGTGCGAGAAGCTGGACGGGAACTGTCGCACACATTTTTCTGGGAGCAGCCGTCTCAGGTGCAGCTCGTTCGGTCTCAATATCTGGAGATGCCGGATGGGTCATGCTGTCTTCCTATCGCTTATGCAATGGGCTATGGCTATCACAGTACTCGGAGCCTCAAAATCTGGATTTCGTTCCTTGACGATAAGCTGTCTGATGCCTCGCTCACGGGAGATCGACGTGTCAGTTGGCTGTTGGCACGCGCGCACGCGCATGAAATTCGGTTAGGTTATCAACGCCCGTTCATCGCCCTCAAAGAGCGGGTGCTTGATGATCTATCCTGGGTGAGAGAAGCAGTGCAAATTGCTGAAACGCCAGCAATGAAGTTGTTTGCAGCTCGAGAGTTAGCCGCAAGATACGCAGCATGCGGTCAATACGATTTGGCCCGAACTGCTCTGTCAGATATCTCGGTAGGAGATAATGCGGGGCTAGCTAGTGAACATACCTCACTACGTCAGCAGGTCGATGCACTCGAGCAGTTGGCGGCGAGCGATCTGGTTAGCCAACAGAAGTCTGTCAATGAATCCTATCTGAAAGAGCTGACGGCTCGACAAACGAGGGCTTCGGCGGCAGGTGATGACGCTGGCGTCGATCGATATCAGCAGCTTATCGATAGCGTACCGAGTCAGTAATTGTTCTCTCTTGCCGATTCAACATTCAATAATCACACGAATTCACGGATGACATTGAGGTATTAGGCCATGGTATCGGGAATCTTCGGCAAAATGGTATCGGTAGGAATCGTTCGGCGAGTAATGAAGCGGGTTCGTTCTGCCGCGGTTGACGGGCTCAAGCTATTGCTCATCAACATCATGCTTTTTAATTGGAACACGGTTTTTGCTTGCACCGTAACAATTAGCTTGCCGGATCCGCCGGATGATCCGCCACCACCGTGCAATCTCTGTCCTGCGTCCGCATGTCCTCTGGGATCAGGTGGCGGCGCAGGTGGCGGCGCAGGTGGCGGCGCAGGTGGCGGCGCAGGTGGCGGCGCAGGTGGCGGCGCAGGTGGCGTTATGATCCGGTCAGGAGGCGGGACCTTCCCTATCGCATCCGGTCATCCGATTTATCTTCGATATGGAGCCGTTACGGAGAGTGGAACTGATCTCAATATTCCAAGTCCCATCGGGGGCTGGTCAATGTCCCGATCCTACAACAGCACCAACCAAGGAAGCGCAACAACCGTCGGATATAAATGGGTCGGTGGATTTACGGATACTCGACTCACCGGCGAATTGACGTCGATTTCACCAATCGACGGGTATGTTCATTACTTAGTCAACGCAAGCTCGCAACTTACTTTTCATGTCACATCGGTATCATTAGATGGTAATGGCAACCTAAGCCCACGAATTCAAGAGTATTCTCCCACGAGCGATGCAAGCACCGTGAGATTGCAAGTCGAGGATGTCGGTACGACGGGATCTCTGGAGTTGAGTTTCCGCATCGTGGACACTGTGCGAGACGAGGTTTATGAATTCTTCAGTCCTTGGGATGTCGGTACTGGAAGCGGTGGCGCTGAGTACCTGCGCGGTCGGCTCAAAGAGCAAACGACTCGTCAATGGAAGGCGGCGGGGAAAACTGGGAACGTTTACTATAACACGACATCGCTCGCTCCTAACTATGACTCTCTCGGTAGAGTGACGGAGATTACAACAGCGGAGGGTCAAGATTATAAAATCGATTTCTTTTATGATCCAGGCAATGATCTATTGTCAAGAATCGACGTCTCTGATTCGAACGGTGTCCAGCAGAGAGTTGAGTACAAGTATTTATCGTCTTCAACGGCCGACGTTGGATCGTTCGGAGATTTAGTTCAAGTCAAAGTAACCCAGGTTCAAACTGGTTCGACGGCTCTCCCGAGCTCTCCAAATTCATCAAATTCAATCATTCGCTACACACAATACAAATATGATACCGACAGCAACATCGTCGCCGTTTTCGAGCATGACGCCATTCAGCGAGCGGTTGCTCAACTTTCTGGGGTAACCGCAGATAATTTGTCCACTCAGCCGACCACTTATTCGGTTGGTCCAGGTTCATTGAAGTTGAATCATTACGCGACTCGAACCTTTACTTACTACTCATCCGACGAAGCGACGAGCAGCATCAACACGACGTTCGCCTCGGGTGAAAACCTCAACAGCCGTTATGGCGGTTCTGACATCAGCGAATCTACTTTCAACGGCCTCGTCAAGAGCGAGACAGTCCAGCAGGATGGCGCATGCAATACGTGTGGTTCCTCGGAGGTGGGGAAGGTCACGCGCAACTACTATTACATGGCAATCAGCAAGACGGCGCCGGCGGATCAGAACGAAGTCGTATGGCTGGTGGTGGAAGACACGGTCAATGCCACTGGCACGGGGCAATTTCGCACTGTCTATGGTCTGGACGATGGAGGCTATCAGCTTCGGAAGGCGGTGATCACCGATCCGACCACCGGGAGCCACAAGTATTGGTGTGAGTCATGGACGATGGCTCCGAGCGGAAAGAAATACCGTATCGCTGAGCATCGTAATCCGAGCGCTCACAATGTGGCGAATGACACGGATGTTACTAAATTCTTGAATCCTTATGATCGGGTTACGAGCTCGTGGGCAAACGACACGAGCACGGTTCGTTCTTCCGATGGCAAAATCGCGGTGTTCGAATACGACGGCAATGGGAGTTGCATCGGGGAACGCATTAAGCAGGGAACTGGCGGGACAGCTTATTATGTGAGCGGAACAGTTTATCACGGGTCCGATCCGAACTTGGTGATTACTACTTATAGCTATCCAGCGGCAACGACTTCGATGACATCGGGAGTAGCAACAAATTACAGCTATACCTTCTACGGTTCAGGTACTCGTTCGATTCAAACTCGGACGACGATCTTGCCGACTATCTCAACCAGCCAGAACGGCTCGGGCGTCGCGACCAGTATGGTGGACTATTACGATACCTATGGTCGCGTTCGATGGACCGTCGATGGAGAAGGGTATGTTAATTACACGAGTTATAGTCCGTCAAGCGGGTTAGTATCCTATGTGGCAAGAGATATCAATCCGGCTAGCCCGGGTGCCGACGTCACGAGTGGTTCATCGGGTAATTGGGATGACTGGACCGCTGGCGGTGCAAATAGTAATTTGCCGACACGAAGCGGAACCATGCCCACTGCGATCAATCTCGCTAGCAAGACATATTACGACAGTGTGGCACGACTTCGGCGGATGATTGATGAAGCTGGTCGAGAGCATTACACATCGTACTTTGGCACGCAAACAATTCGGTTTCCACATTGGAATGGCAGTACGACGACGGTAATGCCTAGCGAAGTGACTGTCCGTGCCGATGGGGTGAACGTTAGCGAAGTCTATCAAGTCAAGGCAGGGTATGCAAACGTAACTGTTTTCAGCGGTCCCACGATATTCTCAACTGCTCCGGCACAATCAGATTATGTTAAATGGACTCGTAGAACACTCGATACGCTCAACGGTCGAGTCATGTACATTGATCATTATTATGATATTCCATCAAGCGGCACGGGAACTCTCTCGACTAATTACAATCGCACGGTTCACCAATACGATCCAATGGGGCGTATCCTTTACGTGATCGATGTCGTCTCAGGCTCAACTCTCCCAAGCAGTGTGGAGCAGGTGACGCAGAACTCTTATGACGTGCTTGGCAGACGAATCGGGATTCTGAAGGGAGTTAGTAGTGGATCCCACAATATGCAAACAACTTACCCATACGACACCTATCCCAGTATGTCGGCAATTACAGATTTTGTCTATGATTCAGGTTTAGTGGGCGATGGTTACGTTACGAAACAGACGAACTATTTTGGGACTGGACCGAATGACTTAGTCGGGTCGTATTCTCATTATAATTTTCGTGGGCAGCTACGGGGAAATGAGCCGTTTTACAAATCGGGTGGTAATGAGCTATCAATCGGTCCATTTTTGGTGCAAGACATAGACTGGAACGGATCGATAACGGGGAAGGCAGAGTTCGATAACAATCCAATTTGGAGCTCGGTTGTCAGCGATGCTGATTATGCCTCCACTACAGCGAGTGACCGTCGTCGACTAGTAAAACAGTATATTGATGATCTCGGCCGAACTTATCGCGTAGAACGTTTTAAGGTTGACTCCTCAAATGGAAGTGCCACCGATGCACTAGTTGTAGACGAGTACTATGATCGCAACGGGCAAGTAGTTGCGACAGCAAAGGAATTTGGAGGTGCAATAGAGTATGCATACGATGGTCTTGGGCGACGATACGAGACGAGAGGAGTTCTTCTATTGAGTTCGGCAAGCCCGTATTCTGGTGGGAGATTTTCTTATCGGTCTCCTTCGCCCAATCCTTCTTTAAGTTCGATGTCTGGTGGTGATGACTATGTAATGATAATGAATCACAGTTCCTATTCTGGGGCAGATGTGGCTGCAGAGCATCGTTTCGAGAATAATCACGACGATGAGATTTCATCAAGTCGAGGTATTGATCTGTCGAGTAACGATGACTACGTACGGACAAGTCGGTTCTTCTGGTACGATTCGGCTGATCGACTGGTGACGATTGCCAATTATGGATCAGGAGGCTCTGATTGGAGCTATGCCTCTATTCCAAGTCCAGCTTCTGCGCCGACATCGTCGAGTTCATCAGTGTTGACCGTTCAGTTGAGCTACGACGCAGCGTCGGGCGTCTTGGTAGGAATTCAGGATACTGATGGTAGCAGTACGAAGTTAGTATTTGATGATATGAGTCGACCAATTTATGCCGTTCAAAATCTTGATGATTTCGACTTTTCAAATGAAACAGGCACTGGGGACTCTGCAGATAAGTCGAAGGATCAGGTAGTCAAGTATATCTACAATGGAATAAGTCAACTTGTCTCAATTTCAGCTCTCGATGCTGATGGCGATGGGAACCTTTCAGATAATCAGGTCACGACCTACCTCTACGAGGATACAATTGGCGCAGATCGAGTGACGAACGAAATATATCCGGACTCATCGGACACGACTTCTTCAGGTACTGATCAGATCAAATACAACTATGCGATCGATGGTAAGGTAACGCAGAAGACCGATCAGCGCGGCACTGTGCTTCAATACACCTACGATGGGCGACGAAATCGCTTGCTGGATCGTGCGACCACGCTTGGAGGGTCAACCGATACGAGCATCAAGTCGATCAGCAGAACGTACGATGACCTTGCCCGCCTTACGAAGGTAACTAGCTACGCAAATGATGATGGCACCGGCACGGTCCGAAACGAAGTGCAAATGGAATACAACGACCTGGATCAAATCACGACGAGCTATCAGTCGCATGAAGGGGCGGTGGTGACGTCAGGCGGGTCGGTAACGCCGAAGGTGCAATATGCCTACGACGCCACAGTCAGCGGCAACAAGTTCCAATATCAACACCGCTTGTCGACCGTCACCTATCCGAATGGTCGAGCTGTTTACTTCGACTTTGACAAGTCGCAAGCAGACTATCCTTCAAATCGCTTTTCGAGAATCCGATGGCTCAAGGACACCAATGGGAGCGGGACGATATGGACGGAGTACGCTTACAACGGTCGTGATCGACTGGTGAGTGCAGACTATCAGCCAATTGACGTCAAGCTCGATTACTTCCAGGGAACGACTGGTACGTATGCCGGATTCGACCGTTTCGGTCGGGTAATCGATCAATACTGGGACGGATATGGTTCGACGGCCGATGTCGACCGGTTCAAGTACGCCTACGACTACGCGGGCAATCGAACCTACCGGGATATTGACTCGGCGATCTACGCGAGCAATGATAAAGACCAGGCATACACTTACGACGGCCTGAATCGGTTGAAGTCATTTGATCGAGGTACGTTGTCGGGAAGTACAATCTCCGGCACACCTGCCGTCGAGCAAGATTGGGTGCTCGATGGTCTTGGAAACTGGAAGGGATATACGACTAAGTCGTCGGGCACGACAGACTTGGCTCAAACGCGGTCGATCAACAATGCAAACGAGATCACGGGAATTACGACGACGACGGGTACCGCATGGTCGCTCCCGACTACTCCATATCCTTATGATGGAGGCGGCAATATGACTGCTGCACCTTGGCCATTGAATCCATCAACGGCTCAATCGTTCATCTATGACGCTTGGAATCGTCCTGTGTCAATGACCGTGTCGGTTTTGACGTCGACGTATGAGTACGACGGATTGAATCGCCGAATCGTGGGTAATACCTTCAGCGGGGGCGTTCAGCACTCATACTACAACGAGGACTGGCAGGAGATTGAAGTTCGCAAAGAGGTCAGCGGGACGGCGGACCCAGATCCGTTGGAGCAGTTCGTCTGGCATCCCTATTACATCGATGCCTTGGCGATTCGCTTCTACGATGCGACGATGAGTGGGACACAGGTGCGTCACTACTTCACGCATGACGCGAATTATAACGTCACTGGAGTGGTGGACTCGTCGGCCGCGACTGTGGAGCGGTACGATTACGCGCCGTACGGCATGAAGACGGTGCTTGACGCGAACTTCGCGAACGATTCCGATAGCACAAGTGACATACTCAATCCCTACATGTACACGGGACGGCGATCTGATCTTATTAGTGGGCTCTATCATTGCCGCAACCGCTCTTACGATCCGGGATTGGGAAGATTCGTGACGAGAGATCCCATCGGGTACGAAGGTGGAGACATGAACTTGTACGCTTATGTCGTTGATAATCCAATATTGTCTTCTGATCCACTGGGATTGTGTCGTGTCTGGTTCACTTGTACGCTGAATGCAGCAAAATCTGGGTGGAATAGTAGTATCAACGAGCGCATTTGTATATATGATTGTACATCAACAAAGTTTCAATCATCTGTAAATAGCGAGAGGGCAGGCGATTTCAATCCCTCAGATTGTGCGGATTTAGGTTTAAATAACAGTCAAATCGATACCATAACGATTCAGTTGCCCGACACGAAGCAGCCGGGCCGCGGCTGGCCGTGGCAGTCCAAGGAGAGTTGTACTTCTAAATGTGACGCAAATAAACAGGGTTGGGAACAAACCTTCTATAAGGGGGGGGTCGGCGATTGCAGCATAACTACGTGCTTGGAAATGTGTAAGGATGCAAAGCTTGCGTCGAAGATTTGCAAAGCTATGCCCATAGGTCCGGCTCGAAAAATTTGTAGCTTGGCAACAGCTGCCGGTGTAAGAACCTGTCAGGAGTATTGTCGTGCCTATTGCAAGCGGCAATAAGCTTCGGTCATGCCGCTATATTTTATTCGGAGTCATTGTTTTCGTTTCCTTGTGGGCTACGTACGAGGCGGTCGCTGCATTCAAATACTTAAATGCGGTCACGTCTACAAAAATTAGAATTGCTGACGGATTCTATATCACCCTAATTCCGATTGATGTTCATAGTGGAGTTGCGATAGATAGCGATGGTCTGCGGTTGGACGTTCTTTCGTTTTGCGACGTGTTTGTCCGGCGAATGACTCGAAGCATCGAGACTGCAGCCGAGATTAGAATTGAGCGTGAATTTGTAGATGATGGTAGTGCTTACACGTTGCCCGAGTACACGATTGTTAGTCATCTGGGCTGTGAGGCACAAGTCACTAGTGACTTTATTGGTCGTGTTGTTGAAAAGAGGAAGTGTGAGTATGCGAGTATTTCTGTATCAAATAGTGTATTGCCATTTGTGGAAGGTCTGACTAGATCGTCAGAGTTACACTTTTTAAGCCTACGGGGAGTTCGTTCGGTAAATTCGATTGAAGATCCGGTGTGGCAAGGGCTTAATGGTTTGAGTGCAATCGATTTGGGTGATAGCGACGTTGATCAGTCAGGTTTTCGCAAGGTGGCGATGATTGAAGGGCTTCGATGGATAGCGGTTGACGGTACGGTGATTGATGATCAAAGTGCAAAGGTGTTTGCGGAAAGATTTCCACAGCTGGAATTTTTAGATCTATCAGGCACCAAGATTACGGACCAATTAGGCGATCTGATCGAGTGTTGGACGATTGATGTACTGAAATTGGATAACACAGCAGTCAGTGACAGTCTGATATCGCGTATTGGATTGGGATGGTCGGTACGCGATATTCAATTTTTGCAGACGAATGTTTCAGGAATTGGTATTTTGTGTTTAGTTCCTGTCGTGTCGCTACAAAAAGTGACAGCGGATAATGTGAGCTCCGATAGCCCATACGTATTTCTGTTTGAAGAATTAAGGCCAGATGTGCTGCTGAATATTATTGATGTTTCAAATAATTGAATTCATTAAGTGAGGTGGGCTGCCTGTCCTTTCTGTGCCTCGGGTTACGAAGAATAGGCTCTGTCTCGCTCTGTTTAAAAGATCTTGACAACCGCATGTTAATCGAAAAAGAATTCTATTAAGACGACTCTTTTGCTTGAAGTTGTGCGGCTGTCACTTTCATTTTCTGGTCGATTCCTCGCGGCCATATCAAGAGTCCGCACAAGAGCCGCAGCTCATGACTTGTTTAGTGCTCCGCGCCTATTTGAAGACAACGTATCGTCGTGTCGTGGATGTGTTGGCTTCAAGCCAAGAGCTGCGCGATGCTATCGGGCTGGATAAGTTGCCTCATTACTCGACACTCAAAAGGTTTGATGATCGCTCTTCAGTGGCTGAGATGGTAGTGTCCTGATCTATGCGCACATGCTTCGAGAAGGCCTCCGAGATCGAGCAGGGTTGATTGATAGTTCCCTTATGAGGGAACTATCAATCGCCGCATCACACTTTATCCAGCCGACAGCTCTGTTGCTACCGGCAAGAGTTCTCTGAGTTTTGTGATATTCAGATATCGTCGTGTTCCACTTCGTTCCCGCGATGTGACGAAGCCGGGCCGCAACCAACAACTTCGCACTGTCACCATCAGGGAACTCACCAACGACGCGGGTCCGTCGGCGAATTTCTTTCATGATCCGCTCCAGCGGGTTGTTGGTTTGGATGCGCCGCCAATGCTCGCGCGTATAGCTCAGCATCTCAGTGAGGCTCTCCGCCACCAGCACGGCCGCCTTGACGAGCTTCATCACGCGGAGATTCTCGATCACGTCGACTCCCTTCGCGACGGCGGCGGGCTTATCCTCTTGAGCATGGATCTGGCCTGCCTGTAATTTCTGTACCAGGGGTTATGAAGAATAGTTTTGGGTAAAAGGATTGTGCTGCGATAACGTCCGCACTTGTGCGCAGATTTTGAAGGTGGCAGTCCGTGATCGGGTAGGTTTCGGTTGCTTAGATCGAACTT
>JAIEPU010000240.1 GCA_019748235.1 bacterium
GGCGCCGGACGTCCTGGGTTCGTCCACTGATAGGTTTTCTGATACGGAGAGAAGAGTTGGGAATGCGTCTGATCATAAGCGAAGACGACCGTCTGCGCTCCCCAAACATACTTGTTGAACATGTCCCAAGTCAGTTCAACCGATTTCGGCGGGCTTTTCGTGGAATAAGAGAGAATGATTCCGACTCGAGCATTTGAGACACTAACTCTTTTTCGATCTGCCTTCTGCGCGAAGTCCTTGAAATCGAGGCCATAAAAATCGAGACGCTGAACCGTCGGTTTCACGGTGATGCCATCAATCTTGATCGGGTTAGCCTTCTGAAAGTACGTCTCGATAGCCGGCTTGGCGGCATCTTGCTCCGCCACTTCCACAAAGTCAGGGTCCTTGTGCGTCAGCGGGACGCTTGCTTCCAACGTCAACAGCGGGACCAAGATCTCATGACGCACTTCATAATCTTCCACATACAGGAAGGAATAGACGGAACTGTAACTCGTAATACCGAGCGATTTCTCTTTTCGCTTGGCGTCCCACTCTTCCCACTCCTTTTCCGATGCTTCGGGAGGGAGCGGCGGGTGTTCCCAATCAAGTCGAATCGTGTGCGGCTCATTCGTCCGCATCTCCGCCATGTAAGGAACATCGGACCCCTCTTGCTTGAGCCGAAGCATCATAATGGCGGGGAACCCGAATGACGTCGTCCCCATGGTTTGATTAAAGGTGAGGAATTCTGTCCCCGGAGGCATCGCATATTCCAAACGATAGACCAGCGAATGGAGCATGAGGTCAGTCATGGGAATCCCCTTTTCCTCCATCACCGGAAGATCGACTTTCACGACCTTTCCAGGAATCAGGGTCCCCTCTGCGTCTCGAATGGTGAACCGCTCCAGCAAGAATGCTTTATGCTTCTCGGCTGCCTCCGCGATGTCTTTCTTCGAGAGATAGTTGTCATCTGTGGGTTGAAGATTGTGGAACAGGAAAAGATCTTCCACGAAGAGATCGATCGAGACCTTGAGTTCGGTCCGGGTCGCATAGCCATCCGTCTGAGTCATCGAAATGGGGTGGGCACTTGCAGGGGAACTGAGGCTGCAGAGGATCATTAAAACAAAGAGTATTGATCGACCGAGTCGGCACGGCGGCGTGACCCATGAGTGTCGTACATCCCGATGGATCACATCATTCTCCCGGAAGTCTTCCATGCCATCAGTTTATCGAGCTCTTCAATCTTCTTCGTCCTGGTCCGGCGAAAAGTTGGCACTCGGACGCTTATCTGTCCGATCTGGATAGTCCCCAAAATCGATTCGATACGACTCTCGTCGAAAAGGGAATCGCTTCCACGAGTCGGGCGGGTGGGCTTGAAGTTCTATTGGCTCTCGTTTGGTGGGATGGTCGAATCGCAGTCCCGCCGCGTGGAGGGCAATCCCGTCCGCAAAGTGTTGTGACGAGCCATATCGCCGGTCCCCTACGATGGGTAAGCCACGCATGGACGTTTGCGCGCGGAGTTGGTGCTTACGCCCCGTCAATGGATGAAGTTCGAGGAGTGCGGTCGTCCGAGAATTCTCACGGAGTCGGCATTCCGTTTCGCATTGCTGTTCCTTGCCACCCTCGAAGGAACGAGTATTTCTCTCACCGGAAACGCCCGGCCGATCGAGTAGATCTCGCCACAAGGAAAGCTGATTGATGGGAGGAAGGGGGACACGAGGAGAGGAAACCTCAACAGCCGCTAAATAGACCTTCAAAACGGTCCGTCGGCGAAATTGATCGGAAAGGCGCGCGGCCGCTTTGCTGGTCTTCGCGAGAATCACCAAGCCACTCACAGGGCGATCAAGCCGATGAACAAGCCCGACGAAGGCCTTTCCCGGCTTTGCTTCACGCTCTTTACGGTAGTCTTCGGCGAGATTGAGGAGATGGGTTTCGCCGGTCACGTCCCCTTGGACCAGTAGACCGGCGGGCTTGTTGACGACGAGGAGATGGTTGTCCTCGTAAACGACGTTCAGTTTCACTGATCGCCAAGGGTGAGGCGACGAACCTCGTCCACCAGCTTTTCCATCGCGAACGGCTTACGCAGATAGGTATCGACACCCAGCAGTTCCGCATAAGCACGGTGCCGACTTCCTTCGTTTGCCGTGATCATGATCATGGGAGGAGCATTCGTGCTTCTCTTGATCTTCTCGACAACGAGAAATCCACTCTTTTTCGGCATCATCATGTCGACGACGATGAGATCGGGATTCTCTCGTTCGGCAATGGCCAGGCCGGCGTTGCCGTCCGAGGCGGTCAAAATGCGGAAACCCTTCGACTCGAGCACAGCCCGCATCGACGCGACGATTTCGTTATCGTCGTCGACCAGCAGCACGGTTTTGCCATTCGATTCCACCTGACCGTCGTATCTCATCGGTCGAGGACTCATCTATGTCGTCTCCTAGAGCGATTCCTCAATGGCCGTCGCGTCGAAGTACTAGATTCCAAAAAAGTACTTTCAGCCGCCGCCGCGAACGCCCTTCGCGGAAGCCGGCAATTCGAATGAAGGTGAACTATGAGCCCACTCGCTCATAAACCCATCGAGATTCAATCTGTGTCCTGTTCGTCGCTCGTCGCATGATCCAGTCAAACGCCCATCGAACGGTTCATTCTCTTGGCGTCGAAATCATGCCGCTACTTATTAAAACTACGGAACTTACGATCTTTCGTCCGCTGGATTAGAACTGCTCCCCAGCTTCCGGGTCAGACTCGCAGATACCGGATCGATCGAAACAGGTGTACCTCGGAACAAAGTTTATCGATAAACCCCACCCTATTCCAGTACCGAGAGTAGGAACATCTTTCGCTTAATCGAGAACTCGAAATCGTCGTTCCGAGCTGATCCAAAATGAGAAGCTGGAGAGGTGGTGGAACCTTAGCGTTTTCGAATTCCGCTGTCTGCCGACCCCGGTTCACCGGGCGTCGATTGTAGGACTTCCTCGTAGCGCTGAGCCTTTTCTCTCGCCACTTGCTGCATATCGACATGCCGGTCATGTTCGTCAACGATTTCGGACCCAAGCAGACATTCGAGAACGTCTTCGAGCGTCACCACGCCGATGAATGCGCCGTACTCGTCGACGACGGCGGCCATGTGCTTTTTCTCCGTGATGAATCTGTCAAGAAGCTGATGCCCTCGCATGCTTGCGGGGACGAAATCGACCTTATGCATCAAGTCGCGTAGCTTTTTCACCGGACGACCGAAAACGATCGCATCGAATACTTCGCGACGATAAACCACTCCCAAGATGTGATCTGGATCACGATCCTCCGTGACCGGAAGCCGACTGTGCACCCAGTGTTGACTCCCTTGTTGCACTTGGGAAAGAGGTAAATCCGCAGGGAGCCGGTACACGACTGTACGCGGCGTCATCAAATCTTCCGCCCGAATTTCATCGAGGCGTAACGCATTTTCGAGCCAACGGACCTCTTGGGGCCGAAGCATTCCTCGCTGAGCGGCCAATCGAGAGGAAATGATGATTTCATTTTCGGTCGGAGCGGTTTCCGCCGTCAGTCCTCCCGAAACCGTGCGAGCCACGAGCAAACGCCAGAAGGCGGTGAGTGGATAGAGCGCCCAAGTGACGAGTTGGATGGGCCATACAACGTATCGAGCGAGTTTGGCGGCGGTACGTGCCGCAATTCGGCGGGGAAAATATTCGGCGACAATCAAAACAGCCAGCGTGAAACCGAATGCAAATAGCCCTAGCCATCCTTGTCCATAGATCTGCGTCACCAACCCTCCGCAAACGGTCGCGGCGGCCACTCGAAGAACGGTGTTCACGGTCAAAAGGGCTGCGAATGACTCGTCCTCCCTCGACCGAAGCCGAGCGAGGCGATCCATTTGCGGAATCCCCTGTCCCTTGAGTACTTCAATTTGGGCTAATGATAGCGCATTAAGGACGGCTTCAAGCAACGAACAAATGAATGAGCCGATCAACGAAATGATGGAGACGGCCAAAACGGCTGTCATCGACAATCCTCTAAATTCACAGCAGGCGACCGGCGTCTCGACTTTCGAGGTCACGTTCGAAATCATAACTGGATCGAAGGCCTCCTGCCATCGCCACTTCACCCTATAAACCAGCAAATAATGCGATAACTCTTTATCGAGTAAGACTTAAAGACCTGATAACCTTTCGCGAATTGCGGAAAGATTGGTCGAATATTCTACGGCGAATCTCCGTGATGCGGCAAAGGTTCCCGCTTGCTCACCGCATATGATTCTGGGAAAGTTCGAGAGAGAAACACCAAGTTGGCAAAGTCGCTTGATCTCCCCCGCCTGCGTCTCGAAAGTCATCGACGTGCAAGGAATGGTGTTGGCTTCTATCTATGATCAGTCGGACAAATGCTTCGATGAGGGCTCCCTTCCATCCATGATCGAGACGAATCCCCCGGCTTCCGTGGCGATCGCTCCAACGAAGGACGTCGTCCGCCTTGAAGATGTGTCCGTCTGGTACAACAAGTTTCAGGCACTCGACCGCATTTCGTTGCGACTTCCGACCGGAGCCACCGGGCTGGTCGGCCGAAACGGTGCGGGCAAATCGACCTTACTTCGTCTCCTACTTGGATTGATTCGGGCTTCGAACGGAACGGGAGAGGTCCTGGGAGTTCCGCTTGAACGAGCCGGAAGTGTCCTTCGACACGCCGTCGGATACATGCCCGAGAATGATGCCTTCCTTCCCGGCATGAAAGCGATCGAACAAGTGACGCTCGCGGGAGAGCTTTGCAGTCTATCTCATCGCGAGGCGATTCGACGATCTCACGAAGTTCTCTCCTATACCGGCCTTGGCGAAGCGAGATACCGGAACGTCGAGGGATTTTCGACCGGCATGAAGCAGCGACTCAAGTTGGCCATCGCCCTGGTTCACGATCCGGACTTGTTGCTGCTCGACGAACCGACCGTCGGTCTTGATCCTCCCGGTCGCCAGCGAATGCTCGATCTGATTGCTGATCTGGTGAGGTCGCACGGAAAGAGTCTCGTCATCTCGACGCATTTGTTGGCCGACATTCAATACACATGCGATTACGTGGTGATGATCGAGCATGGTCGGATCATGACCGCCGGCACGCTTGACGAGGTGGTCGGTTCCGAGGCTTCCCGCTTCCGTATCCAGTGGGAGGGAGAGGGAAATTCCTTCATCGAGCGACTCCGAGCGGACGGAATAGAAGTCACCCCCAAAACAGCAGGTCTGGACGGGACACGCATCAACAAGGATGGCGAAGCAATCGTCAAACTACCGGAATTTGCCGACACTCGCACCATCTTTCAGGCGGCATTCGAAAGTGGAGTCAGGCTTCGAATGATCGATCCCGAACTCGAAGAACTGGGTGAGCTCTATCATCGGCTTCTCGATCGGGAGACCCAGCATGTCCGCTAACGTCGCGCCGGCCATCGGGTATCGATCCACGACTCGTGTCCGCTTTGGTCAACTGAGAGCCATCTGGGCAATCGCTCGGAGCAATCTCCGCGTCATCTTTCGGTATTGGTTCTTTTGGGTTTTGATCGCGATCGCGATGCTTCATTTTCTCATCACGTTCGCGCTCATTTATTTGAAGAGCCAGATGGCGGTTTCCGATGAGCTCGGATTCGCTTCCGCGCTTATCGATCAGATTCAGGTGACTGGATCGGGACGAGCGTACATGGAGTTTCTGCTGCGACAAACGGAAGGTGTCTACATCACCCTCGCCTATGCTTCGGCGGTACTCCTCGCGACCGACTTCCAAGCAGGCGGCATCAATTTTTATCTCTCCAAGCCAATCGGCCGACTTCAATATCTGCTAGGGAAATTGATCGCCCTTTTTGTCGTCGTCGGCATTCAAACGCTGGTCCCCGCGCTTGCGCTCTTCGTCGAAGCCGCCCTTTATGCAGAGAACTTCACCTACGTCAGCGATCACACTCATATTTTGATCGGCATCTTTGCGTATAGCGCCGTCATCATGATCGTGCCGAGCGTTTTGGGTCTGGCGATCGCGGTCACTTTCCGCAAAACAGCGCCGATCATCGTGGTCTGGATTGGCTTTCTCTTCATCATCCCCGCATTCGGTGCATTGCTTCGAGCGGTATTCGATAACGGCAATTGGATGATGCTCGGACTTCGCTATGACCTCCGCGTGCTCGGCGGGGCACTCTTCAGCATCATTTCTCCCGCAGGAGAGATGCGATTGCCGTACGTGCTGGTCATCGTCGTCGCGATTAGCGTTTTGTCCGTCGCCTTGGTCATTCGCCAGTTAAAGCCGGTCGAGGTGGTGCAGTAATGCAAAAGATCGCTTCCTCTTCGACTCCATCGAATGGCATTTCGCGTGACAGCCCTCTGGCCCGTTCGTCGCGTGACCTGCCGATCGATCTGTCACACGTTTCAAAGTGGTACGGCAATGTCATCGGCATCAACGAAGTGACGCTCACTGTTGAAGGGGGAATCGTCGCCCTCCTCGGCCCGAATGGTGCCGGCAAAAGCACGCTGATGAAGTTGATCACCGGCCAACTTCGACCGAGCATCGGAAAAGTTCAGATATTTGGAAAAAATCCTTCCGCTCCCCCCTCCCGCCGACGAGTCGGATACTGCCCCGACGTCGACGCGTTTTACGAGGAAATGTCTGGGAGGAACTTCGTTCGGGCCATGCTTCGGCTATGCGGATATTCGGCCCATGAATCGAAAGAACGGGCGGAAGAAGCTCTCGTCACCGTCGGCATGGCCGATCGTGCCGACAAGGTGATTCGCGGCTGTTCTAAAGGGATGAGGCAGCGGATTAAACTCGCGCAAGCAATCGCGCATTCGCCCGATCTTTTGATTCTCGATGAACCTCTCTCGGGCCTCGACCCCGTGGGTCGTCGTGACTTCTGCCAGCTCTTTCGGCAACTGACCAATCAAGGAAAGACGATCCTCATTTCCAGCCACGTGATGGAGGAAGTTGAATCGATCGCGGAGAGTGTCATCCTCGTCGGCGGTGGCAGAGTCCTCAGCGAAGGGAGTTGGAATCGGATCAGCGAGTTCCTCAACGATATTCCGCAACGGGTTCGAATCACTTGTGAGCGCGTTCGCGAGCTTGCGGGTGAGCTTGTGCAGTGGCCTGGCGTCATCCAGATCGCGGTGGACGGAGTTCACGAATGCCTCGTCACGACGTCTGATAGCAGCGGTTTATGCGATCGATTGGCGGAACTCGTCCGAGAGAAACAATTCCGGATCGATCGGCTCAAGCCTGACTCGAACTGGGCGGAATCTCTCTTCGGCATGGCACGGGAGGCTTGAACATGGTTCGTGAACTTCGTGGCCTCGCGTATCTCTCCCTTTTGACCATTCGACGGCAGCTTTTCACTCGCAAGTCGATTCTCGTCGCGACCCTCATCGGCCTGATCGTTCTGGGCGTCTATACCTGGGCGACCAAACGGGTTCCCGACATCATGCGAGAACGGAAAAAAGTCGATAACATCACGCTTGAGGACGACATCAAACGGGAACGGCCACGTCGCGAACGTCCCAGTTGGCAGCCGGAAAAGAAGGTGCCACCAAAAGAGCGTGTGCTCCTCGAATTTTCGAATCTTGTCGTGATGGATGTCTTTCTCAGCGGGCTCGTGCCCCTGCTCACACTCATCTACGCCACCTCCGCATTCGCTGATGAGCGAGAAGATCGAACGCTCGTCTATCTTCTCACTCGTCCTCTGGGCCGATGGAGAATCTATCTCGCGAAAGGAGCGGGAGTGGTCCCCGTCGCGATGGCGGTGGTGCTAGGTTCGTTTGGGTTAATTTGCTTCGTCGGAGGAGAACCGGGGCAAGCGGTGTTCCTTCGCTTTCTCCCCGGACTTGCAATCGGCACGCTGGCGTACACGGTTCTCTTTCTTCTCTTCGGAGCGGTTGCTCCACGTCCTTTGATCATGAGCGTGGTGTATGCGTTTTTGGTCGAGACAATTGTCGGCAACATGCCGGGCAGTCTGAAACGAATGGCCATCTCCTATCACACGCGATGTCTCCTCTTCAACGCGGGGGCTGACATCGGCGTTGCGCCGGAGAATCCAAGGCACTTCGTCGCGATCGCGCCGGAGACTGCCAGCACAGTCCTTTGGTTGGTGGTCGCATTTCTGCTTCTTTGGGGATGCATCGCCTTTCAACGACGTGAATACAGAGATCTCGCGTAACCTTACCACACCGTAGTTCAAGGATCTCCCCTGTGAAACGTCATCGACTCGTCTTGGGAACGAGGAACGACAAAAAGCGTCGCGAGCTCGAGGAGTTACTTTCGCTTCCTTCGCTCGAACTCGTCACGTTAGCCAACTATCCTGAAGCCCCCGAGGTGGAAGAGACCGGGACGACATTTCTCGAAAATGCTTCTTTGAAAGCGGTAACTCTTGCGAAAGCTCTCGGGACATGGGTACTGGGGGAGGATAGCGGTCTGTGTGTCGACGCGATCGATGGTCGGCCGGGGATCTACTCGGCCCGCTTCGCTGGGGAGCCGTCGGACGATGAACGAAATAATGACAAACTTCTTGAAGAACTCTCCGGCATCCCAGATGAAAAGCGCACCGCGCATTATGTCTGTACCGCCGCACTGTCAGATCCTACGGGGACAATCCGCGGGACATCCGAAGGTCGATGTCACGGCGTGATCACCTGGGAGCGAATGGGGACAGGCGGATTTGGGTACGATCCGCTCTTTCTAATCCCAAGCGAAGGAAAAACCTTCGGCGAACTCCCTGCCACTTTCAAGCAATCCATCAGTCATCGCGCGCAAGCAATGAAGATACTCCGCCCGCAACTCATGCAGTTGATTGACGATGGTCGTTGGATTTAATCGCGAGCTTGCTTCTGAAACAAATACATCGATCGGTCGACGTTAATTGTTTCGCGCCTTGCTGAACTGCCTTCGTCCGTTCTTCGGAGGACCGTTTGTACGGGGGGCCATGGGGTTTGGCCTGATGCTTACATTTCCTTCTCCGACGATGCTCTCGATTTGCTTGACGAGTTCTTGATCGCAGGCGACGAGAATCTCATCCGCCGCTCGCATACGAACTCCTAGACCGTTCGCAGTCCGGATATTCAAAAAGACCGGCGACTGCCCTGGCCTTGTCGATAAGATCGACTTGATTGAGTAGATGCATCCGGCCCCTAACTTGGGTCCGTCGATGCGAATGACCAGCGATCCGGAAAGCCGTTGCGGCGCCGTTTCGAGGCTGATGAATTCATTCGCGATGAGCCCGACTTCCTCTCGACTGGTGTCGACCTCGCAACGAAGGAAGCAGATGACGTCGTTGTTAAGACGCTCGCCGAACTCGGCATAAACGTCGGCGAACATGACACAAGACATTCTCCCTGTCGCGTCTTCCATCATGAACCGAGCGTATCGCTGATTCGCGTTTCGTCCGCGCTGCTGGATCATGAGTCGTAAATCGGAGATCATTCCCGCGATCGTTACTTCCGTTCCGTGCTGGAGACCGGCCAGTTGATTAAGTTCGTGGGTCCGGAATACGCGGAGGAGTTTCTGATGCTCGGACAATGGATGACTGGAAAGATAGATCCCCAGTAACGCCTTCTCATACGCCAGCTTTTCCTTGTCGCTCCACTCTGGCACATTTGGAAGCGCATGGCTGACGTCTTCCACCGTCTGAGCTTCTTCAGGTCCGCCGAAAAGGAGCCCCTGCCCGCTGCTGCGAGCATCTCTCGCCGATCCGCCGGCTCGAAGTGCGGTTGGGAGGACGTCAAAGAGTTGCCGTCGTTTCCCACCGAAGCTGTCGAACGCTCCCCCTTTGACGAGACTTTCGAGGCATCCTTTCGTCACCACTCGCGTGTCGACCCGCTCGCAAAGATCGAAGATGTTTCGAAAAGGACCATTCTTTTGCCGATCGGAGACGATGGCGTCGATCGCCCGCTCACCCACCCCCTTGATTGCCGCCAGGCCGAAACGAACGACCCCGTCAACCACGGTGAAGCTGACGTCTCCCTCGTTGACATCGGGAGGCTTGACGTCGATCCCCATTCGTTTGCAATCGTCGATATGGTCAACCAACTTGTCGGTGTTGTCGAGTTCGCTCGACAAAAGCGCCGCCATAAATGCGTCGGGATAATGTGCCTTCAGGTATGCTGTCTGGTACGCGATGAGAGCGTAAGCGGTCGAGTGACTCTTATTGAAGCCATACCCCGCAAAGTGTTCGATGAGCGCGAAGATCTCATCTGCCTGCTCGGCAGTCAGGCCATGCTTTTGTGACCCTTCGCTGAACTCTGTCTTGTACTTCGCGATGACGTCGATCTTCTTCTTGCTGATCGCCTTAATGCACTTGTACGCGTTGGCGAGTTCGATTCCTCCCAGGCGATTCAAGATACGCATGACCTGCTCTTGATAAACCATGACGCCGTACGTCTCTTCTAGAATCGGCTTCATGATGACGTGGGCGTAGGATGCCTCCTCACGGCCATGTTTGACGTTGATGTAGGTATCGACCATACCGCCGCCGAGCGGTCCGGGGCGATAGAGAGCACAGGTCGCGATGATGTCTTCGAAGCGGTCGGGCTTCATGCGAACGAGCAGATTGCGAATTCCCTCACTTTCGAGTTGGAAGATTCCCTTCGTTTCGCCGCGCTGAAGAAGCGCGTACGTTTTCGGATCATCGAGCGGCAGCTTGAGAAGTTCGATCTTGGTTTGATAGACCTTTTCGACGAGCGCGACCGCATCGGTAAGAAGCGTCAGGTTGCGGAGCCCGAGAAAGTCGAACTTGAGCATGCCGACCTTTTCGAGGACCGTCATCTCCCATTGAGTAATCGTTGCTCCGTTACTGAGCTGAAGCGGAACATATTCCGTCAGATCGCGATCCGCAACGACCACACCCGCTGCGTGCGTTCCCGCGTTTCGCGCCAGTCCTTCGAGCCCCTTGCCGATATCGACCAGCTTCTGCACGAGCGGATCGCTTTCATACTCCTTGCTCAGCTCCGGACTCTGCTCGAGCGCCTTTTTAAGGGTCATCTTGGGGAGGCCGGGAATCGCCTTGGCGATCTGGTCGACTCGCTTCAATTCGACTTCGAGCGCGCGGCCGACATCTCTCACGACGGCGCGGGCCGCCATCGTGCCATAAGTGATGATCTGCGCAACGTTCGTCTGCCCATACTTCTCGCGGGTGTATTCGACGACTTCCTCGCGGCGTTTCTGGCAGAAGTCGATATCGATATCAGGCGCTTCCGCACGGCTTGGGTCGAGGAACCGTTCGAACAGCAAATCATATTTCAAAGGATCGACATTGCTGAAGCCGAGCAGGTAAGCGACGAGTGCGCCACAGCCGCTCCCTCTCGCCGTGCATGGAATGCCTCGCTCCAAGGCGAAATTGACGAAGTCCCAAACGATGAGGAAGTAACTCGCGAAGCCGAGCTTATTGATGACGCCCAGTTCGATCGCCAATCGCTCGCGAGCCGCCGCCGGCACCTCATCACCGTAACGCCAACGAAATCCCTTCTCACAAAGATCCGCCAAATAGTCTTGAACGGTCTTTCCTTCAGGCGGTGTGAAGACCGGGAAGTGCCGTGTGAAATCGAGCTTGATGTCGATGCGATCGGCAATTTCCTGCGTCCGCGCGACGGCATCGGGGAACTCGGGAAAAGCCGCGTACATTTCGTCCGGGCTCTTCAAATAAAACTCGCTGCTCCCAAGCCGCGGGCGATGAGGATCGCTCAGTTTTTTGCCCGATTGGATGCAGAGCAACACTTCGTGAGCCGACGCATCCTCTGTTTTCAAGTATCGGACATTATTGGTCGCAACGACCGGCACCCCGACATGATCCGCCAGCGCGACGATGTTCCGTAGTTGCTCCCCTTGACGATCGAGTGACTGGTTTTGAATTTCGAGAAAGAAACGGTCGCCGACGAGATGGGTGTACCACTCAACAGTCGATACCGCTTCTTCGAAACGTCCCCGTTCGATCAGCGTGCCGATCTCGCTCTCGGCTTCTCCCGAAAAGAATAAGAGATCTTCGTGGTACTTTTCGAGCGTCGCCCGGTCGAGTCGGGGCATGTCTCCATCGAGTCCATGCACCGAAGCAAACGAGGCGAGCTTGATGAGGTTTTGAAACCCATTTCCGTTCTTGGCGAGAATGGTGAGCCGATAGGTGGGGACAATGCCACCACTCGAAGATGTCTTCAATCCCCCCGGCGCGATGTTGGCCTTGTACCCCAGGATCGGCTTGATGCCGGCACTCTTGCACTCATCGTAAAACTGGATCGCCCCATAAAGATTACCGGCGTCGGTCAATGCCAGGGCATTCATCCCCAGCTCTTTGGCGCGCGCGACGAGTCCGCGAATCTGTCCGGCGGCCTTCAGCAAGCTGTAATGGCTGTGACAGTTCAAATGAACGAACGGTCGAGCACTCATCCTGAGCGATCTCCGTGAAGGGTGAACGGGTCTGGGACTAATTTCCGCTAGCGCAACTTTTGCCACGAAGTCATGCTAAGTCCTATTCGACATCGGAAAAGGACTTGCCGGCTCGGCGCGGGTTGCTTTATTTTTCCTTAGCTGATTCTTGTTGTACCAGTTTTCGCCTTCGAGATCACGATCGGAAGCGGACCGACTTTCCGGAGGGCGTACTGGTAGAATCCGCGTGACGATTGCGGTAAACCGGCATACTGGGACGTAAGTGCCCTTCATCCGGTAGGCTAGGTCCTATAGACCCAGCACGAGTCTTGGCCGGCGTTTAAATAGCTGGGTCAAACGACCCAGCCTACACAAAGCTTGAGTATACGGCCGGAAGCGGATCGACTTTCCGGAATGGAGTCCAACATGATCTTTGCCAGTTGGAACGTCAACTCCGCACGCATGCGTGAAGATCGCATGCTTCGTTGGCTCAGCACGCGCCAGCCCGACGTCGTTTGCATTCAAGAACTGAAATGCACCAACGAAGATTTTCCGGTCGATAAGGTTCGCGATCTCGGTTACCACGCAGAGTTACATGGGCAGAAGACTTATAACGGCGTTGCGATCCTTTCTCGATCCGAACCGACCGACGTCATTCGAGGGATGGGGCACAAGGATCTTGATGAAGAAGCACGATTCATTGCCGCCAGCATCGATGGCGTTCGCATCGTCAACACCTATGTCCCTGCGGGAGGAGAAGACGCCAAGTCCCCCAAGTACTCGCAAAAGCTCAAATGGCTGCGTGCCCTCATCAACTTGCTCAAGGAGAAGAACTGGCACGCGGACAGCATGGTTCTCTGCGGCGACCTCAACATCGCTCCCGAGGAACGTGACGTTGCTCTCCCGGAGAAGTGGCGTGGATCCGCCGTCTTCAACCCCGAACTAACCGCCATTTACGAGGAACTGATCGGCCTAGGCCTCAGCGACTCATTCCGGCAGCACAACAAGGATGCCGGTATCTACACTTGGTGGGATTACAACGATCTCTGTTATCAGCGAAATGAAGGACTCCGCATCGATCACATTCTCATTCCAGGGACTCACGAGGATCGCTGCTATCGCTGTTGGGTCGACTGGGAAGAGCGACAAGGATCGAAGCCGTCCGATCATGCTCCCCTTATGGCAGACTTTGATTGGGCTCAGCTCCGTTCGCGTGACATGCAATCAGTCGCGGCATCCGGAGCCATACGGCGAGGTCGTTCTTTCATCGCCCCTGCGGATGTTTCGTTCGGTGAAGATGCCGCGCGACTCTTTGTTCGAGACATGTTTCCCGAAATGGCTTCCAACATCAGCGATGAGTCCCTCATCCGCATTCGCTTCGCCAGTGGATTTGAAGAAGTCCTTCGCTGGAACTATTTTCCTGCCGGGGCGCGTGCATGGACGGTTGATGGAGTCGAGTGGTTCGAGATGGAAGGAAGTTAGCTTCCCTAATCTCAAGACTCTGCGCAATCTACGAAAGATTGAAACAGACCCCCTCGAATAATTGTCACGCAGCTAAGGATTCTCGATGATGGCGATGCTTGATCCGAGAATCCTTGCTACCTATCTGCACCGCATCGATCCCTTCATCGTTGAGTTTCCTCCTAGCTCGGGCATGGGCCTTCGATGGTACGGTACCGCTTATCTCGCGGGCGCGATCGTCGGTTACTTGATCCTCCATTGGATGGCGAAACGGGGCCGGGCAATGATTCGGCCCGAACTCACTTTCGACTTCTGCTTAAATGTCTTGATCGGAGCTTTCATCGGCGGTCGATTGGGATTCTGTCTCCTCTATCAGCCTGAACTGCTCGGCTTTACCGACAAGTTCCCTTATTGGGGTGTCTTCGCGCTGCAGAACGGCGGAATGGCGAGTCACGGCGGGATCATCGGCGCGCTCATCGCGATCTGGATCTTCTCTTACCGCCACAAGGTTCGGTTACTCCATTTGCTCGATCTGGCGTGTCTAGCAGGCCCACTAGGTATTGGCTTTGGAAGAATTGCGAACTTCATTAACGGCGAACTTTACGGCAGACCTTGTCCCCCTAACCTCTGGTGGGGTGTCAAATTTCCTCAGGAACTCCTTTCACGAGATGGTGAAGGGCTCGCCGATTTAGCCCCCGCCGCACAGCAAGTAGGAGTCGAGCCCGCCACTTGGCTCAAATGGCTTGGTGATCCGGTTCAATTTCGTGAACAACTCGCCGGTACGCTTCAGCACATCCTCGAAGCGGTTCAAAAAGGGGATGCGCAAGTCATCCCTATCGTCGAGCCGATCCTTACGCCTCGGTATCCCTCGCAACTGATTCAAGCGGGGCTCGAAGGTTTTTTGGTCTTCATCGCACTTGCGATCCTCTGGTCATGGCCACGCAAGCCCGGCGTTGTGGCGGGAAGTTTCGTCGTGCTCTATGCGATCGCCCGAATCATCGGCGAGCAATTCCGAATGCCTGATGCCGACATCGGATTTGAGCTCTTCGGCCTCACGCGTGGTCAAGAATTGAGTATCCTCATGCTTTTAGGTGGAATCGTCTT
The DNA here is from genome assembly GCA_019748235.1 of bacterium. Lineage (GTDB taxonomy): Bacteria > Planctomycetota > Planctomycetia > Kolteriales > Kolteriaceae > JAIEPU01. The sequence goes on from JAIEPU010000240.1 coordinate 14,899, forward strand.
CGTCGCGATCTGTGCCCTCCGCACCACGCCAAAGTTTCCCGCGTGGATTGGCCCAGCGATCCCAAGACCGGAGCAACCTCCCCACTCCGCAACATCGAAATGATGAGTGGGGTTTACGCTTGGTAACAATGAACCGTCCACTTGCCAAGTAGTTATGACTTGACGCTCTCCCCCTCGATCTGTTGGAATCAAGGCTCTGCGGTCGCCAATGCTTTTCATTCCCGCCGTTGATGCGACGGAAGGAAGCAGATTTTACATTCACCGAGCGAGCCGTCAACGATGAGCGGATGGGGCCCCCTTTTCGGACGCTGCGAAGGAACGATGTCGCGTCGCTCCTTCCTTCGCGCGGGAGTGCTCGGCGTCGGCTCGATGACGCTGGCGGATGTCCTTCGCGCCCAGGCGGCCACGAATTCCCCTTCGAATGATAAATCGATCATCTTCCTTTGGCTTTGGGGTGGTCCCAGCCACATGGAGACATTCGACCTCAAGCCGAATGCACCGATCGAATATCGAGGTGATTTTCGCCCGATTTCGACGAACGTTCCGGGGCTCGATATCTCGGAACATTTGCCAAAACTGGCCCAGCATGGCGACAAGATCGCCATCATCAGGTCTCTTTCCCACGATAGTCCGGGGCACGTCAACAGCACGCACACGATGATGACGGGCTATCCAGGCGAACTTGTCGAGACCCCGCCCTATCATCCAAAGTACCCCGACTTCAGTTCGGTTGTCACGCGGGCCGTCGGACCGAGGCGTCCAGGCACTCCGACCCACGTTGCGTTTCCATCGATCCGCTACGGCGGCTCCGCATTCTTGGGAAACGGCCTCGATCCACTGAACGTCTCCGGGAACCCAGAGAAACCCGACTTCAAAGTCCCGGCCCTGAATATTGATGCCACGACGCTGAAGACGCTTGAAGATCGCGCCTCGTTGCGGGGTCAACTCGATCGATTCGAACGGGCTCACGATCAAACAGGCATCATGAATTCGCTCGATACGTTTCAACACCAAGCCTTATCGATGCTCGCCAACAATGCGGTGCGAAATGCCTTCGATATGGATCGTGAACCGGATGCCATTCGTGATCGATATGGCAGGCACGAAGTCGGCCAGCGCTGCCTACTCGCCAGGCGCTTGGTTGAGGCAGGAGTCAGACTCGTCACGATCGATTTCCCGTGCGTCCCTGGCCAAAAGGCTTTTAGTTGGGACGATCATGCGAGCGTCTGGAACATTTTCGACCAGATGAAGATTCGCTTGCCGATACTTGATCAAGTCGTCTCTGCCCTGATCTCCGATCTGCATGAACGAGGACTCTCGGAAAAGGTAATGCTGGTCGTGATGGGAGAGATGTCACACACTCCCCGCATCAGCTACCACAACGGCAATCCGGGTCGCGAACACTGGGGACGTTCAATGTCAGTCCTTTTGTCAGGGGGCGGACTCCCCATGGGGCAAGCGATCGGCTCAACGAACTCGAAAGGGGATGAGCCGCATGATCGTCCCTTCGTCCCAGGAGATCTATTGGCGACTTGGTACAAATATCTCGGTGTTCCCGTCGACCAACACTATCCGGATCTTTTCGGACGGCCGACGCCCATCCTCTCGCAGGGAAAACCGATCGCCGAATTAATCTGAGGCACGTCGTAACCACTGTTCCAAATTGAACTTATGAAACGCTATTACGCGCGATCCATTTCTAGACTTAGAGCTTCAATCACGACGTGGTTCGAATGAATGGACTCATTCCTCCAAATAACCGGACATTTCATGACATTCCCTGTCCACATTTCAGTCTCCACTGACCAAGATAAAATGGGTCCCCATATCTCTGGCTCTTTCAAGTCAAGGACGTTCGTCATGAGTGATCGATTGATCGATCGCAAATTCATTGCCCTGGTGTTGCTTGCTGTTTCCACCACGGCGCTCGCTGGCGGCAACGCGAAAGATCCGGTGGAGGGATATCGAAACCTCCTCGATCACGCCTACTTGCCTCCCGACTTTGATCAAGAAGACTGGGATAAACTCTGGACCTCTTGGGAGAAACCCGCTCGCGAGAAATACGAAAAGGCGACTCCGGCCGAACGGCACGCCATGATGCTTGAACGATACGGCTTCCAGGATGTCCCCGGCGAAAAAAGAGACTTACCTCTGCAATACACCCCCGACGGGAAGGGGGGTTGGGTGATGAATTGTTTCACCTGTCACGGCGGCAAGGTGAATGGTGTGACGATCCCTGGACTGCCGAATACTCACATCGCCCTTCAAACGTTGATTGACGATGTCCGCAACGTTAAGCTCCGCTCGAAGGAGCAGTTGACGCATATGGATGTCGGCTCGGTCATGGTTCCACTCGGCACGACTCGCGGCACGACCAATGCGGTCATCTTTGGAGTCGCGCTGGCGACATTTCGCGACTACGACCTGAACTACAAGCCGACGGCCAGGCCTCCGCACATGCTTCATCACGACATGGACGCTCCACCGTGGTGGAACGTCAAGAAGAAGTCTCACCTTTATGCCGATGGATTTGCTCCCCGCAGCCATCGTTCGCTCATGCAGTTCCTGATGGTTCCCGCGAACGGGCCCAAGCAATTCGCGGAATTCGAACCAGACTTCAAGAAGATCTACGAGTACATCCTATCTCTCGAAGCGCCGAAGTACCCTTGGGCGATTGACAAAAACCTCGCCGCAAAGGGAGAAGTCGTCTTCAACAAGAATTGCAGCGAGTGTCACGGCACTTACGGCAAAGAAAGCGACTACCCGAATGTGAACGTACCGCTTGACGTCATTGGAACCGATCGCGTCCGCTATGACTCGCTCGGCCGACCCGGCTTCGAGTTCTATGAGCACTCGTGGTTCAATCGGACCAGCACCGACAAAGTGAATATGACGCCCGAAGGATATGTCGCGCCGCCACTTGACGGCATTTGGGCAACGGCTCCTTATCTCCATAATGGATCCGTGCCGACCCTTTGGCACCTTCTCCACTCCAAGGATCGTCCCGTTGTCTGGAAGCGCACGGAGGATGGCTACGATCAAAAGAAGATCGGGCTTGAGATCGATACGTTTGACTCTGTTCCCTCTTCAGTCAAATCTCCGGTCGAGCGTCGCTACTACTTCGACACCAAGCAGAATGGTAAGAGCGCGGCGGGCCATACATTCCCCGACAAGCTGAATGAAGAGGAGCGAACTCAACTGCTCGAGTATTTGAAGACGTTGTAACAACGACTTCGTCATTCAAGAAATGCGAAACGGGGTAAGACCATCTTACCCCGTCTTTGCTGCGCTCACCTTCGAAAGAGGACCACGTCGCGGAAGCAACGCGGTCCTCCGCTTTCCATCTTGGTTCTTCCGATCAGACTTCAACCTTCGCCGCACGCTTGCGACGAATGAGCCCCAGTCCGAATCCGGCAACACCCATCGCCGAAAGGATCATCGTGGACGCCTCGGGAACCGCAGTTACGTTGAGGTTCACCTGATGAGCGACCGACGTGTCGATCGAATAGCTGTACCCGCTCGGAATCAATCCGAGATCGAGTCCGTTGTCGACGAGTGAGCCGGTGTAGTCAAACAAGCGATAGCTACCGATGCCGAATCCGGCGAGAGCTTCGATGTTCAGCGTGCCGTCCAGAGTCAAATCTCCCGTCACTTCGACGAGGTCATTCACGCCACTGCCGACGATACCCGGAGTGTCGAGTTGGTAGTTTAGAATTGAAGCAGCATCGAATGAGGTCGACCCGAGATGGATCGTGCCTGGGCTGTTGCCCGCCGCCAGCGTTCCACCCACGAAACTCACGGACCCATCGATCGTTCCCGACCCGGCGAGCGTTGCACCCGCATTCACGGTCACTGAACCTTCACCCGTGGCCGAACCGCTCGTGTTGTTCACGAGAAGGGTTCCCGCGTTGACAACGGTATTGCCCGCATAAGTATTCGCCGCACTGAGTTCGAGAATTCCTTCGCCAAGCTTCGTCAGGCCGCCTTGACCATAGACTGATTGCGAGAGCGTGAGATGCCCATAGGTGACAGGAGCGGGAGCAACCGGTGCCAAGTTCGCATTCACGAAAATCCCCGAATCCGATTGAAGATTCACGCTATTGTTGAAACTCGTGGTGAACGCGTTGTTCTGATAGCGAAGGGCACCCTCCGGATTGACACCCGTACTCTTTCCTTGGCCATTCAACGTAAGGATCGAACCACTTCCCAAGGTCCAGTTCGCGAGCGTGCTCGTCCCGATCTGGTACTGACCACCGTTATTCACGGTCACCGCCGCGGCATTCTGGAAAGCGTTAACCTCATCACGAACCGCACCGTTGTTAATGACTAATGAACCCTGGAACCCTGTCCCTGGAGCGGTGGGAGCCACGCTGAACGTCACATTGCCGGCACCCTCCTTAGTGACGGTGATGTTGCTCGCCGCTGTCACGCCGCCTGGGCTGTTGTTCGTCTTTCCGAACTCCGTCGCCACGTTCGAAGTGAGAGCATGATTCTGAGTAATGATGGTGTCGGATCCGAACGTGACGGGGGCGAAAATTTTGGTGAGCGTTGTCGCGTCATCCACCCCAGCGGGATTCTCGGTGTAAGTGGCTGGCCCGCTACTCGACTGGAAAGTCAACGTTCCGTTACCGTTCGCACCGATTCGAAAGTTGCCCAACTGATTGGCGGCATTGTTCACGGTGAGTGAGCCAATCGTGATGGCGGCACCCGCGGTATTACTGATTTGAAGATTATACGCGCCCGTCGGTGCAGTGGAGGCTGGAAGATTGACCGTCGCCGTGGCATCGATGGCATTTGGAACCGTTCCCGCCGGCCCGCCAGTCCATCGAGCCGTTGCGGTCCAGTTTCCCGTTTGATTCGCCGTTGGAACGTACGTGTACTGAGCCCAAGTGGTGTTCGGAAGAATGAGACCGAGCGCCATCGCCGCGAGCGAGGAGCGCCATCGCTTCACGCCAGAAGACTTACGATTTCGACGAGAGGTTGCGACCAAAAACATGAGAGAGAGTCCTTTGTTGAGAGAGTCTGAACGGATGCAGAAGTAAAAGGAGGGTCACGTCATCATCACGGAGACGACAACATGGAGGATGGCATTAACAACACAACCAAAGCATGAGATTTCCCTTTCTCGGAAGGTGCCGCGGCGCGACACGATCACGTCACCTAGGTTGGGTAGCCTGACGTTTAAGAAGCAGGACCGCAGGAGTTAAGCCAACACGCAGATTGCAGGTAAGCACGAAATAAACGCTAACGCAGGCGGCGTGCCGAACTCATGACGTCATTGAGTCAAAATCGATGAAAACGTTTGATTCGCTGGAAAATCACTCAGCAAAACCGCTCCAAATCATGCGTTGAGATTTGAACTATAGCTTCATTAAAAAGGAAGCCGCACGTTGCCAGTCACTCATCGCAAGTACGTCTCACCGCGAAATAGACGGGCTCCGTGACATAACCCAGCCCAGAGATCATTCACTCAAAACATCTAAACGAATCACCCTCAATATTCGCCATCATTAGCCACTGCGTTATTTTGTGGATCGAGATCATTTTCCAGCCGTCGAATCGTACTTACCCATTTCGCCACACCTCATTTGCTCTGCCAATTGACAGACACAAACATCATTTCCTCGCTTCAGCTCATCTACTCGATCGAGCAAATCTCAGTGATCTACCATAGAAGTGAAACATCCTGATCGAGTCCAACTTTCGGGAAAGAGTCGCTCTACGGAAGCGGACCCTCTGCTGGCACACGCTTTGCCTTTTGCCCATTCGCTGCTCGCGTTCCCTCAGATGGATTTAATCAACCGGAGTGCCCGGCCAATAACCCCGGGTGTAAATGAAATGACTTCCGACTCCCCCATCCTTCACGGTAACGTGAACGACCGAGCACCTTTTCGCCAACCTCGTCGTGGATTCACGTTGATCGAACTCTTAGTTGTGATTGCAGTCATCGGCATCTTGATGGCACTGCTATTACCTGCATTATCGGCTGTTCAAGGGGCCGTTCGGCGAACCTCGTGCAGCAACAATCTTCGCCAGATCGGTGTTGCACTCATCGCGTACCACACTCAGTTCGACATGTTTCCGTCCGGTCGCACGGATACATTTACTGGCGGACTCAGCAAGAACTGGAGTCCGCATGCTGCCATCCTTCCGTTCCTCGAACAGCAGCAGTATTACGACATGATCAATTTTCAGGTCAAACCCGCAGACGATGCAAACGATACGATTCGCCAAACGCAGATCGGGATCTATCTTTGCCCCGCGGACCTGACTCGAAGCTACTCTTCGGGCGCGGTTGCGAACGGACGTTCGAACTATCGTTCGTGTGCTGGCGCTCTTTGGAATGCCGACGACACCAACAACGGCGTTTTTCCTGAAATCTCTTTCACTCGCATGAGCGATATCTACGACGGCACGTCAAAGACTGTTCTGTTTAGTGAACGAAACACCGGAGACGGTGACAATAACGCTATCGAAGTCAGCAGCGACATCTACCGAATCGACAACAGTAACAAAACGGTGGACGACGTTTACAACGCCTGCAAGCAAGTGAAGGCATCTGTTGGATCAGCGAATCAATCTTCTGAAGCGGGTCGGATGTGGCTGAACGGCCAGCTCTTCACCACTCGCTACATGCACGTCATGACCCCCAACACGATCAGTTGCGCCAGAGAGAAAAAGAATGCCTCCGCATCGACTGACCTTGGCAGTAGCATTAACAACCAGGGAGGGGCTTTGACCGCATCCAGCCGGCACTGGGGTGGAGTGAACGTTCTCTATGCCGACGGTTCGATCAACTTCATCGGTGACTCGGTCGATGTGAGATTATGGCGCGCCCTCGCCACCATTCGGGAGGGAGAATCGACCGGCGACCTTTGATCACGACATGTTCCCTGACACATAGTTCCCAACAAGATGCCTCATCGAAGGAGTGAACACCTTGATTCGACAACTCACCCGAAGTCTGCCACCCCTTGCGGTGGCATGCGTGGTGATCCCGTGGTTCGCGGTCCCATCTGTAGCGGAGGAAAAGACGACGAAGAAGTTGAATGTACTCTTCATCGTCTCTGACGACCTGAACACGACGGTCTTGCACACTTACGGTCAGCAAGCCGTGCAGACGCCGAACATTGATCGGCTCGCCTCGCATGGTGTCCGCTTCGATCGGGCCTACTGCAACTATCCCGTCTGCAATGCATCGCGAACGTCGTTTCTCAGTGGCCGTTTTCCCGAATCGACCAAAGTCCTGAGCAATCTGACGGAGCCGCGCGTCGAGTTAGGCAAAGACTACAAGCTTCTCCCTGAGTACTTCAAGGAGCACGGTTACTTCACCGCCGGAATCGGAAAAATTGCGCATGGCCGATTCCCGGATTCGGTCACATGGGACGTTCAGACGGACCCCCAACAAAATCCGAACGCCACAGCAAAATCTGACGAAGATGATCAAACGAATGCGAAGGGTCGTCCTCGGAAAAATGCCAAGAACTCAAACGGCGATCAAAAGGGAGGGAAGAAACAGAGAGCGAAGAAGCGACAGTCGGTAGAGGCGAACGAAGAAACTCCCTTCCCTTGGGAAGCAACAGACAACGAGGATGCCGAGGAGCCAGACGGCAAGACCGCCCGCATCGTCGCTCAATTAATCGAGGAGCACAAAGATGGCCCATTCTTTATCGCTGCAGGATTTCACAAACCGCACTTGCCGCATACTGCCCCCAAGAAGTATTTCGATCTCTATCCGCCAGAGAAAATCGCAGTGCCGAGCGAACCCAAGGATCATTTGAGCCAGATTCCAGAGATCGCGAAGAATGGGAAGTTTCATCCTGAGTTCACGGAGAAGCAGGTCCAGGAGACGATCTCGCACTATTTCGCCGCCACCACCTTCATGGACGCGCAGGTGGGCATCTTGCTCGATACGCTCGACCGACTGGATCTTTGGAAGAACACGGTAGTGATCTTCATCGGTGATCACGGCTGGCACTTAGGAGAACATGGCGGCTATTGGGCAAAGGTGAGCCTATTCGAAGAATCGGCCAAAGCTCCACTGATCGTCGCGGCCCCTGGATTCAAGCCGAATGCTTCCTCCGCGCGCCTGGTCGAATTCGTCGATATCTATCCGAGCCTCACGGAACTGGCGGGGCTTCCCACGCCGTCGAATCTTGAGGGAGTCAGCTTCGTACCCCTCCTCAAAGAGCCGGCAACGCCTTGGAAGAAAGCGATTTTCACTGTCGTCAGCCGTCAGAATTCATTAGGCCACGCCGTCCGAACGGAAAAGAACACGTACATCGAATGGCCCGACGGAAGCACTCAACTCTACGACTATGCGACGGATCCAAAGGAATACGTCAACTTGAATAAAGATCCCAATCAGTCCCAGACCATCGCCGAACTCAAGAAGCTTCTGAGCGAGGGGTGGCTCTCCGCCAAGCCGGCAAAGATTGGCCCACAGGCATCGATTGTGACACCATCTCCTGATCTTGCTGATAAAAAGTAGCCTTGAGAGTCGCCTTTTTGGCGGGAGAGGTAAGAACCGAAAACCATCGGCACGTTCCTTCTCTCATGGGGAGGAACGTGTTTTCGTTGTTCGTATCCCCGTTCTATCCCTTGTCCAAGCTACAAACTTCCACGATAGTGGGTGGAGGGCCACTCATGGCGAGGAAGGAACAATCGGAATGGTCGGTGCCATCATTGTGCATTCGTTATTCGGATGCTTCTTTGCCGCCATGTCTTCTCATTCGACCTCTCCTCCTAATGTGCTGCTGATTACCGTTGATGATTTGAACGACTGGATCGGCCCATTGGCGGGTCACCCTCAGGCGAGGACGCCAAATCTCGATCGGTTAGCGGCGCGCGGCGTGACGTTCACCTCCGCGCACTGCCAAGCCCCCCTTTGCAACCCTTCTCGCACAAGTTTTCTTACCAGCCTACGCCCCACCACGACCGGCATTTACACACTGGAAGGTTGGTTTCGCGATTCGAAGGAATTCAAGGATCATCTGACTTTGCCGGAGTTATTCGCCGATCATGGTTATGAAGTCGCGATCGGGGGTAAGATCTTTCACATCAAGGGGCCACTTCGAAAAGATTTGCAAGGTGCGTTCACTTGGGGATCGCCTGGTGAAATGGGTCCCTATCCTGAGAAACGTCTCGTCGACATCAAGGACAATTTACGCGCGATCGATTGGGGGCCATTTCCCGAACGAGATGAACAAACCACCGATTACAAGACCGCGACATGGGCATGTCAGCAATTAGCGAATAAACGGCAGAAGCCTCTTTTCATCGCCGTCGGCTTTCATCGTCCACATGTCCCTTGCTTCGCTCCTCAACTTTGGTTTGATCTTTATCCCTTAGAATCCCTAACGATGCCCCCCTTCCTCGAAAACGATCGGGACGATACTCCTCCGTTCTCGTGGTATCTCTATTGGCGAACACCAGAGCCGCGCGTCTCTTGGCTGCGCCGGACCGGAGAACTCAAGAATCTGGTCCGTTCTTATCTTGCTTGCGTCAGCTATGTGGACGCGATGATCGGCCGCGTTCTCGATGAACTCGAACGCTCGGGTCAACAAGACAACACGATTGTCGTTCTCCTGGGAGATCATGGCTGGCACCTCGGCGAGAAGGGAATCACCGGCAAAAACTCTCTCTGGGAGCGATCGACACATGTCCCTCTCATTTTCGCGGGTCCAGGATGCAGAGCAGGGTCCGTTTGTGATCAACCGGTGGAACTTCTCGACATCTATCCGACGCTTGCGTCACTATCGCATCTCACCGTAACGACAAAACTAGAAGGACACAGCCTCGTTGATCAGCTCAATGATGCAAACTCACCGCGCCGTTGGCCGGCGATCACCAGCCAAGGACCGGGCAATCACTCCGTCCGCACCAAGGATTGGCGCTATATTCGCTACGCCGACGGTTCGGAAGAGCTCTATGACTTGAGAAACGATCGTCACGAGTGGCATAACCTGGCGTCAACACCTGAACTCGCAAACCGTAAAGCCGAACTCGCGGAATGGCTTCCGAAAGAAATTGCTGCTCCTGTACGGGGAAGTCACTCTCGACTCATCGAGCTGAAGGATGGAACACCTTATTGGGAGGAGAAGCCAATCCATCCCCAGGACGGCCCGCCAGAGTAGCGCCGGATTTGGCCCGATGTCATTCGAATGAAGGCCGTTTTCTATTCGCACTCACAAAGCGTGAGCCCTCAACGAAGTACCTCAGTTCGAGATCATGCGCGCTCGTCACGCCGATACGCGGGGTGCAAACGATTTGACGACGTGGAATCGGTTTCGATCGCTCTTTTGTGACGTAAAGGGTTGAACTCCTGACCAGATCATGTCCGTTCGATGTTCGGTCGATCCCGAGCGCTTCGCACAGCTTGGCCGGCCCTCGACAGAGTTCGAGCATTGAATTCTTTCGACGCCGCTTCTTCATGAGCTCGAGCCCCTCCATCGGTTCGAGCGCCCTAATCAAGACAGCACTGGCGACATCGGGGGGCTGTGTCACGATGTTAAAGCACCACCTCGAATGGATCGCATAAACATAGGCATGGCCGGGCGGGCCGAACATGGCTTCCACGCGTGGCGTGCGTCGGCGATACGAGTGACTCGCAGGATCGACCTCGTGAAGATATGCTTCCGTTTCGACAATCCATCCAGCGGCACGACCTTCTTTCGATTCGTGAACTAACACCTTGCCGAGAAGTTCTTTCGCGACTCTGACCGGATCACGATCAAAGAATCCTCGTGGGAGGGGTGACATCACCAGATGCCTCTGGCCTTTCGCTGCCGCTTGTAGATTTCACGGATTCTTCCCCATTCCTCGTCATATCGACCATCTCGAAGATCTGGAAACGTCCATTCAAATGGCTGATAGCGACCCTGTCCGAAACGGGAGGTCAGATCGGCATAAACTCCATCCGTCAGATAAATCTTTTGCCCGGCAGCCTTCATCGATGCCAATACGATCTTGTTGTGATCCAAATAGCCGACATCGAGATTCACTCGTCTTCCCTTCGCCCCTCTCAGTTCATCTTCGATGCGATTACATTTATGCTTAGCCGCCGGCAAAAACTCCGGAGAGACCAACTCCAAGTGCGACACAATCCGTCGGTGAAGTCCGGTCCCCATTTCCTCGTCATAGAAATGGGTCGTATCGAACGGATGGTCCGGCCCCTCAAAGTCGATCTCGCCCCACTCGTTCGTGAGATTCCGCTTCGCTTGATCGAGAGCGTCCTCATCTTTCCAAAGAATGGCGATGAAAACCTTCACAGGCTCGACATCTGTTGGCTCAGCCATGAATGTCCCCCCGCGCGTGGAGAATCCTTAAAGCGCGATCCACGATGACTGGACTGAGCCCGAACTCAGATTGAATGCTCTTGGAAAGTTCTTCGAGGGGAATCTCACGCTTCGAGAGCTTTTCTCGCGATCGACTTTGTAATCGGCGATCTTGAAGATACCGCTGTACGTTCCCGTCCACTCGGGTCAGAACAGGGTAGTGCATCATATCCCAATCGAACGATGCATCCCACGCGCGCATGAACTCGGCTGTTTCAGCGGGTGCGGTTTTGAACGAGAGGCGATGGACCGTTCGGCCATGACTCACCGTTGACAGTGAAAGGCGTTCCCCGTCAGTTGGTGCAAGGATGAGCTCATTGAACGATGTCTGTCTGAATTGCGGCTCTTGTATCAACGGTAACGGATCTGTGATCAAATACCCAGGATCAACGAGATGCGGCATCCCATCGATCCAAACGACAAGGGCTGCATGAGTATCAAGGCCGTAGGGGCGATCGGCAAGTATCGGTTCCGCTTCGACTCCTAGAGCTCGCACCAAGTGAAGTAGCGTCGCCGTCAATGAAAAGCAGGTCCCCCCGGCTCCCCATGCGATATGCTCATCGAGCACGTTCTGAGGAAGACGATAGGTCGGCCTGCCAACTTCTGCGTGCCTGACAATCTTAGTGAGGTTTTCATACGGAAGCCGAGCGAACGCCCGCGCCACATTGGCGACGTCCTTCGCGGGATCACCCGTCCGCACGATGTGGAAGTGGTCGAGAAACTGACGAAGAAGTGGAGTCTGACCGTTTGGAGTATCAAGCGGATTCGCTGACATCGACGATCCTCCTTTCTCTCCGATTCGTTTCCATTTCCCGACAGATCAACCGGCCGCGACAGGATCATAACGGGACGCGGATTGATCCATTGGTCCGGGCAACTCATGAACGAACAGCACGTCGGGATCAAGGTTCGCTTGGGCAAGCTCGACAAGATGTCGGTGATGAGTGAAGAACATTACCTGGGTTCCACTCGACAAATCAGCCAAGACCTTGAGAGCCGCGACCGAGCGATCGTCGTCAAAGTTGACGAGGATATCATCCACGATAAAAGGAAGGGGCTCGTGCTGAGCGATATACAGTTCCATGCTTGCCATTCGAAGGGCAAGGTAGAGTTGATCAGCCGTTCCTTCGCTCATGGCGGGGATCGCCACTGCTTCTCGCCGTCCCACGCGATGGCCGACAAGAAGAGCTTGGCCGTTCGCATCGTAATCCACTTCGAGTGATTCGAACGATCCGAGCGTCAGTTCGCGGAAGAGTTCACTCGCGCGTCTGAGGACCGGCCCCTCATTTTCACGACGATATCGTTCGATCGCTCGCTCCAAAACGCCGCACGCCATCTTTAGACGGACATACTTCGCCGCATCTTGTTTTAATTCCGCCAGCCGGCACTGCATGTCCTCGGCAAGTCGAGCCGTCCGATCATTGCCATCGATTTGCCTGAGTTGCCGTTCGAGATCACCCATTCGGCGGTGAGCCGCATCCCGTTCCTCCTCGATCCGCTTCAACTCTTCGATCGCTTGAGCGTGCTCTCGTTCGACGGTGTCCAACTCCACCCGTCGAATGGCTTCGAGGAACTCCAAGGTTGACTGCCCAGAGGCGAGTCGGCCAAGTTGTTGATTCAGAGAGGAACGCTCGAGTTCCAACTGCTTCAAACGATCCGACTTATTCATTACCTCAGCGACTTCGTCCTCAAGAGTCACACGAGCTTCTTCAAGAAAAAGCCGCATCATGGCGTCAAGGGATTCTCGCCTCTCTTGAAATTCACCAAGGCGTGTCCTTCTCTGGACCTGCTGCTCCTCGAGGTTAGTTCTCCTCGCGTGCGATTCACGATCAATCTTTAGGCGTTCGTTCAAACGGAGAACAATATCGGACGGATGAAGCGATGAGAGATCCCTGGCGACCTTCGCAGCCAGCTCCGATACTCGCTCCGTAAACTCGACGGCATCGCGATCGATCTCGGCCAAACGTTTCGATAGCTCGTTACGATCTCTGACCTTTGACCAGAGCTCGCGATAGCCTCGCAAGACTTCGCTCGCTTCGGCGGGAGAGGTGGATTGCGACAATCGCAGAAGCTTTACCGATTCGCACCAAGCCTTCTGCCAGGCATCGAATTCGTTTTGCAAACGGTCGAAGTGCTTTTGTGCTACCGATAACTCTTCCTCACATTCACGCCTGTCTTTCTGAAGGCGATCCCGCAGAGTTTGCCGATCACGCTGCTCACGAAGAATGAGCTCTCCCGTTTCGACCAGTTCACCAAGTGTTTGCGTAATTCCGCTTGATCCTTCCAAGCATTCCAAATCACGAAGAACTCTAAGGAATGATTGACGATGAGACTCACAATGGTCCTGAAAGGAATCTCTCTCCCGCTTTCGATCCGCAAGTTGATGAGCCGAATCTCGAGCGGACAATACTGTTTTGATCCACGCTTTCATTTCTCTTCGACCGGCCGGTTGAATGGCGGCAGCTTCCCACAACTTATTCCAACGCGACACGATCGCGTTCGTTTCGTCTTCGACAGATGCTCGCTTGGATCTTGCTTCCTCGAGCGATTTCAGAAGAGTCTCAAGCTGAGCGTGAAGACCGGCCAGATGGGTGATGGATTCCGCTTCATGGCGGAGTCGATCCGCATAATGATCAGAGGTCCGAATCCGCTCTTCGAATTGATCGATGGCCTCAACTTGTTCGGGTGGCTCGCCATCGCGCCAAGCTCGCTTTATGACTTTCCAAAACTCGTCTCGATGTTGACGTAATCGGTGAAGCTCATCTTCGGTGGGTGACTCCGTCCCTCGATTCTGTCGAGCGATTTCCTCTTCAAGCAGTTTCCGCCGGTTTTCGAACTCCTGAATCTTCGTGTCAAACTGGGTACGGCGTTCCTTCAGCCCCGCGCCGCTCTCCTCGAGATCTTCAATCGATTCCAACGTGGGGAGTGGGAGTAGGAGCAATTCATCGATCGAACCTTTCCAGTACTTCCACGTATCGATTTCGCGGCGAAGGATAAGTTCTTGCTTCGCACAGCGATCCTCAAATTCAGCAGAGCGAGCATCAACATCCCCCAAACGACGAACTCGGACGATGAGGAGGGATAATTCCCGCACGTCTCTGCTCGGACCAAGTAACTCTTCCTCTCGCTCAACCTTCATGAGTTTGCGGGAGAGAGTGTCAACCTCCGCTGTTTTCTGTTCGATAAGATTGATGAGTCGCTCGTGTTCTCGAAAGAGCTTTTCGAGCTTGGCCTGGTCGACGACTGCGAGTTCCGAGAGTGGAGATTCTGATGGATCGTCCGTCCTTAGTTGTTTGAGAAGATCATCTACCTCTTCCGACAATCGTGATTCGCGGTCGGCAAGGGACCGCCGATCTCGCGCGGCTTTCAGATGGCTGCCATGATCCTGATGGATCTGTTCGATCAATGCTTCATGGAGCAAGAGTTCCGAATTGACAGCAATCGATTGCTCCGCTGTCCTTAGCTCTACGAGTTCAGTTTCAAGTCCTTCGATTTGATTCCGAACCAATTCTCGGTCCTTGCGGGTCTCGCGGAAGCGATCCCGAAAATCATCCGGCAATCGGACGACGTCACCTAATTCTCGCATTAATGCCTCGAGCTCCGCGTGACGCGCGGCCAAGGGGACTGCCTCTCGAATGGACTCCCATTTCCGAATCTGGCTCTGTCGTTCCGCCCATCGATGGACAAGAGCGTCCCGTCTTGCTTCCTCGGCTCGTAACGCACTGTCGAGTTCCACCCATTCCTGACTTTTGCCACCCTCCTCGGTCACCAGTTTTCGAACAGTGGTGATGGCGTCAAGAGATTGATTGATTCGCGGCTTCTTCCCGCGTACCAGGAACAAGGCCTCCGCTTGATTGTGGAGTTCCTCACGAACGCGGCGAAGATGCGCCAGTCCGGCGCCGGCGGCGAAGAGAAGTTGCCCCACCTCTCCCTGTCCACGAAGAAGCTCCTGTCCCCCTTCGATCAGCGTTTGATGGCTGAGACCGAACATCGTCTGAAAGATTTTGCGGTCGATGTTTCCGCAAAAGCGTTGAAGTTCCGCCTCTGGAATCATTCGCACATCGTTCGCGTCGCGCAGAGTCTCTTTCTGTCCCTTTCGTCTGGTGATTCCCAGTTCTTCGCCTGTCGAAAGTCTGAGCGAAGCGGAAAGTCTCGGTTGTTGGCCGAGCCGAAGTGTCGCCTCTGCTTTTCGATGGGGAATGCCGAAGAGAAGTTGCTCGATGCCGCGAAGAGTGGAACTCTTTCCCGCTTCATTCGGACCATAGATGAGATGCAGACCTTCCTGTCCACCGCTGAGGGAAAGGGACATATCCTTAAACGGCCCAAACTCCTCCATCCGGAACTCGATAAACCTCATCGACGGTCCTCCCGTCGATCAAGCAATCGATCGAGGAGCAGAGGCCCCACATCGTCGAGCGCCTCGCGGAGCCAATCTTCTCCCAATTCCTCGCCCGTCAGATCATTCACTCGAAATTCCGGCGGGAGCCGTCTCAGGAAATCGATGATGTTGGCAGACTGCAAAAGCACGTTCCATTCGTCGGAGTTCGAGCGAATCTCGTCGAGTTCCTGCATCAACAGGTGAATCGGCCCGCCGTCGTCCGATGATTGAGAAGCATCGGGCGAACGAATCCGCCACTTCACACTTTCGACCCAAAGTGAGCCTCCCGAAATCTGTGTCG
Organism: bacterium; assembly: GCA_019748235.1. Lineage (GTDB taxonomy): Bacteria > Planctomycetota > Planctomycetia > Kolteriales > Kolteriaceae > JAIEPU01. The sequence goes on from JAIEPU010000240.1 coordinate 30,914, forward strand.
CTTGTGATCGGATTTCACTGAGCCAATGCTCAATATCTCCGTTGAGCGAGGAAGATTCTCCCCCAACAATTATTCGAAACACGGTCGTCATTCCATCGACCTCTTGGCAAAGAGAACCGAGCGCGGACTGGATCCGCTGGAACAAATCCTCCTCGCGATCATCTGTCGTGACGCCAAGTTGGACGACTTCCCAGCGCGCGACTGCCAGCGAACGAAACTCTGTGGACACCTGACTGCGATCGTCCACGGCAACCAACATACAACCCTTGGAACCAGTTTCTCGAATATGGCGACCTTGAGTGTTTCCCGGAAAGATGATGAGTGGATCCGAGTGTAGAATCTCACGCTTGTGGATGTGACCGAGTGCCCAGTAATCGTAACCTCTCCGCCCAAGACTATCGATCTTGCATGGTGCGTACGCCGCGTGCCCTTCCTTCCCTTCCGCACATGTATGAAGCAGCCCCAGGTTGAACATTCCCGGAATTGCGTCTGGATAGCTTTGCGACAAGTCTTCGACAACCGCCGGGCGAGCAAAGCTCTGACCGTGAATAGCAGCACCAAGATTGTCGAAACAAATTGTCTCGGGCTTATCCGCGCGCAGAAAACGAACGTGATCGGGAAGTCGAAGAGACTTGGTCATTTTGCTTGCGGCATCGTGGTTGCCCGCAATCATAACCACTGGGATGTTCGCATCCCGCAAGCGAGTCATTTCCTTGATGAAGAAGAAGCCGGTATTGTAGTCCTTCCAATCACCGTCATAAAGATCCCCCGCGATAACGACGAAATCGACTCGTTCGGTGATCGCGAGATCCACCAGATTCACGAGCGCGCGCCGAGTGGCGAGCCGCAATTCATCGACAGGAGCACCTTCGTAGCGTTCGAGCATCCGAAGCGGGCTGTCGAGATGCAGGTCGGCGGCATGAAGGAATTTGATCAACCGTCATTATCCTCAGAACAATGCTGGAATAGGTTCGCCCGTCGCCATTCTCATTCTTCGCGACCATCTCGGACGAACAGCATGATGATCTGCTCTATTGCGGATCATTGTACACCAACGGGTCAATGAGGGGATGATCGCGGCAAACGAAAACGCCGACAGCAAAGGAGCTGCCGGCGTTCGTTGAATTTCAACTTTTCCTGCGGTAGCGATCGAAAGGCTAACCGACCGCAATCCGCCTGACCGCATGGCACAAGGAATCGGCTCTTTCGGGTGTCCGTGCTTCAGAGATGACTCGAACGATCGGTTCGGTATTGCTTCCACGAAGCTGAACCCAGCCGTCTTCAAAATCGACCCGAACTCCGTCCTCGCGATTGACCGAGCCTTCTTTGAAATGCTCAGCCACCCGATCGAGTGTCTCTCCCAATCGAGGACGATCGACCGGAAACTTTTCCTTTCGGATCACGTATCGTGGAATCTCATCCACCAACACCGAGAGGGGCCGCTCGCGGAGGGCAAGCATTTCCAACGTCACTGCCATGCCGATCGCGCTATCTCGAATGTACCCGATTCGGGGATCGATGACGCCGCCGTTCCCTTCCCCACCGATGACCGCGTTCTCGGCAATCATGCGCTCGGCGACATGGACTTCCCCGACCTTGGTCCGAATCACCCGCGCGCCGGCATGACGAGCTGCGTCTTCTGAAATTCGGCTGGTGGAACCGTTGATCACCACAGGACCCATCTCTTGCGTCAGCCGATGCTTAATCGCCAGGGCAAGCGTATACTCCTCACCGATGTAGCGGGAGGTCTCATCCACAATCGCCAGGCGATCCGCATCAGGATCAGTGGCAAAGCCGACATCGGCAGAGTATTCCCGCACCGCGTGTGCAAGTCCTTTAAGATTTTCCTCGATCGGCTCGGGCTCGTGCTCGAATCGACCGTCCGCCTCTCCCCCCAACACTCGAATATCACAGCCGAGCGCTTCGAGGAGTCGCGGCCCAAAGGCACTTCCCGAACCGTGATTGGCATCGAGCACCACCCGGAACTTTCGGCGACGAATCGCATTCACATCGACCGAGGCGAGAACCGCTTCCAAGTGGGGACGATGAGGATCATCGATGACTTCAACACTTGGAACACGCTTCCAGTCGACGAAAGAAAATCGGCGCTCATTGTAATTCTTCGCGATCTGAGCTCCGGCCTCCGGGCTCACAACAAAACCCTCCGCGCGAAACAGCTTCAGACCATTCCAAGGCGGAGGATTGTGACTGGCGGTGATTTGAATGGCACCGGCCGCTCCAGATTTTTTCACGAAAAAGCCACAGGTCGGGGTAGCAGCAATCCCGATGTCCTCGACTCGGCATCCGACCGATAACAACCCAGCGATGACGGCATGCTTGATCATCGGACCGGTGCTGCGACCATCCCTGCTGACAACCACTTTCTGACCGATGAGTGGCGTTCCGTAAGCTGCGGCGAAGTCGGTAGCGATCTGAGGAGTGAAGTTCTCACCGATGATGCCACGAATGCCCGAAATACCCACGATCAAAGGGGTCGCGTTGCTGATCGACATGAATTCCCCATCCCCTAAAATTCAAGATCCCTTCCGCAGTCCATTCGTTCGAGCGAAGACATCCGCGGAACGATCGCGTCATCCATTGGCGATTCGGCGTAAACTTAGAACGATCGTAGTGATCGTATCGCTTGTACCGGATGTTCGCGACTGTTCCACTGCGGTAGGCGCATTAAACGTGATGCGTCGCCAGGGAAAAGGTCCAGCGAAGGGCCTTCGGACCCTCTCGCAGCACCTGAGAATGAATAGCTTAAACCTCCCTGCTGAGTTCGGTCGAAAGAGTCCGAGAAGAGGTGTGGGGAGCACAAATGTCAGGCTCTTTCCTATTTTGCCGATCCTGCCATTTCGCGGCATTGAAAGCTTGCGGACTCATTCTTGCTGGCTCGGTCCTCTTCACCGGCGGATGCAAGTCGAAAACCGGTCAAACAAACTCTGTCTCAATGAAACCACCGTTACTAGCCCATGGCGGGTCCGACGGCGCGCCTTACCGCGTTGGCGCTGGTGACATTCTTCTCGTGGCGCCAGTCAAGGGAGGCGAGCCGATCCGCGCCGAAGTCTCGCTGGACGGGACACTTCGCATCCCGGGAATCGACCCGATGAATGTTGACGGCCTGACATGCCCCGAAATCGCGGACTATTTCTCGGCGTATGAGAACGTCCACGTCGAAGTGGCGGAATACAAGAGCCAGCACATTCTCGTTTCAGGGATTTTCCCAGAAAAAGCTCCACGACCGATCACCTATCACGGCCCGGAATCGATTGAAAATCTGATCAGCCGGATTGGTTGTCCTGAATGCCAGCGTGGTTACCGCGTAAGAGTTGTTCGTCCAAGCCAGAAACTTGGGGGGGAGCCGCAGATCTTCGCCGAGGAAATTGACGTCCGCGGGCATCGAGAGACTGACAAGGAACCCATCGTGATTGAACCGGGAGACTACGTCTACGTTGAAAAGGATCTCGGCCGTAAAGGGCCCCTGACACTCATGACCGACTCGGACTTCTATGCGAAGTCATTCGGATATTTGAAGCGGATCCGATTGGCACAGGCCAATGAAGAACTCGAGTCCAAAAACTAGCGAACGGGCCTCCACCATTCTCTTCATCGAGCATTGCAGCTACTGAAGAACACCTATCTCCATCCAAACAATTCGAATTCGTTAGTGTCGCCGCAATAATCCTCCCGCGGCATCGAGATCAAGCGAATCGAATTCACCCCGTCGGAACTTCTCCACCGCGACCGCTCCCATCGCGGCATTGTCTGTGCAGAGCGCCAGCGGCGGAATGACGAGAGTGATCTTTTCTCGCTTGGCCATTTCTTCGAGTGCCGAGCGAAATGCTCCATTCGCCGCGACGCCGCCCCCGACGCAAAGAACCTTTACATCGAACTGACGCAGGGCCCGCCGAGCCTTTTCCACCAGCACTCGAATGACCGCGTGTTGAAAGCTGGCAGCAAGGTCCGCAACCTCATTGTCCGGCAACTCACGATCGCTTCGGCGCGTGTTCTGTCCATACGCCTTATAAAGCACAGCCGTCTTCAAACCACTGAAACTGAAGTCGAGATTTCCATCTTCCATCAACGACCGGGGAAAATCGTGTGCTTTGGGATCTCCGCTTCGGGCGAGCCGTTCGATGTTCGGACCACCGGGATAGGGAAGCTTTAAGATACTCGCTACCTTGTCGAAAGCTTCGCCGGCGGCATCGTCAATCGTTGAACCAATGAGTTCCAGTTCGGTGGCCGACAGGCAATGAAAGAGATTCGTGTGCCCACCGCTGACGACCATGCCGATGCACGGGAAGACAGGTTCGGGGTGAATCATCTGGCACGCGTAAATGTGCCCTTCGAGATGGTTGACTCCGAGCAGCGGGATTTCCTGCGCGACGCAGATTGCCTTTGCCGCCGCGAGTCCGACGAGAATGGAACCGACGAGGCCCGGCGTATAGGCCACCGCCACCGCGCTCAAGTCAGCCATTCGGACATTCGCCTTGGTGAGCGCTTCGTCGATCACGGGCAGGATTCGCTCAACATGAGCGCGGCTTGCGATTTCTGGGACGACACCGCCATACCTGACATGGAGTTCCGCCTGAGTTGCCACCACGCTCGAAAGAATGTGTGCCTCGTCGGAGAAAACCGCGGCTGCCGTTTCGTCGCATGTTGTCTCGATGCCAAGAATGAGTGCCATGGGAATTGTTGTTCTTTATCGGAAGAGAACGATTTTTGATCACGATACGAATCGGATGGCCGACGCCATCACGCTTAGGCGGGAATCAAAGCGGCATGAGCCGTTGAGCTCATACCGCCAAAGCGAGGCTAGGCCGCTGTCTTGGCGGGCTCGTTGAGCTTCTGACGCAAGTATTCAATCGCCTTTTCCAACTGCACGTCATGGAACTCCTTCTTCGGCTCGGACTTTGTCTCGGCCTTCGGCCCCTCGGGTTTCGGCTCGTCCTTGGGAGTCGAGGTTTCCACAGGCTTTTCCTGCTTAGGCTCTTCCACCTTCTCCGTCGGCTTTGATTCGCCCGAGGCATCGGCTTTCTGTTCGGCAGGCGGATTTTCCGG
>JAIEPU010000095.1 GCA_019748235.1 bacterium
CGATAGAACTTCGTGAGATTTGTTAGTTCAATAACCGCGCTCATGGGACCTCCTCGACGGGAACATATCGGTTGAGTTCTTCCTCGACGATCGCCTCGATCTCTTCCCGCGAAAGGTTGCTCTGCGCCGCTTCACGCAGAACCTCCTGCAGCCGTTCGCGAATAAGAGACTTCCGTTCGGCTAAGCAACGACGAAGCGCACGCGAACAGACTTTGAGTCCCTGACCCCGAACCGTTTCAAGGACGCCATCCTCTTGCAGGTCTCTATAAGCGCGCGCGACGGTGTTGGGATTGACGACGATTTTCTTGGCGAGATCACGAACACTGTCGACCCGGTCCCCCGGACGAAGAGACCCGGTCGCGACGGCGAACTTCACTTGCCGGACGATCTGTTCGTAGATCGGAAGCTCAGAATTTGTTTCGATGACGATCAGCATGGCGAGAACCTTACTGTACTACCTACATAGTACAGTAACGCCGTCGGTTGAGGTGGTCAATAGCCGATTTCGAAGAGTAGGGAAAAATGCGATGAAACGGACTGATGCGCATGAAAACAGAGAAGCCGGCACCAAGGAAATGATGCCGGCTCCGAATTTCGACGTTGGCTGAGACTCGTTTATTTGAAGGAGATGTTCTTGATATCCTCTTCATTCACTTCATCGAGCGGGTGCACTTGAATCGGTCCGGCAATCTTGCCGTAGTCGATGGCACCGACGTTCACGGCTCGCACACGGCGGTCGTTCATCGTGTGATAGTAGAGAACGAGATTCTTCGTATCGCTGACCACTGTCCAGAGCGTCGAACTCCGCATCCCCTCTAGTTTGGGATCGGGATTCTTCGTGCTTCCTTCGGATGCTCCAAGCGGCACATTGAAGTTGTCGAGGATGCGGAACATTTCATAGCGAGTCTCTGGACCATCTTTCGTCGGGCGTGCGGTTTGCGAGAAAGCGACGGCTCGCACGAAGCGAGAAGGAGGAGTGAAGTCGCCGGGCAAGCCGATCATTCCGCTGCCGCCGCCGAGTGGTTTGAAGTCGAGGTCCTCGATCTTCTTCCCCGGAAGCGCGACCGGCGAGAGATTGATGTAGTTCCGCAGGTTTGTGATATGCCAATCGTAGTCCGGCGCATTGGTAATCACTCCCAACGGTGCATCAAAGAATGTCGTCTTTCCCTCACGGAATTCGATGACGAGGTGATTGCCCGTCGGGTCAGTCACCATGAAGTGAACGCCTGGCGCAAAACCGAGCGCCGGTTCCACGACAGGGGCGACGTGTATCCCTTCCATTGCTTTCCGGGCTTCCGCGACCGTCGCGCAGTTCGTCAATAAATAATGGGCGACTTCCGTTGGGCCGAGTGACTTACTTGCGTGTGCGGGATCATATGCCGCATACACAGCGAAGCCGGGATGATAGAAGGTACCAACCGCTAAGCCTTTTTCATTCAAGCCATCCATCACAGCTAGCTTGTGAAGGGCGTCGATCGCAACGACGCCGTATTTACCGTTCCATTTAATCCCGGGCTTGCCGTCTGGTGTGCTCCCCACAAACTCGGTTCCGCGCGGCAAGAGAAGCAGACGCGACTGAAGATTGAATGCTCCCCATTCCATCGTTCGGCCGTAAAGGACCGCACCATCCTTTGCCGTCAGCGAGATTCCGGTGCATGCATCCGCCGAACGCGAACCAATTGCCGACGCGGCAATGACAAACAACATTGCGAGCCATCTTGTCTTCATGGGTCTCTTTCCAAGAAAAAGGGGCGAATAAGACTTGGGGAGAGTCGATCACGCTGAACGATAGCATGCGAGATCGCGGAATGAGTGCAGCGTTGCAATCATGCAGAAGTCAAATTGAAGATCGTGCCGAGGTGAGGGATGTCAATGATGACAGCGATGTGGCTGACAGCGCTTTAGATCAATCAAGAGACGATTAAATTCATCTCAAATCATTCGCTAATTGATTTGCGTCGTTTTGAGCGGTCTGAATGGAGAGCATCGTGACCGGTGGGTCGCTTCACCCAAGAAATCGGGAGTCGTCATCGAATCGGGGCACTCAGATTCGAACTGAGGACCTTCTGCTCCCAAAGCAGACGCGCTAGCCAGACTGCGCTATGCCCCGTGCTTGTCACGTTTACCCAGATAGTGCTCTTCACACCCATCACAGAAACGGACAGAGCCCCCGTCAGCAAAGTTCGGGGGCCGACGCTAACCTAGGGTACTGGGCCGGTCATTTCAAGCTCAGGTCTTGAGATCCACGCTCATCTTGGCTCCCAAAACGGCTGTTTTCCTCCGAAATCGATGAATTCCCTCTTGGCGAATATCAGCATGAAACAGCGCCCAGGCTTCTGGAATCACTCGCGGAGATTGACTGGCGCCTCTCTCAGGGCGGAACACCCTAACTCATATTGACATAACGCTCGCCGACGATTATGGCGACCCATTCCACCAGATGAGAAGCACACCTTTGAGAGACGTACCCCACGAGGGAGATCGCACGAAGCGTACGGCTTCGTGCCCTTGTTTGGTCGGTTTTTGCGGCAACGAAAAGCGTGATCATCGTACACGGAGTTAGTGTTGGAATAGCTCAAGGGGGGTTTCGTCCGCGATCCGCGGATGAGAACCGAGTGCAATGGCCGACGAAGCACACGAGAAATCGAATGAAGGCGAGGCGGTGGCGGAAGAGCCAAAGGGCTCATTCCTGTCGCGCAACTGGCCTCTCCCCGTTTTCGTCGTGGGCTTGGCGGCTTTGAGCGCTGGAATCTGGTTTTGGCAGGGTCCCTCCAAATCCCAATTTCGCGATGAGTATCTCACAGAACTCGCGCAGGCCCGCGAACTGACTTTCCGAGATCCTTACGCCGCCAGGCGTTCGCTCGGAGCTCTTCTTGATCGACGCTGGCGTGTTCCTGAAAGCAAAGGTGAGATCTATTTTCTGATGGGGTACGCCAACGAACAGTTGGCTAAGGCCGCCCAGGACGACCCGGAGACTGCCCGCCAGTATCGAGAAAAGGCTTTGCAGGCGGAGAGCCAAGCTCTTCAAGCAGGCGTTCCAGACAACAAACGCCTGCCGCTTCATGAACTCTTCGGCGCTTCGACGGTTCTTTCGCAAGAAACATCGAAATCCAAACTCGTTGCCGCGAACTCCGCTCTTGCAGACGCGCTTCACCGGCGGGAAGTGATCGATTGGATTCTGGACCGGCGAGAATTGCAGATTTTGGTCCACGACCCAGAGACGGCTCCTGAAACGATCAATCAAATACTGAAACACTGGGGACATGCCGAAACCATTCCAAACGAACTTGAAGACTTCTCCGAGGAAGCAGCTGAATTGTGGAAAGATGGTCACCGGGAGGAGTTCATCAAGTTCATCGATTCCATCGAGCAGACGTCAGGACTCGGCGACAATGTACAAGCGGTCGAGTTGGACGACCTCCTTCGTACCTTCATTGAACTGGACCTTTCTGGCGATGCACTCAGCCGCATTCATGAGGAACGAAAAGAAAACAATTATCGTCTATCTCAAATTCTGGGTTTCCTCGCCCAAGCAGCCATGCTTCCCTCTCCAGCACGTACCAATGACGCGCAATCCTATGCTGAAAGAAGATTAGCGATTGAAGGCCTCGACCGGGATGAACGGGCGGAGGCTCAGCTTCATTATGCAGACATCCTCCTCGCTTCCGACAAACCAGAACTCGCGCGAGAGCAACTTTTGAAGGTTCATGGCTCGAGTGCACAGAATGTTCGCGCGTCTTATCTGCTCGGCAAATCGCTTCTGGATGCCGGCACACGCATTCGCCGAGCGGATATTCACGAACTCGTCAAATCGAATGATTCGCTCGAATCTTGGGCGAAGTGGGTCAAGGAATATCGGGCGAAGATGGCACCCGTCGAGGGCGCGAACAGTAACGTCGTCAATCGCCTGCGCGAGGACCTACTCACTGTCGTCGATCCTGAAAGCCTGAAGGAATTGCTCGCAAGGATGGATTATCAGCGAGCCATTCAGACATTCGAGAAAGTACTGGCGGAAGAGGATCTATCAGACGAAGCCCGAGCGGAAACCCTGCTTTGGATGGGTGTCGCACTCTCCGATCTCGGGCGTTATGACGAAGCTCGTCACGAGTTCCAAAACGTCATCGCGGAAATTGGCTCGGGCCCACTTGAACAGGCTGCCCGTTTCTATCTTGCGGAAGTATACTCTCGCGCGGGGATGGCAGCCGAGTCGATCGAAGCCCTTCGAACCGCAACGAAAGGCATCGCCAATCCCAAGACGTTTGACAACAAGTACATTCGGCCCAATCAACTTCGTGACATGTTCGTTGACCTCTGGACTCGCGAACAGATGATTTCTCACAACTTCATCAACGCGATCGCGGTAGCGCAGCTTTTCGGCGAGTTTCGAATGTCGATCGTCGAGCCGGGACAACCCGACAAACTTCTTGCGATCTCAAGTTCATCACTCGCCAATGAGCTTAATGCCCAAATCGAAAAAGTGGACGATCCGCTGAAGAAAAGCCATCTCGAACTCGAATCTCGGTCGAGATACCGCGAAGCGGGTCGCGCCTATTCTCTGGTTGCCAAGGCACGTGAGGGAACGGACGAATATCCGTCTCTTCTTTGGGCGGCGGCAACTCACTTGTTTGATGGATGCGACTTCGAAGCGGCTTTACCCATCTTCCAAAAATTCATCGTCGCCCATGTCGGCGGCCCCAGAGATTTTCCCGCTCGCATTTATGTGACGCGATGTTACATGGCCGAGGGGGAATTCAAAGCGGCCAAAGCTGTGATGGAAGACGCCCTGAAACAAACGACAACTGCCGTCGATCGGTTTCGAGGCCGAATTCTTTTGGCGGAGTGTTATGCCGAGATCGCTCGCAACCTAAAAGGCGAAAGTGTCGAGGTGGCGAAGAAAAAGCAGGAATTGATCGAACTGGCCAAAGGCCTCTTGCTCTTCAACCTCAATGGGCAAAATCAAGAGCTTGAGCCCTCCGCATCGGAATGGCGTGAGTCACTTTTCGCATACGGAAAGCTCCTATTCGAGGAAAAAAAGTACGAAGAGGCTATCGAACAGTTCAACGAGCATGTCAGACGCTATCCGGATGATCCTCGAAGTCTGAATGCAGAGAACTACATCGGCGACGCTTACATGGCAATCGCCGAAAAGTTGGATCTGGCGCTGACAGAATCAAAGCTGAATGCGCGTGAGCGGGCCCGAATTCGTGAGGAGCGGATCGAAACACTTGATCGCGCGCACGCACAATTTAGTCGGTTGGCCGACAAACTCACCACATTCGACGACAAAGGGAAATTGACAAATCAGGATTCGACCTTATTGCAGTCTTCATTGTTCAACCTGGGTCGGATTTCAATGCTCCTCGGCGACTGGGACGCAGCCCTCAAGACGTATCAGGACGTGGCGTATCGTTATCAAGAGGATCCGGAATGCTTGACGGCGTACATTGAGATGTCGACGGCCTACCAGAAGTTGGGAAGACCGTCGGACGCTCAAAGCTCGCTTCGCCAGGCACTCTGGATCCTTGATCAGATCAGTCCGCAGGCATTCAAAGAGTCAGATCGTAATCGCGAGGATATTCGCCGACAAATGCAGGTGCTACTCGGCACTCCTTGAAAGGAACTCGTGTGAAGACGAAAGAGCTTCAGGATCTCCTGGAATACTTTGGACGCGAGCAAGCTTGCTACACCTCCCTGTTGGATTTATCGCGTCAACAAAAGCAACTGATCGAGGAAGGGGACATCGATCAATTGCTGACGACCCTTGGTCACAAACAGCAAATTCTCGGACGGGTGGCTGAGATTGAGTCGAAGCTGCGTCCCTACAAAGATCGTTGGACCGATCTGCGGCAGACGATGTCTGCCGACGATCGGAGCATGATCGATTTGGCTCTCTCCACCGTGGAAGATCTTTTGGCGGAATTGATTTCAACGGAGCAAGATTGCGAAAAACTGCTCGTCGGACAAATCAACGTCGTCCAGAACGATTTGGAAGAAGTATCGACCGCTCGAGGCGTCAATGATGCCTACACGACGGCCTCTCGGCCGGAGCCGTCTCACCTTTTGAATTACCGCGAAGCGCTTTGACCCTACTGGTCTCATCTCTCAATCGAAGAGATGGCGCCAAACGTGGCCTCCAAGGAAGGGAGCAAGGTCATGGGGCTATTTAACATCGTTGGGTCGACCGCGACCGACGTTTTGCAGCAAACGATGGAGCTCGCGCAGGAACGCCAACGCGTCCTCGCGGACGACGTCGCCAACATCGACACTCCCGGATTCAAGATGCGGGATATCGATGTCGGACACTTCGAAAAAACTCTCGCCAAAGCGATCAATGACAATCGACGAGCAAACCCCAACAACACGCGGCTGCAATTGCCCGATCCTCATTCGGACGGTTCAAAGCGCGCGGGGAGTGACTTGTCGGGAATCGTCTTTCACGATGCTAATAATCGTGGCGTCGAGCAACTCATGGTCGAATTGAGCCAGAACCAGATGAAACATCAGCGGGCGGCCAGCGTCTTGAGGAACCAACTCAACCTCATTAAGGCAGTGATCTCGGAAACCGCCTAATGGAAGCGACGATCCCGAAGACAACGTCGCTCACTCAACGCCTTCGCAAGTAGACGTTTGAGGAAAAAGGAGGAACAGAAGAATGTCCTCGATCAACCCAATCGATATCAGCGCGAGCGCCCTCGTCGCGCAGCGAACGCGCATCAACACCATTGCCAATAACTTGGCAAACATCAGCACGACGGAAAATGCCGCCGGAGAAAACAAACCCTACGTGCGGCAACGCGTCATCTTTCAACCCGGCATTCCAGAACTCGGAAGCAAAGCAGGCGTTCATGTCGCTGAAATCAACGAGGACAATCCCAACGATCCTTTGAATCTTGGAGCGGAGCCTTTTCGCCTTCGCTACGAGCCGGGTCACCCTGACGCCAACGATCAAGGCTATGTGCTTTATCCGAATGTCGACATGACGCGGGAGTTTGTGAATGCCCTCGAAGCGGCGCGGGCTTACCAGGCCAACGTCCAAGCCATTGAGGTCTTCAAGGCAATGAATAATCAGGTGATTCAGCTTTATTCGTAACAAGACCCGGAAGCGGCGTGAAGCGACGCGAATCGCGGAACGGCCCCACCACGGGAGCAAAAGCCCAGAGAAAATGACAACGACCGAAAAGAGTTGGGCAAGGAGAAAGAGTCATGAGAATCGACCAAGTATCGGCGACCGGCATCCCGATCACGCCACCCACGATTGACACGCCGCCGGCAAAGAACTTCACCGATATGTTCATGAAGTCCATCGGAGAAGTGAACCATACGCAGGCCCGAGTCGAGAATCTGGTGGAACGCTCCGCCACAGGAGAGGATTTAAACCCGGCAGAATTGGCGGCCGCGGTAAACAAGGCAGACTTGGCGTTTCGCACGATGGTTCAGATTCGAAACAAATTAACTCAAGCGTTTGACGAATTACGACAGATGCCGGTCTAAACTTGGCTATCTTCCGATTGACGCAAATAGAATCTGATTGCAAAAGGCGGACCATCACCAGCGGATTCACCGACGATATGCTTCTCTGCCTTCAATGGTGGAGTGAGGAAACGGGGACGTCGTCCATGATCCCCCTGACAAATGACCTCGTCATTTGTCGGACTTGAAGCTTCGTCCTTGAACGTGATTCGTTGGTACCAAAGGAGAGGTCCGGATGGCCTCGGAAGAGCCGACAAACACGAATCCGACTCAACGCGCCGTCGATTTTTGGCAATCGCTCTCTGGAAGCGTGAAGACTGCCATCGTTCTCGTTGCGGCAGGTGTGATCATCGCCTTGGCTGTCGGCGCCAGTGCCCTTCAAATCCCATCTCAACACGCCATGGTTCCCTTGCTGAAGGGACACGATTTCAGTCTTGAAGGGCGTGAGTCCGCGATCAAAGCATTCAATGAAGCGAATCTCAACAACTTCAGCATGATGGGGAGTAAGATCCTCGTCCCGCATGACAAGGAAGCGGAATACCTGGCAGCGCTCGCCGGAAGCAAAACGGGACTTCCGGGGAACACGGACGATGCGATCGATCGCTACATTGAGGAGCAACGATCTTGGTGGGCGTCAACGGCTGAGTCGGAGCGTCTGTTTCGTGTTGCCGAGGAGCGGCGCGTTGCTCGCGTCATTGAAACATTCCCTGAAATCGATCATGCTTCGGTCTTGGTGAGCGATCCTCCCGAACGTGGCACCTTGCGGGCTCGTGCCGGCCAGGGAACCGCCGCGGTGAAGGTCTCAACGATTGATCGCAAGCCGTTACATCCGCGTCGGATTGAGCAGATCAAGCAACTCGTTGCTGGAAAATTTCGAGACATCTCCGGACCTGAAAAGGTTGAGGTGATGTCGGACTCTCTCACGGGAAGCATGGGATCGGCGGATGGTGTCGGGGGCCCTGATCCATCGCTTCTTAGTGAGGGCTCAAGTCAATATCTCATGACCAAAGCCGCGTTTGCGATGCAGATTGAGAACAAGATTCGCGAGCTCTTCGCGGATTTGAAAGGTTTAATCGTCACTGTCAATGCGGAACTCGATCCACGTTTCGGGCGAAATCAACGGATCAATGAAAAGGAAAAGGGGCCCGTCAAACGGGAAACGTCAGATACATCATCGACCGAAACGGCGAATCCTCCGGTGACCGCCGGCGGCGAACCGGGAACACGAACGAACGTCGATCCTCCCGGAACGACTCCGAACCAAGGGGCGCATGCCACCATCGCGTCCGTTCCGCCAAACACGCAGAGTGACGAGTCATCTCAAAAGGAATTCGACAATGCGCAGACGTTAACCGATCAAAGCTTTGTCGATTTCGAACCGATCAAGGTGGGCGTGGTGGTGCGTTACCGGCAAGGTGCGGCCGCAGAGGGAGATCAGAAGCAACCAGCCGACGGCCCCAATCCATTACAGATCCGGGAGATGATTGCATCGCTTGGTTATCCTGGGGTGTCAGTCGACAACGTTGCCGTTCAACCATACGTTGGAAGTGATCCGGAAGTCATTAAGACACCGGAACCGTCGCTCGTCGAAGCGGGAATGCGTCACCTTCCATCGATTGGACTGGCACTCCTAGGGCTGACGGCCATCATCGTCGCATTGGTCGTGGCAAGACGCGGCACGGTTCCCGCCTTTAGTCGCGCGGCGGAACAAACGACTGAGACTCCTGATACCGCTGCCGCTCCCGAAGAGGAATTCGAGCACCGAGACGAATCGGTCATCAAGTTCCAGCGCATTCAAGAGCAGGTCAACAAACTGGTAAAGGAAAGTCCCGAAGCGACTGCCGCGTTGATCCGACGTTGGGTACTGGACGAACTCTAATCGGAATACCAACCTAGAGATGCACGCGGAGAGTCGGCGTATCATTTGCCCCCGTGACTTCGATGCCTCTCGTTCGATCTGTTCATCTCGCCGTTCTTCTCAACCCGATCATGCAACCGGACGCAAAACGGGTTACACGGAATGACCGCGCTTTCTATCAGTTAGAAAAAGGCGCAGGCTGGTCGATTCGTGCAATCGTTTGGCGATGGAGAATAGCTCGTGAAACGTCACACGAGAAGCTCAGCGCTGGAACATGTCCAACATATATTCATTGCCAAGAATCAACAGCGGACCATCTCTCGGCTATAGACTGAAAATGGCCGATTCTGAGCTAATTCCGAGGCGAAAACGGGGTGAGGAAGAGATCTCTTCACTATCGTATTTCAAGAGTAATCGGGTTGTTTGGAATGATTGATGGCAGACGCTTGACGGCTTACCTCCGTACAACAACATTCTGATTGAAAAGAAGGTGGGCGGCATTCGTGTCGTCGGGAGGAATGATGCACGATTTCGTGATCATCGGTTCGGGTGTTTCTGGAGGCCGAATCGCCGATGAATTGACGGCGGGCGGAGCGACTTGCATCCTACTTGAAGCGGGTCAAGCTTATGACCGGCGATCGTTTCCACCGAATGAGTTTCGTGGGTCGACCGCTCTCTTCTGGGGTGGGGGAATCGAAGTCAGCAAAGATGCCCGCTTTGGATTCATTCGGGGCAAATGCCTCGGCGGAACGAGCGTCGTCAATCAAGCTGACGTGGATCGATTCGACGACTTCGCCTGGGACACCTGGCGAGATCATACCGGCATCGATTTCTTCAACTCTGGTCAAATGGCCGAGCACTACGATCTGCTCGACCGGAACACGGCGAAGGGTCCTATCCCACTCGAGCACTACAACCGAAATGCCAAGCTCTTCGTCGAGAGTTTCAACAAATGCGGCTATCACTGGCAACCGATTATTCGAGCTCAAGATGACTGCCGACACGATCAAGGATCTGATTGCATCGTTTGTCTTGGCGGATGCCCAAGGGATGCAAAGCAGAGCACGCTGGTCCAGTGCATTCCCAAAGCGCGCGAGCGGGGAATGGAGCTCGAAGTGGAGTTCGAAGTCGACTTCGTCGAAGATCATCAGGATCATGTGCGCGTCATGGGTCGGCAGCGAGGAATGGAACGATCCATCGTCGCACGGAAAGGAGTTCTTGCTGGGGGTGCCTTCGGAAATACCCGAATTCTCAAACGGTCCACATCGATGGCGAAGGATCTTCCCGCACTTGGAACGGCGTTTTGTTGCCATCCTCAGTTCATGACATTCGGAGCTTATGACGAACCGGTCGACGCCCACAAAGGTCCGCTCCAATCCGTTCAAGCCCACGATGACAGTCTTCGCCGGCAGGGAGTCAAGCTCGAGAACGTCTTTGCCGGTCCAATCGCGACGGCCATGCTCCTTCCCGGTTTTGGTAGAGAACATCATCGGCTGATGAGGAAGTTTCGCTACTTGACCTCGATCGAATATGCCACGATGGACGAACCACTCGGCAAGATTGAGGTCACAAAGAGTGGAAAGATCATCGCTGATAAACCTCTTTCCGCAAGCGATAAGGCAAAGCTTAAGCGGGGACTCGAAGTCACGACAGAACTGCATCATGCGGCCGGTGCCAAGGAAGTCATCCACTGCGACCAGGGATTCGGACTTCATCTGATGGGAGGTTGCCCCATTGGTCTCGATGCGAAGACATCGGTCGTGAATTCAGACTTCCAGGTTCATGGCCATCCGAATTTCTTCATCGCGGATTCAAGCATCTTCCCCAGGGCGCCGGGACTGAATCCCTCGTTTTCGATCATGGCTCTCTCCGTGCGGGCGAGCCGTCATATGTTGGGGAAGCGACCTTCTGAGCGAAGTATAGTCGCCATGGGAGGTGCCCGATGAAGCACACATCGAAACTACTCTCGAGTACACAAATTCGGGGGCTCACTAAAGTTGGTGATGCTTATTTCCCCGGAGACGGCGAATTGCCGTCGTTCTCGCGCTGCGGGTGTGTCGAACATGCCGATGCCGCGATTGAACTCTTGCCAGCGGATGACCTCGCCAGTTTGAAGACATTGCTCGGCGCGATCGGAATCATGCCTGGATTCGTGGCGACAAGCCTTGTTCGACTCGCGGAGCATGGCCCACGAATGAACGGCCCACTCGGAGTCGGCCTGCGATTCTTACGGCTTGGGCTGAAAGGTGTCGTCACCAGCCTCTATTATTCCGGCGAAGTCGGACACAACTATAAGGGGCCCACTCCGCTCGAAGTTCTCGGCTACCACGTCAAGGTTTATACAGCAGACGTTGATGAACGAGATGCGAAGAGCACTCAGGGCCCATCGGGAAGCATCGCGGCATGCCGGGGATTGAAGTGATTGCTTCGCCTGAAGCGATGAGCAATCTTGATTCTAGTCAACATCGACTCGCAGTCTGATCAACCGAGAAAACATTGCCCTAGACCACGATAGGTCGGCACCACGTCTACCACCTGATTGCCAGACACCAAATGATATTGGTTGAAATGTTCGGCCAGCTCTCCCGCTTTCGAATGCCTGAAGAGGACCGGATCGCCGGCCTTTAGTGATGAACCACGCGGAACGATGAGGGGTGTCTGAACCTCGCCGCACCCTTCCATCGAGACGAGTTTTAAGCCCTCGGGAAGATACGGTAGGGGGACTTTCTCCCAACCTGGCTCGCCCGACGCAATGTACCCTCCCCCCGCGCACGTCATGAATCCTGGATCGGAGGATCGCGTCGTTTGCAGAGCGAAGAAGCAAGCCGGTTCAGGGGCGATATTTGAAAAGTAACTGAAGTAGTGAGAGCAGAGCAGTCCGGAGCCGATGGTCAGTTCGGTCAGCCAGGGTTCCGCGGCCGTGAAATTCACGCTACCTGATCCACCGCCGTTGAAGAGTTCGAGAGGTGTCCCTTCCTTTTCCAGCTGTTCAGAAAGCCTTCTCCGAAAGTCAGATACACGCGAACGTGACTTTTGCCGGATCAAGCGGACGATCGGCGAGATCGTTCGTTTAAAGGGGTTTTGGTCGGCGAGACCTGCGACTTGTGCTTCGTATCCCATCACTGATCGGCAACGAAGATTGGGAAGTCTGTTGATTTGTCGAATTAATTCAACGGCCTGCTCGACGGACCGAATAGGACTTCGCCTGACGCCAAGGTGGACCCTCCCTCCCGCCATCCGAAGTGACATATCGATGTCAATCGCGATCTCGAAGGGGCGATTCACTCCCTCCATTCCAGCGGAGATGACGCGAGCCGTGTCGAGAGAATCAACCATCTGTCGTATCGTTTTGCCCGAAGCATGAACTTGCTTCAAAGCCGCGACATCGCTTGCCTGCCGGGTCGGATAAGCGACCAGTAAATCGTCGAAGCCCTGCTGTGCAAGAAATGCCGCCTCTGTGGCGGCGTAGCACATCAACCCGCGAAATGGCATGCCGGAGTCAAGAACCCGTCGAATGAGTGCCGGGACACGGACCGATTTCGTGGCGAGCCGAATAGAGTGACGCGTGCTGACGGCTCGGGCTGCTTCCACGAACCGTTTGATATTTCGATCGAACGCATCGAGGTCAACAAATACCGCGGGAAGCGGAATGCCGCTCAGAATCTGCTTCCACTCATCGTAAGTCGACATGGGAAAGTGGAACCCTCAGCGAGTCAAAAATCTTCGCCTTAAACAAAAGCCTCTTGCAACGGGGTTAGTCCCATCGCAAGAGGCCTGGCTCGGAACGAAATTCGCTACGGTGCTCAGCCACCGAGGGCGGAGATAAGCAAGCCCGGAAGCTTGAACGGGCTTGGCCGATGATAGAGATCGACGACCTTTTGACTTACCTTATACGCAGCTTTATTCCCCGCGAACCAGAGGGGCTTGAGCGGTTGCGTCAATGGGCCTGCGATCACTGTCTTGAGCGGTTTATCGAACAAGTACGTGTTATGAACGAAGCCAATGCCGCTC
The DNA here is from genome assembly GCA_019748235.1 of bacterium. Classification (GTDB taxonomy): domain Bacteria; phylum Planctomycetota; class Planctomycetia; order Kolteriales; family Kolteriaceae; genus JAIEPU01. The sequence continues at coordinate 13,340 of JAIEPU010000095.1, forward strand.
ACAGGGTCCTTCAGATCGGCGCCGGGGTATCCTCCCCACGGCGGGCTCATCATGGCGTAGCTGAGAGCGGACCAATAGTTGACGCCGATACTTCCGTAACGGAGGTCGGCCAATGCTCGCTGGAACGCCGCTTCTCCGTCGGGACGCTTCCTGATGGCGGGGTGGATCATGATCGTGCAGCCAAGCGTGCCACGAAGATCGTCGTTTGCAAATTGGGTCGCCTTGCTCATGAAGTCGATTTCGTTCGCCGCCTCGATCGCCGTTTCGACGAACACGCAGACGAAGTTTTCCTCAACGAAGTGGATCGATTCGGATTTCGGATCGACGTCTGGAACCATTCGCCACGGAAGCGTGCCGGCCGGACATCCACTGGGCTTATCGTGAGTGAACTTCTCCCAGCGATCCTTCGCGCCAGGATAGTAGGCTTTTCGAGGCGGAATCTCGTGAAGGGCCTTGTTTACGAGTTCCACGAACTTTTGCCGTTGTGACCAACCCTTCCACGTGATCACGACCTTGGTGGCAACGCAGTTGAATGAAGCGTTATTGGCGATGGAAGACGCCAGATTACGCGCCTGGAACCAAAGCTCCTTATCGGTGTACGGACCGGGGACGACGATCCAGGGGGAAACGTTCCCAAGCTCGCTGGTAATGGTCTTCGTGAGAAGGGGACGATTCTCCGCCTTGCGCCGATCGCGATCGGGTCCCGGAGGCCCCCAGACAATCGTGTCGTGCGAGAGGATCGATCCGGTGATATGCGCCTCATCCACGAGCTGATGCTGCAGCGCATACGTCCCTACATCCGCGCCGCCGTAAACGATGCGAAGCAGGTTCGCTTCGATGAGGGAGCGGAATGCCTTTTCAAAAATGGGTCCGAGATATTCATTCACCGGATTCATCTTGAGGAGGACGGTCTTCCCTTCGTGGAAAATCTTTCCGAATGCATCGACCGGGGCGATGCTCGATACATTTCCCGCTCCGAGCACAATCGCGATGCCGGTATCTTTCCGGCCATTCCGGTAGTACTCGGCCATGTGGCTCGTAATATTTTCCTTCGTCACTCCCTTTTGCTGCCAGACGTGAGCCTTAAATCCTTGGAATGCGATGGAATCATAAAGTCCGCGGGTCGGGACCACCTGAACACGAAGATGTCCATCGGGTCCAGTCACCATTTCGCCGGGGAGTTGCGGCGTGCCGTGCTTCTCGATGTCCGCAAGGCTTTGCATCAGCAGTCGCAAATAGCGCGAGGTCGCGAGCGGCCCGGTCTGAATTTCTTCACTGCCCAGCTCCGTCCCTGGTTGAAGTCCCTTGGCATCGCAGCCGGCGAGTTCCCATTCCTTAGCGACGGCGATCATGTCGTCGAGACATCGCTGGACCAGCTTGATCCGGTCCGAGATGCTCATCTTTTGCAATTTCGCCTTGCCGGCATTCAAATCGTTGAGGCAACGATCGATCTGTTGCTCGGGGGTGATGTTCTTGAGCTGCTCGGTATAAAGAGCCGCCGATTCCGCGATGGTCATGACCGTAGTCCTTACGACAGTGCCAGATGGGCGCATGAACGCTACCAGTGATTGTGCTGGGATCGGTTTCCACCGTCAAGGAGTGGATGGAAATGTCGGATAGTTACTTTCCCGACGGACGATAGCTGGAAAGTGAATAACCACGGGAGATTGCGACAAAACCCTCGACTTGAGCACGCTTCCAAGCTTCGTCGCGCGATAACTCCAAAGCCAACAGTTGAGCGACTTTTGGAGCAGAATCGACGGCCGCCTGAGCATCTAGGAACAGCGTCCGCGTCCTCCGTGCAAGCACGTCTTCCACCGTCCGGGCCATCTCGTGCCGCGCCGCCCAAACGACTTCTCCCAACCGATACGGCAGACGAGGGTGAATGGGATCGTTCCACCCCGGCTGCGATCGGCAAAGGGTATCAACGTCTGAAAGGTCAGAACCGTGCGGACAGAAATCGCTGCTGACGGGGGGGCCGTCTTGCGCTCCGTGAAGCCGTAAATGAGCCGTTTGGCATGCCTTCTTCGGAAGGCCAGCCACCTCGGCGGCGCGATCGACGGCGTCTTGTGCCATGCGCCGGTACGTGGTCCACTTCCCGCCGGTAATCGTTAGCATGCCCGATCTCTCGACAACGATGGTGTGGTCACGAGAGATGACTGCGGTCTTCGCATGCCCCTTTAGACTAACCAGAGGACGAAGGCCGGCGTAGATGCTTCGCACATCGGAATCCGTCGGGTCTTTCGACAAGTATTCGCGAGCGTGCTTCAAAACAAAGCCAATCTCCTCTTCGAGCGCTCGCGGTTCGAAAAGGGCATCTTTCACCGGCGTGTCGGTCGTGCCGATCACGGTATGACTATGCCACGGAATCGCGAAGAGGACTCGACCGTCATCCGTTCGTGGCACGATGATGGCCGACGTTCCAGGTAGAAATTCGCGATCGAGGACAAGATGAATTCCCTGGCTGGGCTGCACCATCTTGTGAATGTTCGGGTCGTCGAGCTGCCGGATGTGATCAGCGAAGACCCCGGTCGCATTGATGACGATCTTCGCCTTTATCTGAAATTCTTCCTCGGTCTCGTGAATGTGCGCGACAATTCCTTCCACATGCCCGGCGGAGTTCTTGATGAGCCGCACACAGGGTGCATAGTTGAGAAGAAGCGCCCCCTGCTCCACCGCGGTGCGAGCCATGTGAATGAGAAGGCGCGTATCGTCGAACTGGCCGTCGTGATAGAGGACGCTTCCGCGAAGTCCGTTTGCTTCGAGCGTGGGAACTTGTTCCAGCGTTGCTTGTCGCGACAGAACCTTCGATCGTCCAATGCCATGTCCGACGGCGAGTGCGTCGTACACCTTTAAGCCGAGACCATAGAAAGGTTTCTCCCACCACTTGTAGGCCGGCAGGATGAAAGAGAGATCGCGAGCCACATGCGGGGCGTTCTTAAGGAGAAGCGACCTCTCGTACAAGGCCTCGGTAACGAGCTTGACGTTGCCTTGTTGTAAGTACCGTACGCCGCCATGCACTAGCTTTGTGCTGCGACTTGACGTTCCCTTGCCGAAATCGGACTGCTCAACGAGGAGAGTGGAATAGCCACGAGTGACGGCATCAATCGCAATACCGACGCCTGTTGCTCCGCCGCCAACGATAACAACGTCCCAGACACCTTTTTCGTCTCGCAGGCGAGAGAGCATCTGATCGCGATTCATACACCTCGCCTTGTCTAACGGCTTGCGAATCGTGGTGACGGTACTTTACTTCCACGAAGAGATTACCTATCGATCGAATTCGCGCGAATCACTCTTTTGATTCTACGATGTCGCCGTATCTTCTGGTTCCCAGCCCTTCGCACGAGAAACGGCGTCATCCCAACGTCGGCGAAGATGCGATGCCGCGTCTGCCTTTAATTGAGGCTCGAACCGTTGATCGACGGCCCACTGATTCGAAATCTCAGCAACATCCTCCCAATAACCGACGGCGAGCCCCGCCAAGTAGGCCGCGCCCAAGGCTGTCGTTTCGGTCACCTTGGGACGAATGACAGGGATTCGAAGGAGATCGGCCTGAATCTGCATGAGGAGATTGTCGCGTGAGGCACCTCCGTCGACTCGAAGTTCCGCGAGGTCTATACCTGAATCCGACTTCATCGCGTCAAGGACGTCTGCTACTTGAAATGCGATCGCTTCGACGGCCGCACGAGCAATGTGCCCGGCTGTTACGCCCCGCGTGATTCCCGCGATCACACCCCGCGCGTACGGATCCCAGTGAGGCGTTCCGAGACCGGCGAATGCCGGGACGAGGTAAACGCCTCCGTTGTCCGGCACGGATAATGCAAGCCTTTGAACATCGCTTGATGACTTGATGATGCCCAGTCCGTCACGAAGCCACTGTACGACGGCTCCGCCGATGAAGACGCTTCCCTCGAGCGCGTATTCCGTTCGCTTACCGATCTTCCATGCGACGGTCGTCAGAAGGTTATGCTTCGATTCAACTGCTTCCGTCCCGGTGTTCATGAGCATGAAACAACCCGTTCCATAGGTGTTCTTTGCCATGCCCGGCTGAACGCACATCTGGCCGAAGAGAGCCGCCTGTTGATCCCCCGCGATGCCGGAAATCGGAATCGAATGCATGAGGGCGGACTCATCCGCGTGTCCGTACACTTCGCTTGATGATTTCACTTCGGGGAGAACAGAACGAGGCACTCGGAGAAGCTTCAGGAGTTCATCGTCCCAGTCTCCCTTTTTGATGTCGTAAAGCATCGTGCGAGAGGCATTGCTGACATCGGTGACATGTGTCTTCCCCTTCGTCAAATTCCAGATCAGCCAAGTATCGACCGTGCCGAAAGCGAGGTTCCCCGCGTCTGCCGCCGCACGTGCGCCAGAAACGTTGTCCAAAATCCACGCCAGCTTGGTGCCGGAAAAGTACGCATCAATGACCAGCCCGGTCTTTTGGCGAATGTCTTTCTCGGCTCCATCGGCTTTGAGTTTGTCACACGCGCCGGCAGTTCGGCGGTCTTGCCAAACGATCGCGTTATAGATCGGCTTGCCAGTCTTCTTATCCCAAACGATGGTCGTTTCGCGCTGATTGGTGATTCCGATTGCGGCAACTTGGCTTGGGGTCAAACCGGCATGAGCCAAGACGTCGCGCGCGGTCCCGATCTGCGACTCCCAGATTTCGATCGGATTGTGCTCAACCCAACCGGGCTTTGGAAAAATCTGTTCGAATTCGCGCTGGGCCGTATCGAGGATCTTGCCGGACTTATCAAACACGATGGTGCGTGAACTAGTCGTCCCTTGATCAAACGCGAGAATGTACGACATGGAATCCCCCGGCCCGATATGCAAGTTCCCCACAGTCCCGACTCATTTCAGAGAGTTGACGGGAGGAGGTCAAGGATAAGATCTCTCATCAAATCGATTTCAACACCCGAAAAGAAAAAATGGCCTCGCACCTAAAGGTTCGAGACCACGGTTTCTTCGATCACCAAGCGACGGAACAATTACTGCTTGTAGGGCATGTGAATCTCCTCTGCCGGGACGCCAGCGAGCGCTTCGAACTGACCGTCGGCGACCATGTCACCCAGCTCGCAGATCCGGCGAAGGTAGCGGTCGCTCGGACGCTTGCCACGCAGCTTCGTCGCAAGTTCCTCACACATGAGTTCGCCGGCAAGTTGATTCACTTCCGACTTTTGCCGCCCCGACCAAAGGCCTGTCACGATGATCGTGGTAAGATCTCGCACGCGCGAGGAGATCTCGTTGATTCGGCACTGACGATCGGCCAACGTGAGCTGGAATTTCGTCATGGCCGATGAAATCTCGAGCCGACTCCGCTGAATCTTATCGATCGCCCACTCGACGTGCTCTTTCGTTCCCTCGGGCAACGTCGGCAAGAATGGGACCGAGGACCCATGCAGCTTTTCGAGGAACTGCCAGCCCGCGTACGCCTTCAGGGGTTCGCGCAGAGCCCAGAGGTGGGCCGGGTTCTTCATATTCGGTTTTGAAATTCGCTGGTCATGTAAGATTCGACCAATGGGTTCGAAGAACTTCTGCCCATGTTCTTTGATGAGCGATTTCAGGAACGCCATCCCCAGCATCTCTCCCTCCCCCTCGTAAATGCAAGGAGCGAGGAACTCGTGAACGTTGTCGCCGAAGCTGTGGCCATGGAGGAATGCTCGACCACCATGTGTCTTCATAAAGAGTTCGAGCGCCGCATCCTTCTGGCTTTCGCTGGCGAAGATCTTTGCGACGATGCATTCCATCTCGCCGCGATAGCCTTGCTCCAGAAGCCAGGCACACCAAGTCGCGATCGAGTCGCACGCCATCACCCGACCTGCCAAACGACCGATGCGTGATTGAACGAGCTCTCGCTTGATGATCGATTGACCATAGGTGCGGCGGAACTTCGCCCAAGGAATCATGCTGGCGAGCATTGTTCGCATACCGCCCGACGCCAACGAGCAAAGAGCCACGCGGCCGAGGTTGAGGCCGTGATACGCGACCAAAAGACCGTTTCCGACCGGAGGAACGATTCGATTTTCCTTGGGAACGCGGAAGTTGTTGAAACGAAGTCCGTAGTTGTGCCCGCGACGAAGTGCGTAAAGACCGTAGTGAACGAACTGGAAGTTGTCGGTCTCCTTCTCGGGTAGATCACAAATAAGCACTGAGGGAGTATCGTCGATCATGCAGACGACACCGATCGAGCGGCCGAAATAGGCATTCGTGATGAAGAGCTTTTCGCCGGAGAGGACGTAGGAATCGCCGTCGCGATAGGCCTTGGTCCGGAGAGCTGTTAAATCGGAACCCGCATTGGGTTCCGTCAAAGCGAAACCGGAAAGAGGCCGCCCCTTGGCGAGACGGGGCAGGTACCGCTTCTTCTGCTCATTCGTCCCAAATGTTTTAATCGGATCTACACATCCGACGCAACCGTGAATGGATGCGAGCCCGGCGATGGTCGCGTCGATCGTTGCCATGCGCGCGACGAAGGGGAAAAATGCCGTCGGCGGACACTCGAGTCCTCCGTATTCGCGGGGAACGAGCATACTCCAATAGCCAGCGTCTCCGAGCTCGTGGTAAACGCTCTCTGGGATCTTTCCCTTCTCATTGAAAAGCGAATTCACCTTTCGATACTTCGCGACGACTTCGATCGAACGATCCATCGCCTGTTTGATATCACGTGCGGGCTCTTGTCGTTCGGGGATGAAAAGATCGACGGGAAAATAACGATCCCACACGGCACGGTGAACGGGGCTTGCCTCGGTCCGATACTTCCTGTCGAAGAGCTTCTCAACCATTTCGTCGGCACGATCGAGAGCACCGGTCGTTCTAGTTTCTTCCTCGGTCTTTCCCGCAAGCTTGAGAGAAGTTTCCAGGAACGATTCCTGCTCCTTCTTGGGCGTTGATAATTGAGTCATGGCAGTTCCCCCCGCTGATTGGCAATCACCCCAAAATCAACACCCCTTCCTCCCCAGCAATCGAAGGCCGGGAAGGAAGTCCGCAAGTTGATGATAACGTCTGGACTGGACTATGCCTATTTCTTGGCAGCATTTCGGAGCCACGGCGACGGCTCGTACACTTTGCCGTATTTGGCGGCATATTTATCGAGGGCCGCGACAATCTTGTCGAAACCGACCTTCTTCGCATAGTTCATCACACCCCCGCGATAGGCAGGGAAGCCAAATCCCATGACCGTTGCGACGTCGGCATCGCCCGGCGTGAGCGTCGTTTGATCGTGCAGACAATCGGCCGCGATGTTGACCCACGTATAGACGATACGCTCGGTGATCTCTTCCTTCGAGATGTCGGTTCGAGGAGTAATGCCGAGTTGCTTTCGAGTTTCGACGACCATTGCCTCGAAGCCGGGATCTGGTGATTTCTTCTTCGAATCGTCGTAGGCGTAGAACCCCTTCCCCGCCTTTTGCCCGTGCCTGCCATCCTTGAACATCATGTCGAGCAAGGGAGAAATCGTCCGTGCGCGCGCCGGATAGGCTTTCATCATGCCGGGAGTCGCGTGATAGCCGATATCATTTCCCGCCATGTCCCCCATCGTGAACGGACCCATCGGAAATCCGAATTCGACCAACGCATCATCGATCTGCTGTACGGTCGCTCCCTCTTCCAGAATCGCATTTGCTTCCGCTCCGTACGCAAACGCAATGCGGTTGGTGAGGAACCCGTAACAATCTCGTACGAGAACCGGAGTTTTCTTAATCTTCTTCGCGAGATCGAGGCAGGTTTGAATCGTCTCTTTCGACGTCTTGTCGAATCGAATGATCTCGAGCAGCGGCATGGCGCGGGCGGGACTGAAGAAGTGAAGCCCGATCACCTTGGTCGGATCGTTCGTCACCGTCGCCAACTCAGCAATGGGAAGTGTGGATGTATTGGACGCCAGGATGCAGCTTGGCTTGACGACCGCCACAAGTTTCTTGAAGACTTCCTTCTTCACGTCCATTCGTTCGAATACCGCTTCGATGATGAGGTCGGCATCCTTGAACGAAGAATAATCGAGCGTCGGGGTGAGACGATCGATTCCCTTTTGCGCATCTTCCTGCTTCAGCTTCTTTTGCTCGACCCGACGGGCAAAGTGCCCCTTGATCACATCGACCGCGGCTTGAAGACGTCCTTCATCTGCTTCGAGAAGTGTGACCGGGTATCCTGCCAGCAGGTGAACGAACGCAATGTCGCGTCCCATCGTTCCACCACCGACGACACCGATCTTCTCGAGCTTGAGCGGCGCGACCCCTTCGAGTTCGGGAATCTTGGTCGTCGAGCGTGACGCGAAGAAGAAGTGGATGAGTCCCTGCGATTCCTCGTCGAAGTAGCATTCGACGAAGAGGTCTTGCTCCGCCTTGATACCGGCGGCGTAACCTTTAGTAACTCCTTCCTCAATACATTTGATTGCCCGGCCGGGGGCACGCATCTTGAACGGAGATTGCTCGAGCATTTGCCGCGCCATGGTGAAGATCTGCTCGATCATCTCAGCGGGGGGAATCTTGTCTGACTTCTCGCGAGCCTTGGGATGTGAGGTTTGCTTACTCTTCTCTTCGGCAAGTGCGATTGCGGTGTCGAGCAGTTGATCGGGCTGAACCAGCTTGTCGACGAGCCCGAGCTTCTCCGCCTTCGCGGCATCGATGATCTTTCCCTGTCCGATGATCTGAAGTCCGTCCACCAATCCAACCAAGCGGGGAAGACGTTGCGTCCCCCCAGCGCCGGGGAGCAAACCAACTTTCACTTCCGGCAATCCCATCGTCGCGGTGGTATCCGCGATGCGATACTGGCATCCCATCGCCAGTTCGCAGCCCCCACCTAGGGCATTGCCGCTGATGGCCGCCACGATCGGCTTGGGGCTGTCTTCCATTCTGTCGAGCATGACATGTGTCTTGGGCATGTTGCTCTTAATGAGAGCCGGATCAGCTTCGGTGCTGACCGATGAAAGGTCGAAGCCGGCACTAAAATTCTTACCCTTGCCGATAATCACGATCCCTCGAACCGAAGCGTCGGCGACGAGATCGCGAATGGTCTGATCGATTGCCTGGAACATCTCGAAACTGAGTGAATTGACCGGGGGATTATTCAGGGTGACGACGGCGATTCCCCCACGATTTTCGACCAATAAGAGCGGTGACGAGCCCATTTTCGAATTCCCCCTGAAGTGCGATACCTGTACGAAATGATTCTCTCCCAGGACGGACCAGACGGATTCCCAGGAGCAGTTGAGAAAGGTGACCGTTGCTTTCGAACGGTAATTCACGAGACTATATATAACGACAGCGGAGCCGGTCTCGGAATTCGGCAGCCCCGAAAAGTGCGACGACCTGCATCCCTTTCCCATCTCAGTCAGCCGTTCCGCTCTCTTCTTTTGGGCGAAACCTTTTGTCGGGGGACAATTTTGTCATGGGCGAACCAGTGATCGTGGGGGGAGTTCGTACCCCGTTTGGCCGTCGAAATGGTGCATTCCGAGATACTCATCCCGCCGTCCTACTTTCTGGTCTGCTTGACCAACTCACCAAGAAGACCGGTGTCGATAAGGGAGCGATCGGAGACGTGGTTTGCGGTTGCGTGTCTCCCGTTCAAGAGCAGGGAGCGAACATCGGTCGAATCGCCACTCTTCGGGCCGGCTTCCCTGTCCAGGTCCCCGCCGTCACGCTCAACCGAATGTGCGGATCGAGCCAACAAGCCATTCACTTTGCCGCGCAGGAAATTGCAGCTGGAGATGTTTCCTACGCCATCGGCTGTGGCATTGAGAACATGTCGCGAGTTCCCATGGGAAGCGACTTCATGCTTCCGACCGGTGGATTCAGCATCCCTGAAACCGGCCACGATCTCATTCACCAGGGAGAGAGCTCCGAACGGATCGCGGAGAAGTACGGGCTGACGCGAAAAGATGTCGATGAGTTCTCCATCGAAAGTCATCGCCGCGCGAGCGCTGCGATCAAGGCTGGTAAATATAAGGAGGTCGTTTCGACTTCCGGCGTGGATGCCGAAGGGAAGGGAATCGACCTTACGCGCGATGAAGGCGTTCGCGACGTGATCGATCCCGCGAAGATCGCCAGCCTGAAGCCGGCATTCCGCCCTGAGGGGCAAGGTGTTACTACGGCCGCGAATTCGAGCCAGATCTCTGACGGCGCCTCTGCCGTGCTTGTCGCCGATCGAGATCGCGCGAAGGCGGATGGCCTGACGCCGAAGTTTAAGTTCCGCGCTCGCGTCGCCGTGGGTGACGATCCGACGATCCAGCTCATGGGAGTCGTTCCCGCAACCAAGCTCGCCCTTGAACGAGCCAAGCTCAGCTTGAATGACATCGACTGGATCGAGATCAACGAAGCTTTTGCGACCGTCGTGCTCGGATGGGCGAAAGAACTCAAGCCGAACATGGAAAAGGTCAACCCAATGGGGGGAGCGATTGCTCACGGCCATCCGCTCGGAGCGACCGGCGCCGGGCTCATGGCGAAGATGTGCAACGCCCTAGAATCGCATAACCTTTCGCTCGGTTTGCAAGTGATGTGCATCGGCCACGGCATGGCGACCTGTACCATCATCGAGCGAATCGGGTAAGTTTCGTTCGCTGGTTTACGACACACGAGGCCCGACCATCACTGAATGGCGGGCCTCTTTAATTGTTGGGTGGCCAGAAAGGAAATCAAACTAGCCGCCGCTTTGCTTTGCCTCAAGTTCTTCCCAACGAGCATAGAGCTGATTCACGCGTGACTGTGCTTCTTCCAGGACTTTGCAGGCCTCGGCGAGCTTGACGTGATTGCTGATGACAGCGGGATCTTCAACTCTTTTTTGAAGTTCCGCGACGAGTTCCTCGGCGACATGAATATCCGTCTCCATCGTCTCGAGTTCTTTCTTTTCCTTGTAAGAGAGCCCTTTCGATTTTATCGGCCCGGTAGCTTTAGTCGGCTTCGTCGGCTTCTCCACCTTCACGGCGGACTTTTGTCTCGCTTCGTCGCGAGCTTCCTTCCAGTGTTCGTAGTCGGTGTAGAGTCCAAAGCCCCCTTGACCATCGAGACCTAAAAGCCCCGTGGAGACACGCTCGAGCAAGTAACGATCGTGCGTGATGAGGACGACGGCACCAGGAAATTCGTTGATGCTGTCCTCTAACACTTCCAGCGATGGGATATCGAGGTTGTTCGTCGGCTCGTCGAGAATCAACACGTCGGCCGGGATCAACATCATCCGAGCGAGAAGGACTCGGGCTTGCTCTCCCCCGGACAATTGTGACAAAGGCAAATCAAGTTGCTCCGGCCGGAAGAGAAAACGCTGCGACCAAGCAGCCACGTGAATACGCCGATCCTGGAAATAGACTTGGTCTCCGTCGGGGGCGAGAGCTTGCCGTAGCGTCACGCCCAGGTCAAGCTGCTCCCGATTCTGATCGAAGAGGGCGACGCGAATCCCTTCGCCACGGTCAATCGTACCTTCGTCAGGAGTGAGTTCGCCGGTCAAGAGCTTAACCAGAGTTGTCTTGCCGCTGCCGTTCGCCCCAAGCAACCCAAGCTTTTGCCCACGCTCGAGGACGACCGAAAGATCCCCAAATAGTCGTCGACCGCCGAGACTCTTCGAGACATTCTTTAGATTGATGAGTTTGTTCGAGCGCCGATCGCTCGCGGCAAAGTCGACGTCCACTCGTTTGTTTTGCGAGTTGCGGGTTCTGAGATCGGCAAGCTCTTGTTGCATCCGCCCGGCTTCGTCCACGCGATACTTCGCTTTTGTCGTCCGTGCTTTCGGCCCACGGCGAAGCCATTCGATTTCTCGTCGCACTTGATTCGCGAGCGACTGCTGCTGCTGTGCCTGGCCCGCCAGGAATTGTTCCCGCTTCTCGAGGAACTTCGAATAGTTCCCGTCGATGCTCAGCGATCCCTGGGGGTAAGCAGCACTCAATTCAATGATCCGGTCACAACTGTTTTCCAGAAGATAGCGGTCGTGACTGACCGCAAGGAAAGTCAGGTTCGTCGCCGCCAGAATTCCTTCGAGCCAAAAGATGCCATCCAGATCGAGATGGTTTGTCGGTTCATCCATCAGAACCAGATCGGGCTCGAGAACGAGTAGTCGACAGATCGCCAGTCGCTTGCGCCACCCTCCCGAGAGAGACGACGCGTTTTGCTCGGGATCGGGAAACTCGAGCCGGCTGATTTGCTTTTCCGCACGTACCTCTTTCTCGTGCTCTTCAAGTCGCTCGTTCGAAAGAGCATTGAGAAGCGAAGAGCGAACGGTCTCCTCCGGCGAAAAGGTATCCTCCTGCGGCAAATAGACGACGCGAGCCCCTTTCCGAAGTGACCGCGTTCCTTCGGTCGGAGTTTCCAGCCCGGCAAGGATTTTGAGGAGCGTTGATTTTCCCGCTCCGTTCGGGCCGATCATGCCGACCCGTTCTCCCTCATTGAGCGAGAGATTGATGCCGTGAAAAAGTGTTCGTGCGCCAAACGTCTGACTGATGTTTTCGGTGCTAAGAAGCGCCGCCATGAATCGTCCTGCTCGTGAATGAAACGGAACCGACATCCCCTGCCGTCATTGAATCGTCATAGAAATCCAGCCAAGCGAGGTACACATTCGGAAGTGAGATGAGTTCGAGCAACCCACTTTCGAACGCAAACTATCGTTGCGACAATCCCGCTATTCATTGGGAGACGCTCGCGCGTAACGGTTATAATCGAGCCCTGGCAGTCCGTTACTTTGTCGGAGGTCGCTCGATAATGGTTCGTTGGTCGCTTGTATTTGTTTTAGTCATGTCTGTTTCGAACATTCGAGCCGAGAATTCCTCGACCCATTCGGTTGGATCGGCCATGGCGGTCGCCGCGGAGAAGTTTCTTGCTTCTCTCAATGCTGATGAGCGAGCCAAGGCCACGATGAAGTTCGACGACCCCGCGCGTCTCGATTGGCACAACATTCCCAAGCCGGTTCGGAAGGGACTAAAAGTCGGCGACATGAGCGCCGAACAAAGGAAGCTTTGCCACGAACTTCTGAAAGCTTCGCTCAGCGAAGTCGGGTATGACAAAGCCGTCAAGATCATGGCACTCGAGAACAACCTTCGCGAGGGAGAGAAAGGGCAGATCGGCACACCCCTTCGCGATCCGGATCGCTACTTCCTAACAATCTTCGGCACGCCCGCAGACAAAGGTTTATGGGGATGGAGTTTCGAAGGACATCATTTCTCCCTCAACTTCGTGGTAAAAGACGGTGAAGTCGTCAGCAGTTCTCCAAGTTTCTGGGGCTGCAATCCCGCGACGGTGCATCTCTTCATCGAAGGTGGGCCGGAAAAAGGAACGCGTACGCTCGCGAAGGAAGAGCAGCTCGCATTCGATTTGGTCAATAGCCTGAATGAGTCGCAGCGACAGCGGGCACTCATCGCGGCGAAGGCTCCGGCTGACTATCGTGATCCAGGCAAGCCGAAGCTCGACGCCGGCTCGCCGCAAGGGTTGATCGCGGCAGACATGACTCCCGAGCAGAAGAAAACGCTTTGGGAACTGCTCGAAGCGTACAGCAATAATTTGGCGGAGCCAGTGGCGAAGGCGCAGCTTGACGAAGTGAAATCGCACAAGCTCGACAACGTCTACTTCGCCTGGGCGGGTTCGACCAAGCCTGGAGTGGGACACTACTATAGAGTGCAGGGGCCGAGCTTTTCGCTTGAATTGGTGAACATTCAGTCTGATCCTGCGGGGAATCCTGCCAATCACATTCATTCCGTTTGGCGGAGTCTCACCCATGACTTCGGCGTGTCAGCAAACTAATGACGGAATGATTTCGGAGGTGCGTGATGGAAAGCATTTACGACATCAAGGTAACGACCATTGATGGACAGGAAGAAACGCTAGAAAAATACCGCGGCCAGCTACTACTCATCGTCAATGTCGCCAGCAAATGCGGATTCACGCCGCAATATGCGGGGCTCGAGAATCTCTACCGGACCTATCGCGATCAAGGTTTGACGATTCTCGGTTTTCCGTGTGATCAATTCGGCCACCAAGAGCCGGGAAACGAAGAGGAAATTAAGAATTTTTGCTCGCTGAAATATGAAGTGACGTTTCCCATGTTCGCGAAGATCAACGTCAATGGTGCTGATGCCCATCCTCTTTATCAGTACCTGAAAGCAGAGCGGCCAGGAATCCTTGGCACCCAGGCAATCAAATGGAACTTCACCAAATTTCTCGTGGGACGAGACGGCGAGATCATCAAACGGTATGCTCCGACCGTCACACCTGAAGAAATCGGCACTGAACTCGATCCTCTGCTCAATTAAGCCGGATCAAGCAACACCTTTTTGAACGTTCGCGTGTTTCATGAGTATGGCATTCCATTTTCAATGGATGTCGATCGTGAGGCGACGATTGCCATACGCTATCACTTATCGTGGATCCGCCGCGAAGATTGCTGGCTGCGATGAGATTTGCCAGAGATTTAACCGACGGACGGGAGAATCAACAAGTGATCAGTTCAATGACGGCGGATTTCAAAATCAGGCTACTGACTTCAATTTACACGTTAGTGATGGTCGCGACCTCGTTCGGGGCAGAATCGGCACCGAGACCGAATATCGTCGTGATCTTAGCGGATGATCTCGGCTCCCATGATGTCGGTTGGCGCGGCAGCGAGATTAAAACTCCGAATCTTGACAAACTTGCATTAAGCGGTGCTCGGCTTAACCAATTCTACGTTCAGCCTGTTTGCTCTCCGACGCGCGCCGCATTGTTTACCGGTCGTTATCCGTTCCGATACGGATTCCAAACGGGAGTCGTGCGGCCCTGGGCACAATACGGATTACCTCTCGAAGAAAGAATGCTTTCGAAGGCTCTTCATGACGTTGGTTACGAGACAGCCATTGTCGGGAAATGGCATTTAGGGCACTTCCAGCCGGAGTACTTGCCGACAAAGCGAGGATTCGACCACCAGTACGGCCACTACAACGGCGCGCTGGATTATTTCACTCACATTCGTGACGATGGTTTCGATTGGCATCGTGATGACAAGGAGAATCACGACGAAGGCTATTCGACGGAGCTCATTGGCAAGGAAGCGTCACGAATCATCCGAGAGCGGGACAAAAACAAACCTCTTTTCCTTTACGTCCCATTCAACGGAGTGCATGCTCCCCACCAAGTACCAGAGAAATATAGTGCCCCCTACTCACAGATCAGCGGACGCCGCAAGACGTATGCCGGCATGGTGACGGCTCTCGACCAAGCGGTGGGTCAAATCGTTGATTCTCTTCGTGAACAAAAAATGCTGGATAATACGCTCATTATTTTTTCCAGCGACAACGGTGGTCCACAGCCAGGTCAGCTCACGAGTAACGGCAACCTTCGCGCCGGCAAGGGAACGGTCTATGAGGGTGGCGTTCGCGTCTGCGCGTTTGCGACCTGGGCGGGACACATCAAGGAAGGGACCGAGGTCGAATCGCCGATTCATATTGTCGACCTCTATCCCACACTATTGAAACTTGCGGGTGCTCCGCTCGAGCAAAGCCTCCCCATTGATGGACGGGACGTATGGGACGTGATCAATAGCGGCGCGGCATCCCCGCATGACGCCATCGTCTTGAACAGTGCGCCGAGCGGCGGCGCGATTCGTGTGGGGAATTGGAAGCTCGTTCTCAATGGTGCATCGACCACCGATGAAGAAAGCTCCGCACCTCTCAAGCGTCCAGGTAAACGGGGGACTAAGGGGGAGGGAGTCGAACTCTTCGATTTAAAGAATGATCCGTCGGAAAAGAATAACCTCGCGTCGTCAAACCCAGACAAAGTAAGGGAACTGCAATTGAAATACGAGGCATTCGCCAAAGAAGCCGTTGCGCCGAAATCCGCGCCGAAAGGGAAAGGTTTCCGAACTCCCAAAGTTTGGGGGCAAGCGGATACAGTTCAGTAACGCGAAGTCTGAACCCAGCGAACCTCGACATACATGATGATTGAGTCGTCTTGGCGAACATACAACGCGGAACGCAGCGGCGAGACGTCGCTGTATCGTCTACAAATGAACTTATCCATCATGGAGATCACTTTAACACTTCCGTTTTCAGGATATTCGCGAGCTTTTGGCCGTAGATGGCATGGGCCTTTTCATTTGGATGATGGTCCGTTTCATGCACGGAACTTTGAAGTCCAAAGCAATTGCCGGAAATCAGTTCCTCTCGAATATCAAAAGCGGGGATCCCACGTTCTTTCATGGAGGGAAGAATGGTAGAAGCCAGCAGCTTCCACTCTTCGGAATCCGCGTTATTGAAAATACCAACGACGAGCTGGCAACCATGCTCGTTGCACGCCGAATTCATCTTTTCGATGATGGGAATGCAATTACGAAACTCCTCCTCTTTAACGATACGGGAGTACTCTTTGCTGAATTCCTCCGGACGCCCTTTGAGCTTCTCATTGAGTTCAGCTTCTCGCTTGAAAAAAATACTGTCATTCCAGCACATGGTCAGAACGACGATCTTCGGAGCGAATCGAAACACATCTTTCTGAAGGGCGTGCCACTCCTCGTTCGTTGAATAGCCGCAGAGTCCGAAATTCATCACTTCAAATCGTCCCACCCCCGATTCATTCGTGTTCAGAATTGACTCCAACACTTCGGTGAATCTCGCATTCTGCTTAACTCCTTGGGCAAAAGTGAACGAATCTCCGATACACGCGACGCGAATCGTCCCCTCTGCCGGTTCCATCTTCCAATCCTTGTCGCGATAGCCCCAACGATTGAAGATATTGTCGATGAAGAATTGCTTCTCCGTGCTTCGCTCGAAAGGATCTATCCCCTGAATCCTCAGTTCATCGAGGTCGAACTCACCCGATTCTGCTCCTAGATCAATTCCGGCAATGATTCGCGCATCAAACTTTGATTTCGGAAAATCAATGACATGTTCCTTTCGCTCGGAACTGAAGAGGACTTCGTGTGAGAAATATGGATGATTCCAATCTCCTTCCGGCCAAAAGAGGACATGCACCTTTCTGGGAGAATTCGCGAAGCCTTTTAAGACGAGCTGAGCACTTGCACCGGCAGGAACGGTGATTGGCAAGTGCCTTAAGGCGGCCTTCCAATCGGGCAGATTCGACTGATTCGACGTGACTTTGATTTTTAAGGGAAAGGTTCGATCCGAAGGCATGACACAAAGCTCCACCTCTTCGGAGGGTTGAATCTTCCAATCGATGAATAGCCGTTCTTCAAGCGACGCTTCGTGAAAGAATCCACGAGGATTGTCGGGATAGAATTGTCGCGACCATGTGCATGGTTTTGGACGATAACCAACTTCATCGTCCGGCGTACTTCCGCCAAGTATGTAAATCAGGTTTTGCGGCATCGGCTTGGTAGGCTCAGTCATGCGCACGGTCGATCGTACTTTTAAACTGATGCCAATGCCGATCGCGAGGATCATGATTGCTAAGCTGATCTTGAACCAAGGCCGATTGAAGCGATTCGAACGTTCGTTGCTGACACTCATTCATTCTTCCCAAATCGCGCGGAGTCAAAATTAGGTTTGCAAGCGAAGCTCACCAGATCAGTTGTCGTGTCGCATGGACAATCGAACTCGACACCGAACACATCTCCGGATGGATTGCATGAACGGCAATTTCCAAACTATCGATGAGCCTTGGCCCGGGGCGGCTGAAGTAAGCATTCCCATCCGTGACATAGACTCGCTTGTGGTTAACTGCAGGTAGTTCCGACCATCCCGGAAGTTGCTGGAGCTTCGAAGCATCATCCTTCGTCCGTTCCAAAGAGTAACCACAGCAAGCGATGAGAAGGACTTCCGGCCTTGCGTCGAGAACATCTTGCCAGGTTATTCTCCTCGACTTTTCTCCCGTTTTGCCAATCATTTCTCTTCCCCCGGCCATTTCGATCAACTCGGGGGTCCAATGACCGGACGAGAAAAGAGGGTCAATCCACTCAAGCACGACAACCCGGGGACGATTTTGAATTCGAGCGGTGCAGTTTGAGATTCGAGCCGCTCGATTCCGAAGGGCTTCGACGGCTTGGATCGCGGAGTCGACTTGCCCCGCCGCTCGGCCGACCTCGATGCAACTCATCAACACCTCTTCCAATGTCGTCGGTTCTAGGTTGATGACACGCGGACGACCCGGCAGTTGGCAGGCCGCGGCTTGAACTTCAGTCTCGGCCACCGCGCAGACGTCGCAAAGAGCCTGCGTGACGATAAGATCAGGAGCAAGATTTTCAAGGACATCAAGCTGAAGACCGTACAGCGATTGCTGATCCTTCAAACGAGCTCCAACCAGATCATCGATCTGTCGGCTGGTCGCGTCCAGAGGAATGAGCGTTGTCGTGACTTTCGGAAGTCGCGAGACCCATTCAGGGTAATCGCATTCATGCGTCACACCAACCAGACTCTCGCCGAGACCGATTTCGCAAATGATTTCGGTAGCACTGGGGAGAAGCGATACGATCCTCATAACGTTCCTCTGTCGTGTTCGGCGAGTTTCCCAGCAACTAATTGGCTCATCAGTAGACGCATTGGTACGATTTCACCACGTCTTGGCACCACGAGCTAGTGAAAGCGAATTGGCACCACGAGAATGACTCCATCAGAAGATCTAGCGCTCCTTAAGAAATCAATGAAGGGGATTGTTGTCTGCACACTGTTCGTCGTGATTTGCTATTTCTGGATCGATCGACCTGTTGCATTTTTTGTTCATGATAATCGAATAGAAAAGGTCGCCGTCTTCAAGTGGTTCACCTACCCTCCTCCGATCGTGCAGACGTGGTCCCCTCTCGTGCTTACTCTCTTGATCATCCGGCGAGCGTTCGGAACATTCAATCATTGGGAACGGACTTTGTTCGTGGCATGTATCAGCTTGATCGTCGCCGATGAATTCCGCACGTCGCTTGGCGACTTGTTTGGAAGATACTGGCCCGAGACCTGGTTCGACAACAACCCATCTCTTATCGGAACGGGCACCTATGGTTTTCATCCCTTCGAATCCGGAGACGACACCGGCAGCTTTCCATCCGGACATGCCGCGAGAATTCTTGGATTCGGATCCGTCTGGTGGATCGCCTATCCGAAAGTTCGCATCCTCTTAGTTTTCATCGGCCTACCAATGCTTCTCAGCCTTATCGCGATGGACTACCATTTCGTCAGTGATGTCATTGCGGGAGGATATGTTGGGGGGTTCGTCGGTTTATTCGCGAGCCACCTTGGAAAAGTTATTCCTCCGAAAGTGACCGATCGCTAATCGCGCGAGTTAGGTGAACATGTTTTGCCTAATCCTATCAATCAATCGAAGTCGGCATCGCTCGCACACCCGCTGAACAATGGTCATGTCCTCACCACACCCCACACTCGAAATGTCCTCCACTTTACATCGAGGAACTGGTGTACTGCCGTCGATTTCAAATTTGCAGCACCAAATGCATTGATGGAGGCAAAGTCGATTCGGTTGTGGAAGAGAGAGAGCGTCGCATACGACGGATGAATGTTGATGTATGGCATTCAACGTTCGCCAGCATGCTAACAGTGTGAGTTTGTTGGAAACGACATCCAGGGAAGAAAATGACTTGGCAATATCTCCAGATGATTCCTGAAGGTAAGTAAAGGATCCACGCGAGTCAGTTCGATCATCCGAGGTGCTCATTGAATCGACGAGCTTTGTGAGAGGTGGAGAATGCTTGCTCGGAGCTTCGCGAGGCGCCGCGCGCCTATCTTGGAAGAAAACAAATTGAATGGAACTTGAAAGACGATGATCGCTATTGCTAACCGTGGAACGCGCGGTGGACATCGCAGCTTCCCTATAAACCGGCCTCAATAGCCGATTTGATCTATCTGTAAGATGATGATGAGCTTTGCATAGTTCCACCTCATTTATAATTCGAGTTCATATTTAATACTCGCAACAAAATAGCCATTACGTTTCCTGTGTAAAGACTATTCCAGATAATCCTACGCAAATGTCTTCAATTCTGGGGTTACCCCGAATCGGAATCAGCCCAATTTGATTTCGCGCAGTCCGCCCAGTCGGGGCAATCACTCATTGTCAGCGTAGGCGGTTTGTTGGACGTTGCTGTTGGAAGTGATTTTTCCATCGATCACAGTAATTCGTCGGTCACAACGAGACGCGATTTGTGAGTCATGGGTAGAGATGAAAAATGTCGTCCCCTCGTGTTGATTGATTTCGCGCAAAAGATCCATCACCTGCGAAGCTGTCTCTTGATCCAAGTTCCCGGTCGGCTCATCGGCAAGCACCAAAAGGGGCGAGTTGACCAGTGCCCTCGCAATTGCAACTCGTTGTTTTTGCCCCCCTGAGAGTTTGTTAGCTCGATAGTGCATTCGATCAGCTAACCCGACTCGATCGAGAAGATATTCCGCCCGATCCTTCATCGCCTGTGTCTCCCAACCCCGCCTGGCGGCCAGTGGAAAATAGACATTCTCGATCGCGGTGAATTCCGGGAGTAAGTGGTGGAACTGAAAGACGAACCCAAGGTATCGATTGCGAAAGACAGTCAACTCTGAATCGGACAGGCCAACGACTTCAAAGCCTTTGACCTGAATCGATCCTCGCGTCGGTCGAAGCAGTGTTCCGAGAATGGAAAGAAGGGTACTTTTGCCGCTTCCACTTGGACCCAGGAGCGCGACGAATTCCCCTTCATGAAGGTCCAGCTCAATGCCCTTCAGAACCGGAGTGTCGAGTGATCCACTGCGATAGTTTTTGACGAGATCGCTCACGTGAACGAGAGGTGTCATTGGGATATGACCTCGACGGGATCAACTCGTGTGGCCGCGCGTGCCGGCCAGATGGCCGCCAACATGCTGCCGATCGTCGTGAGCACGATCACTTCAACGTACGCACCTTGGGCGGGATCAAACGGCAAGAGGGGATCGCCGTTATCGAGTCGAGCCGAGTCACGAAGAAAGGCACAGAGTTGATATCCCCCCGCTGCTCCGACGATCGCGCCTCCCATCCCCACGATCATCCCCTGCAATACGAAGATCGTTGCAATGAAACTTTTGGATACACCGAAAGAACGCATGATCCCGATCTCATTGCGTCGTCGATAGGTCGTCAGTAAGAGGGCACTCGCGACACCGACCACCACCGTGATCAAGCTGAATCCTTGAATCAGCATGCCGGATCGGCCCTGCGCGTTCAGGCCGTCTCGAAGGCTTTTATTTCCCTCCGTCCAGGGGGTTGATTTGAGCCCGGTCGCAGACGCGAGTTCCTCGGCAAACTCATCCGCTTTAAATAGATCGTCCACTTTCAGTTCGATCTGCGTCACGCCCCCTGCTAGATCAAAAAGTCCGCGTGCGACGCGAATGTTGACATAAACGATCCGCTCATCGAGAGATGAAACGCCCACGTCATAGATACCCCGTAACAGAAGAGTTCGTTCTCGGTCTCGATCCGAGCGAAGCACCACCGATTGACCGATCCGAAGTCCGAGCTTTTCGGCGAGTTTCTTTCCAAGAACGATGCTCGACAGGTCAAGCGTCGCGTCTCCTTCCACCAGATTGGCCTCGATGTTTGCCATCGCATTGATTCGTTCGGGAAGGATTCCGACGACGGAAACGGGCGCGACGGCTTGCCCACGAATCAGAAAGCCGTTCCCGACCATCTCCGGCGAAATGACCGTCACGCCTTTCGTGCGAGCGGCAATTTCAACGAAGCTCTGCCAGTTTCGGATTTGATCTCGTTGAAAGTTTGCTTTCTCGTACGCATCAAGAATGAGCGGATCCTTTCCGGTATCCATTCCATCCATCAAGAGTCTTGCCGTTTGTTCTTTCGGCTCAAGTACGATGTGAGCTAGATTACCGATCGTCTTCTTGACGAGGGTATCCCTAAGCCCGTTGATCAATGACGCAATGAAGACGAATAGAAAAGCGCTGACGGCAACGCCCCCGATGAGAAGCAGTGTCTGAGCAGGACTACTCGCAAGATGTCTCAAAGCAACTTTGAGAGAAAATGGCATCTGGTCTCACTCTCGGTCGATCGACAATGGCTCGGTCGGCTCATCTACTTAGCCGTGGGAAGCAGATTCATCCGCACGACTGTTCCGATGGGGAGTGCGTTTGGCTTCAGCAACACTCGGTCCCCAGGGTTGAGTCCGGATGTGACGATGATATCCCTCGCCGGCCAATCAATGATCGAAATCTTCCGCTCAACAACGATGTCTCCCTCGACTATTCGAACATGCGGATTCAGCTCAGGATCCAAAATTGATGAACGTGGCACAACGAGTGCCGATTCCCTCTCCTCAACAACGACGTTCACGTCCACCGATAAACCCGGTGGCCAAGAGACTTTCGGGGCTGAGTCAAGCTTCACACGAATGGCCCGTCCCCCACTGCTGGGATCGACACGAGGCGAGACGAATGAGACTCCCCCTTTCCATCGTTCTGGGGATCCTGCCGGAGCCAGCACGCATTTGAGGCCAGGGGCCAATTCGTTTCCAAACGCCTCGTCAACTTCCGCCTCGACCTCTAACACTCCGTCGCGTGTCGCAATTTCGAAGATGGGACTTCGAAGGTCAACAACTTGACCGGGATCGACAAAGCGCTGAAGAATCGTCCCTTCTATCGGGGAGCGAAGCGTCAAATCGGCGATTTTCTTCCGACCCTCGGTTTCGGCGGCCTTGAGGCGATTGAGCTCTTGCTCTCCTTCATCCACAGCGAGTTGGGCGCGTTCAAGCAGTTCAGGCGGCACCGCCCGAGCAGTGGAAAGTGTCTGCTGTCTATCTCGTTCACGCCGCGCTTGGAGTACCTTACTCTTTTGTGCTTCGATCCCTGCGAGTATTTGTTCGAGAGCCGCCTCCGCCGCGGCAGCATCCATCTCGACCAGGATTTCGTCAGCCTTGACAGTCTCCCCCTCCTCACGAAGGAGTTTCAGGATCTGACCTGCCTGCTTTGCGTAAACCGTGATCGTTTGATCTGGACGAACTCGACCGGTGGCAATGAGCACGCGCGAAATAGGTTGCGGTACAACTTCAAAAACACTGACTTCAGGTGGAAGCTTCGACCTCTGATAGTAAGAGAACCCGAAGTACAGGACACCGAAGAGAAGAGAAAGTCTGATCGCCCAGCGCAAAATCATCTTCCACGCGGCAACCGGTTCGCGGAGTGTGATAGCCGCGTCTTTTCTCGGTACGACGCGGGGATCGGATCCGTCACTTTTCATTTGCATGGAAAACGAACCGCTCCAGGATGTGCGTGCGGCGCGACTCGGATTAACATTCCGCTATCTTGACCCTACCCTCCACCTTAGAGCCGATCGATTTTAACGCTAGTCGATTAACGAAAGAAATAAGCCGAACCTTCTTCTCGTAGCAGGTGGTCCCTTCGATTGCCACGCGTTTATCCGTTAGATTGTGCGTTTTCGCTCATTTCCAAATGTCGATGAAGAGCACCTTTTCCAGGCCGAACCTGCAGCTCTTGCTATTCCTTCAAAGTGATGGAATCGACCAGGCAGCCATTAAAGTCGCAAGGTATCCGGAGTCGGGTGTTGTTTTGCACTCGTCCATCCCTTAGCCTCTGAGGGAACGCCGTAAAAAGGCGGGGGAAAGACGAGGGGACCATTCACTTGGTTCGTGAATGATCGTGATCTTGGAGAAGGGGAAACGTCCTTATGGGTTCGAGCGAGAAGGAAAAGAGCTTGCTGTCGGCAGGTCTCGATCGCCGTGACTTCGTCAAAGTATCGGCGGCCGCTGGTATCGGTTACTGGGTTTCTGGGGGAATCGCTGCCCCGGCTAGCAAAGCCCCGAGTGAGCAAATCAACTTCGCCTGCATCGGTGTTGGCGGTAAGGGAGAAAGCGATTCGAACGATGCGGCATCGCACGGAAACATCGTGGCGATCTGTGACGTCGATGAAGCCCGGCTCAACAAGTACGCTGAAGAATACCTGAAGAGGGGTGAAGGCCGCAAAGAGCCCAAGAAGTACACCGACTTCCGCAAGATGTTCGAAGAGATGGGCAAGGATTTCGATGCCTGCACCGTCAGCACGCCTGACCATACACATGCCGTTGCCAGCGTCATGGCCATGA
>JAIEPU010000200.1 GCA_019748235.1 bacterium
CATCGATCCGCGTCGATTAATCATTGCTTTATGCGCGGAAGACAAAGTGAACGCACCGGAACCTCTGGTGCAACGGATTGCCGCTCGATTGAGCACCGAGCCGCAAGCCGTTCTCAGCGGTCGATTCAGGATGCACCAGTATTACGGCAGCGAGCAGGAATAGTCGGTGCCATTGCACGATTCGAACGAGGATTGGACACAGTGAAATCGATTCCTTCAATCGCGGATTGGACCGCTCGCAATGCCGGCGATCCGTTTTTGATCGACTCCACGACGGATCGGACATGGACTTACGGCGCGTTTGATCGCAAGGTTCGCGAACTCGCGACGCTGTTGACATCGCTCGGCATCAAGAAGCAAGATCGCGTCGCCACCTTGCTTTCAAATTCCCCCGAATTCGTCGCTCTCTACTTCGCTTGCCTTTATCTTCGCGCGACCATCGTTCCGATCAATCCGGCATTTCACAAAGACGATATTGCGTTCATCCTCGCGCATTCCAATATTTCCCTCGTGGTCGCTTCTCCGCTGACCCACACTCTATTTTCCCATTCATTTGAATCGGCCCCAGCCGCGGTTCTTTGTTTCGGCGACGGTGAATGCACGAGCGGTACCTCTTGGTCAATGGATCGAGAGGGGACGACGCCAGAGATCGACACACCAACGTCGATCGAACCAGATGTTCTCTGGACGATCACCTTCACCTCGGGAACCACAAGCCGTCCAAAAGGAGTTCCGCATCGAACGGCAAGCTTGTGGCAGAGCGCTTGCGAGTTCGCGGCCATGCTGGGGTATTCAAAGGAGACACGGCTCTACCACGTGATGCCGATGTCGTACATGGCAGGCTTTCTGAATACTCTTCTCTGCCCTTATGTGGCGGGCGGGGCGGTGGTGATCGATCGCCCGTTTGATGCACGTTTGGCTCTCGATTTCTGGCGCGCACCAATTAAACATGGCGTCAACAGGCTTTGCCTGGTTCCGACCATGCTCGCCACCCTCAAACATGTTGATCGAAATCCCGCAGGTGCGGAATACTGCCGCAAACACGTTGAAACGATCAGCGTTTGCACGGCCCCCTTGCCCACATCGATCAAGCTCGAATTTGAGGAGAAATACGGCACGCAGCTTTGCGAAAGTTACGGACTCTCGGAAACACTCTTTGCTACTACGGAACGCCCCGGCCTGATTTCCCGATTGGGATCCGTCGGGCGGGCATTGGCGAGCACACGGATAGAAATCCGTGGCGATGAAGGTCGATCTCTCCCTCGTAACACGGACGGCGAAGTGTATCTCACCTCGTCAACACTCATGGCAGGATATCTCGATCCTGAAAGTGGTGAGCCGAACCCCTCCACGGTATCTCAGTGGTTCCCCACCGGAGATATCGGCCATCTCGATGACGACGGTTACCTTTGCATCACGGGGCGAAAGAAAGATCTGATCATTCGGGGCGGTCTAAACATCAGCCCGCGCGCTGTCGAAGAAGTGCTGCTCGAACATCCTCATGTGCGAGATGCCGCCGTCATCGGATCGCCGCACCCATTACTTGGCGAAGAGATCATCGCCATCATCGAACCGACGACGGGCAGCAATTGGAACGACTTACGAGCCGACTTGGCCCAATCCTGTCGAACAAGGTTGGCTGAGTCGGCAAGGCCGTCGCGGATGATCGAGATCAGCGAGATGCCTCGTAGCTCGACCGGTAAGATTCAGAAAAAGCAGCTTCGCGAGTCGATCGCCTCGCTCTTAGCAGGTGGGTTGACCGTATGATTCTCGGCATTGACCATATCGCCATTTCGACATCGTGCGTTCACGAGTCCGCGCGTGATTTGGAAAATGAAGGTGCGGAGATCGCCTTCGTCGAAATTGACATTCCAAATGGCGATCCGAAGAGGGATTATTTGTCGGCCTACACGCCGCGACATTCGATTGCGCTTTGCCGACCGAGAGAGGGCATTGCAGTCGAGTTCACTCAACATGCGACATCGACTGACCGGCCAGGATGCTACCGCCTTATTGGGAATATCCAATCAACTCTTCAAGACTTGGTGAATCAGCAACCCCACCACGACGAGCAGAGCGGAATCGAGCGAACAATTTATGAAATTGATTTCCCTCATCTCGATTCCCTAAATGCAACAACCGGCCAACGATTAGCAACTGCTTCTACTTCGCGTGGAATTCGAACCATCGGATTACGAGTCCTTGATCTGGAACAAAGCGTTCGCTTTTGGAATGACGCGTTCCGGTTTCGAATGGTCACACACGGAGTCAACCGAGCCGGCACCCGATGGGCGAGACTCGCCTTTCGCGCGATTCGACCGAACTGGTCTGTTGAACTCGTGATGGCGGAGGGTCGATCGCTCGTTCCATCGATTCCCAAGCTCGATGATGAGGGAGCGACCTGCCTGGCGCTCCTTTCCACCGACATTCGCGCGGATCTATTGCGCGCCCATGAAAGCCACGCAAGCGCTTTCGAACTCGACGTTGCGGGAAAACGACTGACGATTGCCCTTCTTCGTGGCCCGAGCGGTGAGATCATCGAACTGATTCAGCCTCCCGCCGACACCACGCCGCTTCAAAAGGCGGGTAGCGGGACATTGAGAACGGCTTCATCATTCGCATAAGGAAACGGTTCTGATGGCATCACGTATCATCGACCTGACGTTTCCGATACACGAGGGGATGCTGACATTTCCCGCGCCGCATCATCCTTTCGTCGAAATCACTCAGCTCGCGCGGCACGGAGTCGAAAACCGGGAGACGCGCCGTCTCTCTCTCGGCACGCACACGGGAACTCACTGTGACGCCCCGCTTCACTTTATTCCGCATGGTTCGACGGTCGACCTCATCCCTCCCGAAACTCTCGTTGGGCCGGCCGTCGTTTGCGACTTCCGCGACTTCATCGACCGTGGCATCACGACAGTGGATCTCGAGAAATCCTTGGGAAAGCATCGTCCCGAGCGGATCGTCCTCTGGTTCGACTGGTCAAAGCATTTTGGTCGAATCGAATATTATTCGGGACATGGCTATCTGACACCGGAAGCAGCGGAGTGGCTCGTCACGAACGGTTGCAAGCTTCTCGCGATGGACACGCCGCAGCCCGATAATCCACGACACGGCCGCCAACATGTTCCCGATTCCCCAATTCACAAGATTCTTCTCGGAGCAAACGTCGTTCTGGTCGAATACCTGACCAATCTCGATCAGCTTCGATCGCGCGAGATCGAATTGATCGTCGCGCCCCTCAAAATTGTCGGTTCAGACGGAGCGCCTCTTCGTTGCTTCGCCATCGAACGTGATAGCATCGGAGGTCATTCGTAATGCCTGAACTCATGATTCCCTGTGGTGAGACGAATTCGTTCGCCAAAAGCGATTCGTTCGATCTTTGGTCACAGATCCATTCCCATCGCATAGGAAGTGGAGCCGGGCATCTTTGGCCTTCGGAAACGCTTATTCGACTGTTCAAGGGAAGATTCATCCCCGATCTCAACAGAGATTACCAGGGTAAGTCGGTACTCGACGTGGGATGCGGCGATGGGAACAATCTCCTCTTATACGCATCCCTCGGAATGAAGATCTCGGCGACGGAGATCAGCGATGAAGTCTGCCGACTCGTCAGTGATCGAATGAAATCGGCTGGTTATTCCGCGAAGGTCCTCGTCGGTGAGAACAGGGCTCTTCCATTCGAAAATCATTCCTTCGACTATCTCGTCTCCTGGAACACGATTCATTACGAGTCCAATGCGGAAGGGATGTCAGAGGCGATTCGCGAGTATGCGCGCGTGCTGAAGCCAGGAGGACGATTCTTTATCTCGACGACTGGGCCAGATCATCTAATTCTCGAGGGTGCCCCATCGGTCGGACCCAACCAATACAAGATCGCCATCGACGATTTTCGTCAGGGACAAACTTTCTTTTATTTCGATGATCCGAGCGACATTCATTACTACTTCGAGCCGCACTT
The DNA here is from genome assembly GCA_019748235.1 of bacterium. Taxonomy (GTDB): domain Bacteria; phylum Planctomycetota; class Planctomycetia; order Kolteriales; family Kolteriaceae; genus JAIEPU01. The sequence continues at coordinate 3,965 of JAIEPU010000200.1, forward strand.
TCGCGACATACAGATCGGTCGCACACGGGACGAGCTCTTCAGCAAGATCTGCGACTTTTGGCTTATCACGGGGGTGAAATAATGTCGGCCACGTTAACGGATTCAAAAGCCACGTCCATCGCAACCGATAGGGCGAACGACCTCCTCCAGTTCTTCGACGAGCGCGGGGGACTTCCCGGAAACTCGCTTGATGAACAGCTCGATCTGCCACTCTTTGAGGCAGGGGTGATCTCGTCGGTGGGTCTCGTCGAACTCGTGATGCACCTGGAACAGCGTTACAACATTGAACTCGATCCAGAGGAACTCCAGGGCCCTGACTTTCAGACATGTCGTGGAATCATTCGCATCATCGAACGGCGGATATCGGCATGAAGTACGAAATCGTCGACACGGTTTGCGGTCAACAAGCATTGAAGCCTTCGCTTCAAGGGCTCTTTGTTGATTGCTTTCAAAAGCCGCTCGCCGACGATTATTGGGAATGCCTTTATCTTGGATGCGGTCAGACGCCGGCAATTTCCGTCACGGCCTGGGACGAAGAGGGTTTAGCAGGTCACTACGCCGCGTCAGCGTACCCGGTGCGCAATGCGCAGGGAGATGAGTGCCGGATCGCGCGAGGCATGACACTCGCCATTGCCGAACGCGCCCGGGCACAAGGAGTGCTGAGAAACCTGCTCGACAAGATCAAGCCTGCCCTCTTGGATCGCGGACTTTCCTGGACCATGGGATTTCCGAACGATCACTCCTGGAAGCCGCTCGTTCTTTTTTGCGGTTGGAAGATTTTAAACGCTTCACCGCAACTGATCTTTGACGTCGAAGATGGTCCAAAGTTACCTCTCGAAGAGAAAGCGATACTTCCGCCCCAAGGATTCGCTCCACCTTACGGCGATCCCTGCTTCACCCGTTGGCGAAATAAACTTCGCGATTTCAAAAGCTTCATCCTGGCTGATTCCGTCGGAGTTGTAGCCAAGACATTGAATGACGACACACTTGATGTGATGGATGCGTGGCCCCTCATCAATAATCCGCCACCCGAGGCGATCTTTTCCCTGGCGCGTCAGCAGTCCCTCACGAAGATCTGCATGACCGAGGAACATGCTCGTCAGATCGGGATGGAAATGCACCGCGGCCGTCCCGTTGGGTACACGGTGCGGCAAGCAGCGATGCGAAATGGTGCGGCCCCTCTTCCTCCGTTTCGTTTCTCTCTTCTTTTTTCCGACGTCTATTGAGCCAACGGAGGTCGTTTGATGAAGACGATCCGCGTCCTGGCCACGACGGCATGCAGAAGTGATTTTGATCTGCTCACCCCGGTGTATCATGCGCTCGTTGAGGACAATCGATTTTCCTTCGAACTCATCGTCAGCGGCGTCCATTTGTCAAAGCGATTCGGAGACACCGCTCATCATGTTCGGGCGACGGGCCTTCCTATTCGTGCAGAACTCGACACGTTTGACGATTCCGCTTCGCGAGCGGCACGGCCCCGAACCGCGGCCCGTTGGATTGAGAAGGCTTCCAATCTTATTGAAACTGACCCTCCGGATTTGCTAATGGCCTGCGGTGACCGCGAGGACGCCATTGCCACCTGCATGCTCGGTGCGTACCTACGTATTCCAGTCGCACATTTCTTCGGTGGAGATCACGGCGACACACGTGACGTTGACAACCTGGTCCGCCACGCTTCGTCGAAGCTTGCGTCACTTCATTTCGTCATGATGGAGGAGCACAAGAGACGCCTCCTGGCCCTGGGGGAACCGGCCGATCGTATCCATGTCGTCGGCAACCCTGCTCTCGATTCATTCCGGACGACTCCCAGCCTAAGCCGATCTGATACGTTGGTCGCCGTCAACGCCTCCACAATCGGCGACCATTCCTATGCGGTCGTCGTACACCATCCGACCTTTAGCGATGCCGCTCGCGGTGCCGCCGAACTTTCGTTGATCCTGGATGAACTTGAACAGGCGGGAATCCCGGCTATTGTTGGCCTACCCAATGCCGACGCAGGTTCACGCGACATCATTCAGGTCATCGAATCTCGATCGATAAAGGGAACCATCTTTCCCTATCAAGGCCTCGATCGAATTCAGTTTGTCAATTTATTACGGCATGCAGAGCTTCTGGTCGGCAATTCAAGCATGGGATTATTGGAGGCACCTTCAATACCCCTGGCCGTCGTAAATGTCGGCTCACGTCAGCGAGGCAGAACGGCCGCACGAAATGTCCTCTTTGTAGACGCGATTGAGAATGAATTGCGAGAAGCAATCGCACACGCGAGATCGGTCGAGTTCAAACGGGACCTCGCTCATATCGTCAATCCGTATGGGGATGGGCGAACCTCATCGCGCGTTGTGGAGATTCTGAGCCGAGGAATCGACCCTGCATTCACCGACAAGCTCTTCGATCCCCTTTCATCGAATTGTTGAGCTTCGTCACTCCTTGAAATTGACGCCGTCGGTAACGATCGAGTTGAATCGCCCTTCCTGTTCGCGCGCGGCCCAAGCCACTCCCCGAAGTAATATCGCCCGAAAGATCGGATCGTCGAACGTCCAATTGTAATGCCCCATGACACTGACGAACGTTCGCCCTTGATCTCTCTCATAGGTCCAAAGTATCGGATGAGCTTGACCCTCTTCCACCGATGCCCCAAGCACGCTTACGCGCGATGGTTCTCCCGTCGTTCCCCAGTACGACTCATCGAGGAACTCGATTTTTTGAAGCCCTCTTGTGATGGGCGAATCATGCTTCGTGATGTCGAGAGAAATCGGTCCATGTCGAAACTTCGAAGGTCCGAAATGGTACGAAAGCCCCGTCCACTCCGCGAGAGCGGCTGGCTCTTTGTCCGCGATCGATGCGGAATGGATCATGACGAGTCCACCACCGCGAGCAAAATACCTCGCGAAGTGCTCGTACTTCTCCCGCGTCCAATCATGGTTCCAACAGTAAAAGAGCATCACATCCGCGAAATCGAAATGGGACTGCTCGGGCCATCCAAACGCGGTGGAGACGCGTACATTCGGAGATTTTGCTAGCAACTCTTTCCATCGACGCTGCCAAATCGGGTAATCATGTTCCCCCGGATCGTGATCCTTGGGTCCTGCTACGAGAACAATATTGAGCGGCCGAGGTGATGACTTCGGATCATAGGGGACGGCGGTGAGTAGTGCCTCCACCTCCGCTTTTGTACGAAGCGGAGGAAGCTTTCCCTCCGCCGAGGCAGGAGGCTTCGGCTCAGGCTGCGTTAGAAAAGTAAGCAAATCGCGCATCGCCACGGCTCCCAATTTTTCCCCATAACCAGCCGGCATGATCGATACCTGCCCCGACTTGAATTCCTCGACATCCGCCGACTCGATCAATCGTTCCTTTGCATTCGAATCAAAGAGAATAAGTTGATCCTTTCCTTTAGGACGAACGAGGCCGCTCACCACCTCACCACTCGCAAGTAACACGGTAAGCGGCGCGAAGTCGGGGTTGATGGCCGCGCTCGGTTCGACGATATCTCGCCGCACCGATCCAACGTCTCGATGATTCAGATTCGATAAATCGGGTCCGATCGTTCCTCCTTCGGCCCCCTTCTTATGACAAGCGGCACATTGAACATCACTCGAAAAGAACAGTTTCGTCCCACGGTACCAATCTCCCTCAACGACTTCGGGGGCCGCGACCACAGCGGGCTCGCGCGGCGCCTCTTTATCGCTACTCCACGGCAATCGAAAGGCCTCGAGTGGAACAGGCCGTGGTTTCGGGTCTCGTTTCGGCAAGAAGGAAACCGTCAAGTCTGCGGGGAGCATAGGCCCATCGCTAAAAACTTCGATTGGGACGGCTTGCGTAAACGAAAAATCTGACGTCCATCGGCCATCTCCGTTTTTGACAACTTTTGCGGACTGCTGATTGGCATGTAAACGAAAAGGAGACGTCGCGGAGAACACGATCTCTCCTTCGCCGATCCAGGGCTGAAGCGTCGTTCGAAAAGACCGTGACTTCGTTGGGCCTGCTGCCACGGACAGCCAATCGACGACATTGCTGCCGGTGGTGATCTGCTTGAACACGACTGGATCCAGGTGTGGAATCCAACCGTCGACCTTCGCGACCTCATCCGTGTCATGATTCCGAACTTCAATTCCGGACAGAGAGTAATCGAGATCGATCGTTTCTTTTGGGGCACCGTCAGCAGTTTTCAATTTCAGCGTGAGCGCATAGCGGGCCTGCACCGAATGGGAATCCGTAGACAAGACGAGAGTTCGTCCATCTTGATCGATAGCGATTTCTCTCACGCGCAGTGGATACCGAGGCGTAAGAGTTTGACGCCTCACCGACTCGTATCCCGGTCGATGGAGTTCAAATCTGTCCCCCGCGCGGACATGCGCACCAAACTCGATGGAGGCCTCATCAATCCAATCCTTCGGAATCGCCCGATCAAAAGCAACACGCACTTCAACCGGGCTTGCAGCCCACGCGAGCACCGGCTGAGGTGTTTCCTTCTTTGCATAAGTCACCTTGAACAGCGTTCCTGGTCCGGTTGGACCACGACCCCAATCGGGTTGTCCGCTGTGAGCCGACACGACAAGTTCGCCCGAAGGTGAGACGATCGAATCGACGATCAACATTCTTGCCGAAGCGATGAGATCTGTGTGACTCACGTATCCTAATGCCGATTTTGCAAGCTTTGTGCGCCACACCTTTCCACGCGAATATCCGCTGATGATCGCGTCTCCTTCCCAAAAGGAGGGACCGAACGATGCGTGCTCTTGAGATGCCTCGTTGAAGGTGAGACCACACGTCGATTGATGCTGTGGGCCGTACGTGGCTGTCGCAGGTTCATCGAACACATCGGGAAGATACTGCGGATGGCGAGGGGGAAATCCGTAATACTTCCCCTGCTCGACATGAATCAATTCGTCGAGCGGATTTCCTCCGGGAAGCCAGGTTTCTCCCTCTTGATCGGTCGCGAAGAGATCACCCATCCGATTGAATGCCATTGCCACGCCAAATCGAACGCCAGACGCGACAATCGATCTCTTTCCATCGGGAGATTGTCGAACGACACTTCCTCGCGGACTTTTGAGCGTAAAGTCTGACTTTCCATCTTTGACGAGGTATGCGTTCGTGAAGTCGGAACAGCCGAGCGCGAAATAAAGATTGTTCTCTCGATCAAACGCAATTCCCATGCAGTCGACCCCGCCGCTGTAGTTGCGCGGCGCTTCCCAATCGGTCGCGATGATGGTTTCGTGATCTCCTTTGCCGTCCTGATCGTGGTCCTCGATACGCGAGATCTTACCGACCGACCCGACATAAATCCCATCGGGCCGGACGAGCATCGAGATTGGTCCCCGAATGGTTGGCTTGTCCCAATACGTCCTGAGCGTTTCCTCGAGCCCGTCAGCATCGTTATCAACCGCAAAGTGAATTCGGCCGTCGTATCCGAGCAGCCATAGCCGACCTTTGTCGTCATAGGCCAAATCGTTGACGTTCGTGACCTTAAGTGGAAGCTCATGCACGTTGAAGCCCGGCGTCAACATTTGGAAGGGCTGTGCCGCCTCAAACTTAGCGGAAAGAAGCGAAGCATACTTCTCGTGTAGATATTGCTCGACTGTTTCTCGCTCACTGTCGGTCAACGAACGTCCGTAGATCAACAACTCCGCAAGGTCGGATTCACCAAATCCTTGCACGTACGCCGGTCCAGGTTCATTGCGATAAAGCCGTGCTCCTAAAACCAATTGATCGAGATGAAGCGCCGATTTCGACCATGTTCTCTCCGCAACGGGCTTCCCATCAACGAATGATCGAATACGCCCCGCCGGGTCGAATTGAATCGTGACGAGATGAAACTGGCCGAACGGTCGTGGTACGTCGGTGAGATTCTGCACTCCGCCAGCGCCGGCACCCTCGACATTCAGAAAGTTCCAATCAGGACTTCCTAAGAAGCCGAGATCGATGTTGAAGCCGGTCACGTAGTCGTTTTGCGCTTTTGCCGCGCCTGCCGCGATACCTCGAAATACACAAGCATTCGAACGGGGACGAATCACGAACGAGATCGTCAACTCTTTCGTCTCTCCCGGTCCGTCCACGATGAGATGATCATCAACTCCATCGAATCGAACGGAGGAGAACGTTCGATCGGCGACGGTCTCAGCGAGTATTTGGGGACGCTCGTCGATTCGTTGGGTGCGGGCATTACGCCCCTTGCCGCTCCCGTCCGGCCAAGCATTGACGAATTGACCATCCAACGATTTGGGTTGCTGAGACAGTGTCGATCCGTCGTACCAGGCTTCTAGGCCATCAGTCACCGTGAGTTTCTTATCTCCCCAAGATTCAGCGCACCGCCCTTGCGAACTGAAGAGGGCGACGATGAATAGGGTGCAAGAAACGAGATGTCGAATCATCGTGCTTTCCCGCGAGAGTATCGATCGATGGGATGACACTACGGTACACGAGAATGACGCGGATTAGGTAGCGGAATCATGGGCGAGCTGCTTGATAAGTCGGCGTGACAATTCGTTTTCATCGACTCCCCCCGCTTCCATTTCCTCCACTAATCGATGAACGGAAGGATCACGATCCACGGCATTCTCAAAAAGTCGGCGAAGTTCTCGCTGAGCGGCGGCGAGAAGTCGGCGAGCCGGTCCAAACCGAGGATGATGCGAGCCGCGCTCGGCCGTGTCGGCCACTGTCTTCCACAGCTCCGCGACACCCTCGTTCTTTGTCGCGATCGTCCTAACGATGGGAGGAGCCGTTTCCGGCGATAGCTCGAAGATTGCGCGAAGTCCCGCGACCGCGAAGTCGGTGCCGGGAAGATCCGCTTTGTTCAAGGCAATGACGTCCGCCGCTTCCATCTGCCCCGCTTTTTCCCACTGGATATCGTCACCTCCCGCGGGGGTGAGAACGAGGACTAAGAGATCGACCATATCCCGGACGGCAAGCTGATCCTGACCCGAGCCCACAGTCTCGATGATGATGACTTGAAAGCCAAAGGCCTCCATCAAGCGAATGACGTCCGGCGTACTTTCTGACAAGCCTCCAGCGGCACCGCGAGACGAAAAACTTCGGATGAAGACACCGGTATCGGCGGGATCGTAATCCATTCGAACGCGGTCACCGAGTAAGGCTCCGCCGGTAAAGGGGCTGGCGGGGTCCGTTGCCAAAACCCCGACGGACTTTCCCTCTCGACGCAAATGACCGACAAGGGCGGCCGTCAGGCTGCTCTTTCCGGCGCCGGGTGATCCGGTCAATCCAATGACCAATGATTTACCTGGATGATGGACGGGTAAGTGAGAGCGAACTTCATCGACGAATTCACCATTCTCGACGCGGCTGATCAATCGCGCGAGCGCACGGCGTTCTCCCTCTTTCAGACGACCCAGCAAATCGGTGAACTCAGCGGCCTTGTCCAACGGACACCTACTCACTTCCCCGAAAGCTTCGCCGGAACGCGGGAATGAATGAATTCAACGATCGAATCGAGCGATGATCCGGGAATGAAAACGGAACCGACTCCCATGTCCAATAGCTTCGGCACGTCTTCATCAGGAATGATGCCGCCGACGACGAGGAGAACGTCACTTAGCCCTTCCTTCTTCAAGAGATCGATCAGGATAGGAACGAGCGTCATGTGCGCGCCGGAAAGAATACTGATTCCGAGTACGTCGGCATCTTCATCCGCGACGGCCCGGATTACTCGGTCGGGCGTCTGCCAAAGCCCGGTATAGATGACTTCCATGCCGGCATCGCGAAGCGCTCGAGCGACAACCTTCACTCCTCGGTCGTGCCCGTCCAGGCCGACTTTCGAGAGGACAACACGCGGGGGGCGTGGAGACATCGACACCTCAACTCATCTTTCATCTGTGACAGTTGAATGTCACGTTGACGTCGCAACATCCGGTCAAGCGAACAAAACCACCGTTAACCCCCTGGAACTCCGGGGTAGCGCCCAAAGACATCCGCGAGTGCGTTTGTCAATTCACCGACGCTCGCCCGCTCGCGAGTCGCTTCGATGAGGGCCGGCATGACATTTTCGCCGTTAGCGGCAGCCTGACGAACTCGCTCGAGACATTGATTCAAACGTTCCGAATTGCGTTCGGCCTTTCGCTGCTTCAGTCGCTCGACCTGCATGTGCTCGGTGGCGAGATCTACTTTCAAGATGTCGACAGACGGAGCCGAGTCATCGATGAAGTCGTTCACACCGACGATGATCCGCTCTTTGCGATCGACCTCGCGCTGGTAACGATAAGCGGAGTCAGCAATCACACGGCGGAAGTACCCGGTTTCGATAGCCTTCATCACTCCGCCTAGCTTGTCGATATGCTCGAAAATGCTCTCGGCCGCTTCCTCCATTCGATCCGTCAAGGATTCAATGAAGTAACTACCGCCAAGAGGATCGACCGTGTTGGCTGCTCCAGTCTCGAAGGCGAGAACTTGTTGCGTACGGAGGGCAAGAGTCACGGCATGCTCGCTGGGCAGCGCCAGTGTCTCATCCATGCTATTGGTGTGAAGGGATTGGCATCCTCCCAGCACGGCCGCCATTGCTTGGTAGGAGACGCGCATCAGGTTCACGTGCGGCTGCTGGGCTTGAAGCGCTGAGCCGGCGGTTTGCGCATGGAAGCGGAGCTTCATCGAGGCTTCGCTTTTGGCCCCGTACCGGTCTCGCATACGCTTCGCCCAGATTCGCCGAGCCGCGCGATATTTCGCTATTTCCTCGAAGAAGTCATTATGAGCGATGAAGAAGAAGGAGAGACGTGGAGCGAATTCATCGATCGACAATCCGCGAGCCAACGACTGCTCGACATATTCGAAGCCATCGGCCAGCGTGAAGGCGAGTTCCTCGATCGCGTTCGCGCCCGCTTCGCGAATATGATAACCGCTGATAGAAACCGGATTGAACTTCGGAGCATGATTGGCACAGAACTCGATCGTATCCGTGACAAGTCTGACGGACTCAGCTGGCGGGAAGACGAACTCGTTTTGAGCGTGGAATTCCTTCAAAATGTCGTTCTGGCATGTTCCGCGAACACGTTCCCAAGGGACCCCCTGCCGCTCCGCCACGACGAAGTAAAAGGCAAGGACGATGGCTGCCGGAGCGTTGATCGTCATCGAGGTCGAAACCTGGTTCAGGTCGAGCCCCTCGAAGATGCGCTCCATGTCATCGATGGTATCGACCGCAACCCCGAGCCGACCGACTTCGCCAATCGCGCGAGCGTCATCACTGTCGACCCCCATCAACGTCGGCAAGTCGAATGCGACCGACAGGTCGCGCTGCCCTTTAGAAAAAAGGAAGCGGTATCGTTCGTTGGTATCTTCCGCCGTTCCGAATCCGGCGAATTGCCGCATCGTCCAGAGACGACCTCGGTACATGTTCGGGTGAACGCCGCGAGTGAATGGATATTGTCCCGGATAACCAAGACTTTCCTCAGGGTCGAACTCGGCGAGATCCTCGGGCGAATAGAGCCCCTTGATCTTCTCACCGCTGATCGAATCAAAGGTCACGGTAGGTCGAACGGGCGCGCGAGCGAATTCCTCTTCCCACCGTTCCCGTTCGGCTTCGGTCGTTTTACCGGCCATGCGCTCCCCCGATTTCGACTGACGACACAACTCGCGAATGAAAGGCGAGGAGTCTCCCGAGCGTGTTTTGAATCACTCTCGTTCGATAGCGACCGCGACTGCCTCACCACCCCCGAGGCAGAGGGACGCCACTCCTCGTTTAGCTCCTCGACTCTGCATCGCATAGACGAGCGATACTAAGATGCGTGCGCCGCTGGCTCCGATCGGATGCCCAACGGCAATACCGCCTCCGTTCACGTTCACCTTGTCGCGCGGCACTTCGAGCTTGCGAATGCAGGCGACCATTTGCGATGCGAATGCCTCGTTGATCTCGAACAGATCGACACTTTCCTTTTTCCAGCCCGCTCGCTCGATCGCTCGCTCCACCGCGAATGCGGGAGCAATGAACAAGTCCTTGGGCTCCGCGGAAAAAGTCGCCTGGGAAGCAATTCTGGCGACCGCCTTCTTCCTCTGCGCGGCGGCGTATTCTTCGCTCGCGACGACGAGCGCGGCAGCACCGTCGCTGAGCGTTGACGCATTGCCTGCCGTCACGCTTCCCTCACTCTTGAACGCCGCACGAAGTTTCGCAAGCGTCTCTTTCGTCGTTTCGGCGCGGACCCCTTCATCGGACGAGACGGTGACCGAATCCTTTTTCCCTTTGATCACGACAGGAGCGATCTCCGCATCGAACGCCTTTTGCGCCTGGGCGGCTGCCGCTCGCTGCTGACTCTCCGCGGAAAACTGATCCTGATCGGCTCGCGTGACGCCGTACTTGTCGGCGGTGTACTCCGCATGAAGTCCCATATGGCAGTTATCGAAGCCGCACCAAAGACCATCGTGGATCATCGAATCGACCATGGTCTGATTGCCGAACTTGACTCCCCCGCGCATCCCGCGCACGAGCATCGGCACTTGGCTCATGACTTCCATGCCGCCGGCGATGATGAGCTTGGCATCCCCCGCGCGAATCGCCTGGTCCGCGAGCATCACTGCTTTGAGTCCGGAACCGCATACCTTGTTTACCGTGACCGCACCAACAGACGAGGGCACGCCTCCCTTGATCGAAGCCTGGCGGGCCGGCGCCTGCCCAAGGCCCGCGGGCAGAACACATCCCATGATCACTTCGTCCACTTCAGAAGCATTGATGCCGGCTCTTGCCACCGCCTCTCGAATCGCGACCGCGCCAAGTTCCGGCGTCGAGAGAGACGAAAGGGAACCGAGGAAACTTCCGATCGGCGTCCGAGCTGCAGAAAGTAGAACCGCGCGTGCCATGTCCAATTCCTCGCGTGATGCGAATGTTACCGAACAACTGACTTGATGATCCACTCGCCTGGGTCGCTCAAATCAAGTCCGACTGAAGGGTGCGTTTCTCTGTCGTCCCTAGTTCTATCGTACGGACCGAACAGCGATTCGCGATGCGTGCCCAGTGTCGTAATTACTCTACGGAGCTTTGGGGTGAGTCGCAATCGAGGGAGGATATGTCCGAGACAATGTCGGAACGAGGACAAATATCGACCACGATCGAGCTGTCCGCCGTGGAAACGGGTGAACTGCAAGCTGGGAAGAAGAGCCGAAAGGTGGTCCCTGCGTCGGGGGAACTTTCCACGTCGATCCCTCCTCGGTGAGCGCGCATCACACCGAGAACGGCCGCCAGCCCAAGACCCCGCCCATCGCTTTTCGTCGAGAAAAAAGGCTCGAAAATGCGTGAAAGCGTCTCTTTATTCATACCGCAACCGCTGTCACGAACTTCGACCACCACGAACAATCCCGGCCGAAGTTCGCGACTGTAAATGAGGCGACGGATCTCATCGGTCGATGCCAGCGATACGACCTTGGCGATTAAGGAAATTCGGCCGCCTCTCGTTCCGATAGCGTCGGACGCATTTGATACGAGGTGCGTCAACATCTGACTGAGTTGACTGGTATCTCCCTGAATCCGGGGGATATCCCGTTCGCATTCGAGATCGAGCGTGATGTTGCGGTGCAATGTCCATCGAAGGAAATCGATGGTTTCCTCTAAAAGGTTCTCGGTCGCGATCGGTCGCAAGGTCGAGATCGGTTGGCCAGAGTAGGTTTGCAATTGCTGAGTCAAATCGGCTGCGTTCTCACCGGCACGAAGAATGTAATCAGACAATCGACGTATCCGCGAATTAGGTTCGGCCTGATCCCGAATGAGAGCCGCATTCCCCATGATCCCCACCAACAGATTGTTGAAGTCGTGGGAGACTGTCCCTGCGAGGTACCCCAGACTTTCGAGCATCTGTGAGCGATGCATGGCTTGGACCAGTCGATCACGATTTTCCTCAAACTCAACTCGGTCGGTGATGTCAATCAATTGCAGCATTCTACCGAGATAATGAGAGGACTCTTGAATCCGCGAGACACGGATTTCGAATCGCCGCTGCCGCCCGCCCCACATGAGCTTGAGCGGCGGATGAGATGGTCCCTCCACCTCACCGATCGCGGGCAGGTGACTTACTTCTCGTAAGTAGGAAACGATAGCTGGGAAAGCCTCTCGAAGCGGAATACCCGCTTCGAAGGGTGCGGCGGATTGCAGACGTTCGGCTGAGCGATTGCGGTCAACGATTCGTTCCTCTTCATCGAGGACAAGTACGGGATCAAGCAATGCTTGAAACACCAGAGTGCTCGCCAAAGGTACGATATCGAACGCCCAATGATGCAAAAGAATCCAGGCCCCGATCATGGAACCGATCGCCAAGCCGAAAGGGCTCAGATCAACGTCGCCGAAGGGGCGAAAACCGACCACATAAAGAAGGTTGAACAAGGCAGGAAAGAAGCCCGTTACCGTCAGAAGAATGATTCGTCGACGATAGGCTGGGGGGCTTTCGATTACAAAAATCGATAGATGCGCGATCCCGATCAGAATAAGGGAGTACCCATACACGAGGACAAAAAGGAAAAGCGGTCCATACTCGACATGAAGGACAGGAAACGACCCAAGCCATCCAAGGTCGTTCATGCGCATTTCGACGGAGGTTCGTAACCCATTAACCCAGGGATCAATGATCGCAAAGAGAGCGATCAGAACCGGACCGAAAGAAAGAGTTCGCACGATATTCGGAGTGACCCAACCATACCGCCGGCAATAGACGCACGCGAAGACATACCAGCAAAGGGAACAAGTCGTCGAGAAAACGTACTGACAATTGGCAAAGAACAACTTTCCGGAAATCGACTCCGCGGCCTTCTCGCCAATGTTGGCGAGCATCCAACAGATCGCTCCCATCAGCAGGATTTGATACGCCCGTCCCCCTAACTTCTGAGGCAGCCGCCAAGAAACGGTCACCACGATAAAAAGCATTGCCGCACAAAGAGCGATCGGCAACGCCATCGTGGTTTGAAATAAGCTCATCAGGTGATGGGTCCTCGTTTGCGTTATTCAGCAGGAGACTCGTTTCTCTCCAAAACGAGCTGAATACAACGCATTACCGCATGAACTCATCCTCGCTTCACACCGCCGAGAGACGACGTCGACCGAGACGCTTTCGATGCAGTCACCCCCGTAGACCGGCGGGAACGGGTAGTGGGATTGAACACTAACTCATCAAAACGAAAACGTTAAGTATTCTTACGAAGTAAATGATAGAAGGGAGATTAGGGATATCCCTTGGCTTATTCATGAGCATCATGCTCTATGGGTTTTCGATGCGATAGAGTGAAGTGTCGGTTCGAATCACTATCGATCGATCTACCGCTAATGGGGAGGCCATGATCATGCCGTCGAGTTGGTTCTCCGCGAGTTTTTTGAATGTGGCGCCGGGAGCCAACACGCTGGTCAGGCCTTCCTCAGAGCAGAAATAGAGCTTCCCGTCAGCAAAGATCGGTGACGCGGAAAAGTTTCCTCCCAACCGCTGTGTCCAAATCGGCTTACCCGACAATGAATCGAGACAAGTCAAAACACCCCGATCGCTCACCATGTAGATTCGTTTTTCGATCAGGATAGGGGAGGGATTGGCCGGCACCTGCTTCTCGAATTTCCAAATCACCTGCGACTCTGTGACATCGCCGGACCCACCCAGCCGAACGGCCCAGATCTGTGGCTTCATGAAGCCGGTGCAGATGAAAACGACCCCATTCTCCTCGATCGGCCGTGGCACGTTCGAGAAACCGTCGTACTTGACGCGCCATTTTTCCTTGCCGGTCGCGACGTCATAACCGAATGCCTGCTGTGCCCCGGTGCTCACGAGGACATCCCCATCGGGAGAATGAACGACGAGCGGCGTCGAGTAGGCTTTGCAAAAATCTGAATTCTCATGGATCGGCCTCGGTCGTTCCGACTTCCAAACAATTTTGCCGGAATGCTTGTCGAGCGCGACGACATATTGAACGTCTATTCCGTCACAGTTGAGGATGAGCAGATCCTTCCAAAGTATCGGAGAGCTTCCAGGCCCCTCCTTATGATCAAGGACTAACTCGTCGTTTCGCCATCGAATAGACCCTGTCCTTTGATCCAGACAGGCCGTTCCCATCGTTCCGTAGTTCACATAGACCGAATGCTCGTCGAGAACGGGACTCGGAGAGGCGTGTGAATTCTTCGCATTGATGAGAATGGGCTTTTCGGGTGCGAACACCTCGACGTCATGAACTACTTTTCCAGTCGCGAATTCAACCGCCATCGCGCGGAGAGAATGACCCTCGTTCGTCGCCGTCGTCAACCATAGAAGCCCGTTCCCAAGCACGGGGGTCGACCAACCCTTCCCCGGAATGGCTATCCTCCACTTAACCCCTTTGGACTCGCTCCATTCGGTGGGGGTACCGACGGCATCGATCCCCCATCCCTGTCCGGTCGGCCCTCGAAAATCCGGCCAAGAATGACCTGAATCACCCGCCAGAAATGAGCAAAGCGTCGTCGAAATCAAAAGGTGGCAGAGGGACAACACAGTTCGACACGCTCCCAGAGACGAAGATAACAGAAATTCTTCGGCGCATGGATTTGATTCCGCGTGCGCGACGAAGTGACAAGGGCGTGGGTCTTTGGAGAGGATAAAGACTCCACTCTCCAGTCGCAACCGTCACTCACGATAAGATGGGAAATCTGGTTCAATTCGAGATTGAAGAAACATGCCGCGACACCCTTGACCCATTCCCGATGGCCGTTTATCGCCCCCGCTCCAAGAGGAACGACGCTTCGTTCCTTTCGAGCACGCGACCAAGGATGGCATCATGCAGGCTTTTCGTATTACCCATTTTGCCATTGCTGGGATCATCGGAAGTAGCGCGATCTCTCTGTTCCCGTCGCGTGCGGAAGAGCCGAAATCCCCTGCCCGCCCTCCTCTATGCCGATCAGGCGATCATGACGATGACATCCTTCGAACCGCTGATTGGAACGAGGCGCAGGACCTCGACACGTTCGACACGGTTTGCCAGGACCTCACGCTCCCGGAAGAAATGTGCGACGACGCAGACGCGATCGTCATTGACTTAGACCAGTTGAAGGATGAGCCGAAAGAGATTTCCCTCGGGCAGGGAATGAGGCTTCGAATCACCCGCAAGGATTCCCGGCAACTCTCTCTCTCGTTTCAGAGCAGAAAACCTTCGACGACTCAGTACGATCCTTCGTGTGAAGATGTGGAACTGACGGAGCTTCCTCTCCTTCCAATGCCGGAAATGTTAGACAACAGGCGAGACGACAAAGTCGCCCATTTCCAAGTCCAATATGCGCAACTGATGTCCGCAGGAAAAGAGGCCGAAGCCGAACGTCTCGCCAGCCAATTCCTCGCGGATGATCAACCGGCCGCCACGACTTCCGACGTTCCTCGCCCGTTGCCGCTGGACTTGAGTGACACTGAGGAACCGTTCATCAAACACAAGGTCGGTTACAAGGGATTGCCTGATGCGACGCGTCTCGTCTTTCCCAAAGATTCCTCAGCCCCATGGAGCGACGTCGCGAAACGAAAGATCAGTTGCACGCTCACCGGAGCAAAGGTCGACGATGTCGCGCAATTCCTTCGTATCGCAACCGGGATGACGATTGAGGTCGCTCTTCCACAGGAGACGATCCAGTCGGTCCGATTCCGAGTCATTCTCTCGGATGAGCCGATGAAAGATGCGCTACTCGCCATCGCTCAGGCGGGAGGTATTCAGATCACTCCCATCGGCGATCGCATCGTATTCGAGGCCATTTCTCCCTGACGAGTCATTCCCATCACGTTCGCGCGGTCTTAAACACATTTGCCCTCTGATATCACGGTATTCGAACGAGCCAAACAAACGACGCCATGCACCCTTCGGAGATGCATGGCGTTCGACGTTCGTTTCTCTAAACGACCTATGGAGCTAAGCGGCCGCCAACGTCGTGGGAGTTTCATTGATCGTCGTGGGGCTGTCCGTCGATGGATCAATCGGGACGGTGGTGTCGACAACGGTCGTCGAGTCCGTCGGATCCGTCGTCGTTTCATTCGAATCGCTACCCCCGGTCGTAGGTGTTTCCGGCAACGTTGTCGGAGTTCCAGGATCGGTGGTCGTGACGTCGGTTCCCTCTTCGTCACCCAAGTCTTTAATTTCAACGACACTGCTAATGCTACTGTTACTACTCCCCGACTTTTTCGTTGGATCGACGTAGCTGAATGTCGGCGGAGTCACCTGACCAACTGGTGTCGGATCAAGCCCAAAACGTACAACACTTCCGAATTGATTGATGGCGACAGTGAATGTTGGAAGAGCGGCAACCGTCGGGCGGATCACGGCGTTGTCGACGATCACCGGGGTGAAATCAACCGCAATGTTGCCCTGGGTGGCATTGGCTAGACGCTGGATGGAAGTCGTCGAACCGACCGTGTAGTAGTGACCCACCAAATAGCTGTTGACCGTGATTCCAGCGGCGGCGAGTGAATTGACAATCGTATTGCTCGCCGAAAGCAATCCCGCCCCGTCGGTGATCATCACCGCCTCGGAATATGCCGTGGCATCGTGATCGGAAAGCACGAGGTTGAGGGGAGAATCGTAATAGCTTCGTGTCGCGTTTACCACGCTCGTCTGATACTGACCGGCCGAACCGACCTTGATGGTGTCGAGATTGGGTAACGATCCCACGGTGTATACCGCGGAAGTTTGCATACCTCCCGTGGGAGACATGTCGACGAATTTCGCATCCTTGCCGAAGATGATAATCGACACGTTCGGCAGGAAGAACCGCTGATCGTTGAGCTCATTAACGATCGCAATTGCCTCATCGAGCGGTGTACCCTTCACGCCGTCGTGATCAAGGTCATCTGCATCGGTGAGTTTGCCGTCACCATCGATATCAAGCGAACTCGTGCCGACCATCGATTGTGACACGTCGATCATCAAGTAGGTATGTGCCTTTAGAAGTACGCCAATCGCGGCATCGGCTTGGACCAGCCCGTAGCCGCTGATGAAGTCGAACCCAGGCGTGTACAGATCAATGGCCGACTGCTCGAGCGCGACTCGAATGGCTCGCGGAGATGAATTCGGCGCGGCCTGCAACATGAGGGCGGCAACAGCAGCCACGTGTGGTGCCGCCGCCGAAGTCCCGAAGAAGGGAGCGAAACCAGGAACAGTCGTATCTGTTCCGTCGATGCCCGTCACGTTCGGCTTTCGCTGCACGTTGGCTGGAATTCGGTTGCCGTCGTTGTCAAACAGCAAGGGTGTTCCACCCACCGAAGTGAATGATTCGGGGAGGAGCGGCGTGGCGGCATCCGCTGCGGCCACCGCAATCGCCCCCGGAGCCAATGCGTGTCCCCAAATGGTCGAGTGATTTACCGAATTCTCTCCGAAGTCAAAGACGCGAAGCACGTCTCGCGTCCAAATCGACTTGATGAAATTGTTCGTCGAGCCGTGATTGAAGATCCCGATATAGAACTGAAGTGGATCCTGATCATCGTTGACGATATTCAACTGTTCGTAGGCTTCACCAGAGAACGAGTTGACATCATCACTGAAAGCGATCAGGGTGACCTTGCCACTATCATCGATTGTGACCGCAAACATTCCATAGTCGTCCGTGGGCCCGACCTTTCCGCCCGTGGCTGAGGCGAAGCTGTTATCCCAGTTAAAGATGATCGGAGTCGCGGACTCGGGAGCGATGATACACGGAAGAAGCGTATCCACGGTTGCACCGGGGTTGAAATCGTTCAGTTGGCCATTAATTCCGGGAAACAATTCCGAGAGGACCGAGTTCTGCAAGTAAACGCCGCTCGGATTGAATGTCTGCTGCCAAGACTGTGAATCTTCATTTCCCGCAGCGCTCACGTAGGTGACCCCTTGAGCAGTCACTTGATCGACCGCCTGGGCCACAACGTCCTCTTGGAAGAATGCCTCATTGAAGAAAATGACGTCATCAACGATGACGTTACACCCTGCCGCCGCGAGGTCGGTGATCGCTTGGGCGAATTCTTCCTTCGAGGTACCAGCCGTGTAGAAGACAAGATTGGCGCTCGGCGCGAGTTGATGGACCAGTTGAGCCATCGCGCGCCCTTCATCGGTACCAATCGCGTCCGACATGATTCGAACGTTTGCCGGCAATGCTCCATCAATGATGTCTTGTGGATAAAGACCGTCTGAATTGAAGCTATCGGAAATGATGCCGACTGTAATTCCGGCGCCGGTGACATTGTAGGTCTGGCGGGCTAAATTCGCCTGCATGATGGTGTCCGCCGGATCGACGATCGGCCCGACATTTAGGTGAGGCTTCAGATCCCAGCTCACATAGCTGATCGAGGTCAGGGACTTGACGGCTTGCAATTCATCGAGCGAGACCCAGCCAGAAACTTTTCCATGAGTGGCCGAAAGGTCAGTGGCCCCCGCCTTGGTCAAGTCGCTCATCATGGAGGTGACCGAACTGTTTCCTGAAACCGAGATGGAAATGCGGTTCCCTTGATAGAAGTACTGATCCGAGTAGCTCAGACTCGAAATATTGAACTGACTCCCTGTGCGGTTTTCGTAAGAGGTGTAGAGCTGCGCGAGCGAGGAGGAAAAGTTCACCCCGTTGCCGCGAGACAGATCGACGACATTACTGAAATTGTCTTTGCTCAGCGCGCTACTGGCGTCCATCGCCAAGCGTTCCTCGAGTCCTTCGAGGTGAAGATTCGGCGATTGTGGACGGCGACCCTTTTGAGGCTGTGATCCCGTTTTCTTCTTATTCCAAAACCAAGCCATGCGCCGCGCTCCTCTGATCGACAGATGTCGCCGAGATACTTTCCCTTGCCCCTCTGGAATGGGCGCAAAGGGGACGGGGGACACGCCCAACCGTTACAGTCGGTATCGGCAGCAGAATCGATAGACTTGACGCAAACGGGAAACTTGCCACGACTTCACCATTTCCCTCGTCCCCCAAACTTCTCTCCCTCCGCTCTTCACAATGTGAAGGAGTGTGGGACGCCGACTCCCCGTCCGGTATAATCGTGAAGAACGCGGGAAGACCCACCGCGATGGGAAGCACGATTCCGAGCGTTTAACCAAGGATCGAAGGAGCCCTGCCGCATGGCGGAACTTCATCACGAGTGCGGCATTGCCGGGGTTTACTATCTTCCCAATAAGGGAAAAACTTCGCTCGTTACCAATCCGGACGAAGTTTCCCGCCTTCTCCCGCGGATGCTTCTGGATCTTCAGAATCGTGGCCAACTCGCTGCCGGCATCAGCACTTACGACCCGAATCGGGATCAATTGCTCGATACGTACAAGGAGGTCGGCTCCGTCATTGAGGCTTTTCGCCTCAACCATCAAGGCAAATTTGAATCGATCATGCGGCGCTATGCGGGACGAGCCGGAATCGGGCACGTTCGCTACGCGACCTGCGGTAAAGACGATCGTAGCTATGCCCAACCGATGGAACGCCATCATGCCTGCAAGTGGAAATGGTTCAGTTTTGCGTTCAATGGCCAGCTCGCCAACTATGCGGAACTCGCTGACGAACTTCTGAAAAAGGAAGAGTATCACCTCGTTCGGGATACCGACACCGAGGTGATGATGCACTATTTGAGCTACGAACTCAGGGCGAAGAAGCCGGACTTGATCGAGATGTTCCAGCATTTGGCGAGCCGCTTCGACGGCGCTTACAACATCCTTTACATGAATGCCAGCGGCGAAATGGCCGCGATTCGCGACCCGCTGGGAATCCGACCTCTTTGCGTGGCGCAGGACGGGCCGCTCGTTGCTTTCGCGAGCGAAAGTGTAGCGCTCGCCAATCTGGGCTTTGAATCGATCCGCTCGATGGATCCCGGCGAAATTATCACCATCGAGGATGGAGAGATTCGATCTGACCGAATCGCTCCCGTGACCAAAACGGCCCACTGCTTCTTCGAATGGATCTATTTCGCGAATGTCGCCAGCGAGCTTGATGGCGAAAGCGTCTATCAAGTCCGGTCACGACTCGGGCAGGAGCTAGCCGATCGCGAGCATATCCCTCTCGATGAGGACACGATCGTCGTCCCCGTGCCGGACACCGCCAAAGCAGCAGCGGACGCGATGGCCTTCAAGCTCGGAATTCCCTCGGTCGAAGGGCTCATGCGCAATCGATATGTCGGGCGTACCTTTATTCAGGGTGATGACCGAGCCGAACGCGCAAAGTTGAAGTACACCCCCATTCCTCAGGTTTTACGCGGCAAACGCGTGATCCTGGTTGAGGACACGATCGTCCGAAGCACGACGATGTCGGCCCTCATCCACCACATGAAGGAGCGAGGGGGAGCGAAGGAGATTCACGTCCGCGTCGCCTGCCCGCCGATCGTCGCCCCCTGTTTTTACGGCATCGACATGTCGCGCGTCAGCGAACTCTTCGCGCCAAAGTTCCTCGGCAAGGATCTGAAGCTTACCGATGAGCGCGAAGCGGACATGGCACGTGCGATCGGGGCGGACAGCCTTCACTATCTGCCGATCGACGCCTTGTCGCGCGCGGTCAATAAACCGACCTCAGAGCTTTGCCAGGCCTGCGTGACGACGGAGTACCCGACGCAAAAGGGAACGCAACTCTACCAGATCGCATTGTCGAACAAGGACGCCACCGGGAGTGCGCGAACGTACGAATCCCCCATCAAACGTCCGGGAGCCGCTACCACCGAGCCAGTTGCGACGCACTAAAGAAAGCCGCCTGCGATTGATCGAATTCCGAGGTGCCGAGTCTTCCATATGAGGACTCGGCTCCTTTCGTTTCCAAGGGAATCCCCCACTGTCT
Organism: bacterium; assembly: GCA_019748235.1. Lineage (GTDB taxonomy): Bacteria > Planctomycetota > Planctomycetia > Kolteriales > Kolteriaceae > JAIEPU01. The sequence continues at coordinate 24,642 of JAIEPU010000200.1, forward strand.
TGTGACACAATCACTTCAGTTGAAAAGGTATGCCTTTCACCATCGAGGATCCGGCGATGCGTTCAGTTTGCAGGATGTAACGAGTCTACTATTTAGCTCGTGAAGTCCCTCCCTTGTTGATCAAATCATCCGGCAGTGACCTCTCTGCCAGAGCAACTTCAGGCCGATCAGAGAAGGAGCAACTGAGCATCGACCTCGCTTGTGACGCTCCTACTTCTGCCTTGTTCCGTCTCGCGCAACACTTGATCGACCCCTCTCGTACGTCCGAAATATTCGATCGCGCGTCACACTTTTGAGACGCGCCGATGATTTGGCGAGGATATAACGAATGCCCGCGCGAACCCTCAACTTTCACCGTCCTTATCGCTGGTTTTCCGCATGGCAAAAGAAGCTCGCCATTGCTTCAGGATTGTTGGTAGGATTCGCGAACCACGTCTATGCCACCGATTACAACGTCTCTTCCAGCGCGGATTTTTACAACGCCCTCATCAGCATCCGTTCGACGCCAAACCAGGACGATCGGATTATCTTTCAAGCTGACATCACTATGAGTCAAAAGGTCGTGGCGATTGTGAAAGGTCCGGGCAATCAGTTGAGTATTGAGGGAAACGGGCACCGTCTTGACGGCAATTCCACCTATCGTCCCTTCTTCGTCCATTCGGGCACCGTTCAAATCGAAGACCTCACGATTGAACATACGCTCGCCAAAGGAGGGAACGGAAGCGGAGGCGGGCTCGGAGCGGGAGGAGCCATCTTTGTCGGTTCCGACGCCACGGTGCGCGTTCAGAATGTCTTCTTTTCGGATAACGCCGCGATCGGCGGAACCGGACAAACTGGATTCGCCAAAGGAGGTGGAGGGCTCGGTGGGAATGCCGGTAACGGCAACTCGATCGGAGCGGGAGGCGCCGGGGGCCTGTTTGGCAACGGCGGATCTTTGGGCGGAGCAGCTAGCGGTAATGCCGGAGGTGGCGGTGAACTCGGTAACGGAGCATCGATTTCTGGGTCAAGCGGTGGCGGTGGAGGGGGAAGAATCGTCAACGGCTCCGGCTCGACCGGTGGCGGCGCTGAAGGCGCAAATGGTGGATCTCCCGGTAACTCAGGTAACGACTCGGGAGGAGGAGGCGGTGGTGACGCCGGACATCTCGGCGGTAACGGAGGCCTGATGGGAGGAGCCGGCGGGAGTAATTCATCTTCGACGGCCCCCAACGGGGGCGACTATGGCGGAGGGGGTGGCAACGCAATCGGCTCAAGCGGAAACGGTGGATTCGGAGGAGGTGGTGGCGGACGAACATTGGGGAACTCGACTCCATCGGACGGTGGTAACGGCGGATTTGGCGGCGGCGGAGGCGCCGGTATCAGCAACGGCGGTATCGGGGGCTTTGGCGGCGGAGCCGGCTCGACCACGGGAGGTGGTGGAGGAGCGGGATTCGGGGGGGCGATCTTTGTTCGCGAAGGAGGACAACTCATCATCGGGGACAGTGTCCTCTTCGATGACACTTTTACCTCTGGTGGAGGAAATGCCCCGGGCGGGACTGGCGGTTCTCGCGACGGTGACAACTTCTTCTTGATGGGGGCAACCAGCATCACGTTCGACATCTCGGCGACGTTCAACATCAGCGATCCCCTCGGCAATGACGACGGCACCAGTCTCAACGTAACGGTGATTAAGTCGGGCCCTGGCACTTTCGTCTACTCCGGCACCGCGCCGCGCGTGGACAACACCTATGTGAATGGCGGCACACTCTACTTGGCTCCGACCGCGGAACTTGGTGGAACAGTGACGGTGAACGCTAACGCTGTTTTCGGCAGTAATGGACAAGTCGATGGTGGCGTGATTGTCAACGATCTAGGTGCGGCCTATCTCGCAGGGACCGTGGGAAACGGACTGACCGTGCATGACGGAGGTATTGCGGAAGTTCATGGCACGATCAGCGGAGACTCAACGATTGATGCCGGTGCATATCTGACAGGCGATGGTCAATTTCAACATCTCACGGTGAATGGCATCATCGATCCTTCTGTGTCCACGCTCGGACTGGCGAGTGAATTGCCAATCCCCGGACAACAATCTCCTCCTCCCCAATCGCCGATCGCCACGATGACCGTCACCGGAAATTACACGCAAAACACAGGCTCTGGTTATGTCGTTACCGTTGATGCCGCGGGACACTCCGACAAGATTGTGGTCGATGGAACGGCAACGATCAACGGCGGGCGTGTCGGTGTCGTCCCCTTGAGCGGAACGTACATTCGAGGAACGAAGTGGACGATTCTCACGGCCTCGGGGGGCGTCACCGGTCAATTTGACTCGGTCGTTTCTTCGAACAACGCCCTCTCATTTAGCCTGATCTATTTCGCCAATGAAATTGATCTGCAATTTGGTTCGGGACTCACGTTCGCAGAGATCGCGCAGACGGCGAATGAACACGCGGTCGGTGGGGCCCTCGACCAAATCATCGTGAAGAATGAGGCCGACTCAGATCTTTCCAGCGTGATGAATTCACTCAACGGCCTAACGGACAGTCAAATCGCTAATGACTTGAATCAACTTTCGGGTGAAGGTTATGCCAGCACCAACACGGTCCAACTTCAAAATACGATGTTCCAGCTTCGACTCCTCTCGAATCATTTGGTCGGATTGATCAATGACACATCGGGTAGTTCGGTTTCGAGCATCGGACCGTCGATGGTATCGAACTCTCCGGTCCTGAATCGTCCGGCGTCCTCGGGAATACAACTCGTATCCCACAGCGAAGCGGAGCCGACTGTCAGTTCACAGCAGTTGATCGTGTTGAATTGCAATTGCGAGCGGCCCACGTGGAACGGTTGGACGACGGGATTCGGCCAAGGGGCGAGCATCGCCTCGAACGGCAATTCAGGAGGTGCCGACTATTCAATGGGAGGCTTGTTGTTCGGAATGGATCGGTGGATTACCGATGATTCCGTCGTCGGCCTTTTCGGTGGATACACCGGGTCCAATCTCACCGGATCCGCCAACTCAAGCACCAGGATTAACGGCTATCAAGTCGGCGCCCAGGGGATTCATCGTCTCGGCTCCGCCTACGGGCTTGGAATCCTGGGTTATGCCCACGACGACTATTCAGCATCACGCCTCATCAATTTCAGCAATGTTCAACGTCTCGCAAAGGGAAATTACGACGGCAACGAGTTCATCAGCTATGCGGAGACCGGCGTGTCGCTGCCGCGCGGTTCGGTTCTCTTGCAACCGTTCGGCGGTTTGCAATATGTCTATCTCAATCAAGGATCGCTCACCGAGACGGGAGCGGGGAGTGCCGGCCTGATCGTGAACGGCAATGGTATTGATTCACTTCGTTCCGCGATCGGAAGCCGTGCGTTCACCACGATCGAAATGAAAGGAATTCCCGTCGTTCTTTCCGCTCAAGCACGATGGATGCACGAATACCTGGATGCGACTCAACTCGTCGGAGCTCAGTTCATCGGAGGACCGACCAGCAACTTCCAGGTCGCGGGCGCGGGGATTGGTCGTGATTACGGCATCTTCGGACTTGGAGGCGCGATTCCGCTGACGAGCGTTATCTACTTATACGGGCAATACGACTTGCAGTTGGCCAGTCGATATGACGCGCACACCGGATCGGGCGGATTGTCCGTTCAATGGTGATGCCGATTCAATGAGGAACGTGATGCCAACGAAATTCTCGAACCTCCGGAAAGATCGCACGCAATCGTTCCTCGATCCGGAACAGCAACTCAAACTTGATGGAGGGAAGCATCTCACGTGAAGGGGAGACTTGCACTTGCAACGTTCCCTTGTCATCGAGCTGGGCGGAGTGGATCTCAATGACGTTTGAATGGATCTCTGTTTTCAGTTCGAACTTTAGCCACTCCGTGATCGTTTGCCCCAAATCACATCCATAGGGGTGATGCCATTCGTTGGCGACTTGCACGGTTTTCGCGACATCTCGTCGAAGCTGTTCGACCAGTGCCTGGATCCCCGAAAAAGGTTGCACATCACGCAAATGAGCTAAGAGGTCGATTTCGATTTCACGCCCATAGATATCGCCGTCAAATCCAACAAGATGCGCTTCGAACTTTTGCTGAGTCACTCCGAACGTTGGATTGGGACCAATGTTGCACGCGGCGGGATAGGCCTTTCCATCAATCACTGAACGACCCGCATAAACACCCTCTCGAGGAAGCAGGACGGGAACGTTGCCGAGATTTGCCGTAGGAAATCCAATCGTATTCCCCCGTCTATCGCCGGTGATTACCCTTCCTGTGATGCGATGAGGCCGTCCCAGAAGTTCCGCGGCTTTGTGCATCTGACCTGCTTGGATTTCCCGCCGAATTCGGCTGCTGGAGATCTCACTTTCCCCTTCTCCAGTGACGATGTCGACCACATCGAACGTCATCTTTGCCTGCCGGCATTCCTCGCTCAGAATCTGGACGTTTCCTGCTCGACCCTTGCCGTAAAAAAAATTTCTGCCCTCCACCATTCCACGAGCTTGGAATCCGCTCCGAATGATCTGATGGAAGAATTCATCGGCGGATAGGTCAAGGAAGGGTTTTGACGTGCGGAGGATCGCGACTTGGTCGGCGCCGCTGGCGAGCAAGATCTCTTCTTTCCGTTCGGTCCATACCAGTGACGAGAAGGGTGAATCGGGTCGCAGCAGGCGAAGAGGATGAGGGTCGAAACTGACGGCGACGGCAGGACCACCAACTTGACGAGCCCTTTCGCGGAGTCGAGCCAGAAGTCGGCAGTGGCCGCGATGAACCCCCTCGAAATTACCGATTGCGACGACACCTCCTCGCAATACGGTTGGAATTTCTTCGAATGGATCAACTAACACGCTCTGCCTCGCGTCTTTCACATCAACGCTGCGATGAAAACCGACGACCCAGCACTCAATCAATGGCGCCCAGTGTCACGTCCACATCAAACTCTAGTCCTTCTCGCATGACCTTGAACACCAGTTTATCGCCCGGCTTATGCTGAAGGAGGATCGTTTGAAAATCGGCATTTCCTGATACCGGATGCCCATTCACCGCGAGGATCAGATCACCGTAGGCAATCTGATTCTCTGGAAGGATTTTAATACCTTGCAAACCCGCCTTTGCGGCAGGTGAATCAGGCTCAACCTTGTAAATCATCACCCCGCTCGGAATACCGTTTATTCGAAGGACCCGTTCGGCGATCAAACTCGCTCCAATAGATGGCTGTGGACTCCCCTGTTTCTTAATCAGCTCTGGAACGACCCTGTTGATGATGTCCACGGGAATCGCGAATCCAATATTCGACGCAATAATGTTTGCATTAATTTGGCCAGTGGCGACAGCAGTCGTCATGCCAATGAGCAGGCCGGCGCTGTCGAGCAATGGCCCCCCGGAGCTTCCTGAGCTGATCGCGGCATCTGTTTGAATGAGCGAGTGCAGCTCGCGCCCATCTTGGGTTCGGATGGTCCGATCAAGAGAGCTGACGATTCCACTCGAGAACGTGTAGTCGTAACCGAACGGATTGCCAATGGCGAAGACCTTTTGGCCGATGAGCAACCCTTTCGATTGTCCGATGGGAATTGGCTTGAGCTCCTTCTCCGGAGCACGAATGAAGAGGACGGCGATATCATTGGCGGAGTCCGCTCCGATCACGCGCGCGTTAAACTCTTTTCCATCACGAAGGCGAACCTTGCACTGGCCACGAAGCTTCACCGCTTCCGCCACGACGTGATAGTTCGTGACGATGTGACCTTCCTGGTCCCAGATGAAGCCGCTGCCCGTTCCTCGTTCGACTTGCATCGGTTCATTACCGAGCAGACTTCTCCGCCAGGATTGCACGAATTGAGTGGTGACGAAGACGACGCTCGGAGAGACCTTGTCAAATACTTCGATCGTCGCCTGTTCATCCGCGGCTAAGTCACCGCGCGCCGTCACCGCCCGAGGCTGAGCATCGGGATCGTAGCCCGACCGATCGAAAAGCCCAAGTAACCAGTCTCGATTGAGATAAACCAGAAGGAGGAGCATGACGATGATGAGAGCCCAGCGAAATCGAGACTCGCTGGGTGACTGATACGAACTATATCCGCTCATCGAAGTTGACCCCTCGTTCCCCACTTCCGCTCGATCAAGGAATGCCCCGCGTTCATGTGACGATAGAAAGCCTATCCCATCGCTTCCATTCGACGCTATTGCGAATCGGCTCCCCTCTAAAAGCAATCTCTTTCATCTTATGGCGAAGAGGGTCTGATGCTCACTTCCCCTGTTTCACTAGCAATTGCTCATCGATCCGCCCTTTTAGCACCTGTAAAAACGCGAAAACGACTCTCTAAATTGGAGAGCCGTCGAGGGTTGTCGAAGAGGTACTATCTTGCTCCGCTCGATTAATAGAGCGGCGATCGCTGCGGATTGAAGTAGCGATACTGTTGCTGAAACGTTCCCGACCGGCGAACGCCTCCGCCGTAAATGCGGGGAGTATATTGCTGCTGGCGATAAGGATTGATGCCGGTCGGATTGGCTCCCGACTCGATCTGACGAACGTAATTCTCGACGGGGTCTTGATAGCCGTACGGAACTCGGCCGTTCTGTTGTCCCTGCTGAAACTGATTGAACTGACGCTGAAGGGTGTTTTGCTGCGATTGGAGATTATTCGTCGCGCGCTGGTTGTTCATTTGGTTGTACAGCAGATAAAGGCTCTGCTGGTTGTTGAGCCCCTGGGCGAGCGCCTGATTCGCCGTCACGCAAAGAAGGGCAGCGATCAAAGAACCTGCTAATAGTCTCGCGTGGCGCATCACAAAAGTCCTTCTCACTCACCTTGGTGGCTATCACGCATAATCGCGATAACCGTCCTTATTAGTATATCGAGGCGGCTCCATTCGATTTCAACTCAAGGTTTACCAACTTCGCGGAAAAGCAACGCTACGCGGTCGACATGTGCCGGCTGCGGCCCTTGAGTAAGAGACGCAAAATAGGAAAGATCATCTCCGTCAATAAAGCGAGCCGGCCAAGGTCTCCCCTGGCCGGCCGCCGATTTCAAACGATTGCGAACCGATTACTTGGCTTCAGCCGGAGCCGGAGCAGGCGTCGGGGCAACATCGCCAGCCGGAGCTGCCGATGAGCCGCACGTGCTGCAAGCAGGTTCGTAGTAGTAGCTCTTCTTCGCGAAGTGCTTGCCGAAGAAGCTGTGCTTAGCCGAGCAGCTGTTGCAGGTGTCGCAAGCAGGAGCGGCTTCGCAGGTGCTGCAAGTCGGGGCAGCTTCGCAGCTGTTGCACGACTTGGGGCAATGGAAGATCAAACCTTCGAGGAAACCTCGCTTGTACCCTGGAGCACAGGGATCGCAAGGAGTCTCGCAGCCACAGCTAGGAGCCGGGGCCGAGCAGGTGTCGCAAGCAGGAGCGGCTTCGCAGCCACAGCCGTGCTTCTTCGCGAAAAGACCCTTGAAGGGGTGCGGCTTCGAGCAAGGATCACAAACGTCGCAGGCCGGAGCCGGAGCGGCGCAGGTGTCGCAAGCCGGAGCTTCACAGCCACAGCCATGCTTCTTCGCGAAGAGACCCTTGAAGGGGTGCGGCTTCGAGCAAGGATCACAGGTGTCGCAAACCGGAGCCGGAGCGGCGCAGGTGTTGCAAACCGGAGCTGCATCGCAACCACAGCTGATCTTCTTCGCAAACAATCCCTTGAACGGATGAGACTTCACCGCACAAGGATCGCAGACGTCGCAGGTCGGAGCCGGGATCTCACAAACAGGCCCGCAGCCACAGCTGTTGTGCTTGGCGAAGAGCTTGTTGAGAAGACCAGGCTTGCAGCCACACGCGTCCACATAAATATCGCCGGAACCACACGTGTTACACGTGTTACAGTCGCCGGCCTGTACCCGCGACACGCAGGCAACGACGGCCAGCGCGGCAAACAGGACCAATCGCTTCATGGGAACCTCTCTCCTAAAAGACGGCAGGTGATTCGAACAATTGCTGCACTGCGATTGCCGTTTGGGGAGTGTCTCCTTGGACACGCAGCCAATCCCCGTCACGGACATCGTGCATCCCGTAAACGGTCGCGAATTCCCGCGGCCGGATACCGTGACCGTCAGAACCTCGCCCCTGTTGATCGACCGGAATTGACTTCAACATCTATTTCCCTCGAAGATTTCCTCTCCAAACTCCCAAAGCTGCGTCGACAGGTTGCGAACAACCGTTACCGACAGAACTCGGCCGGCCCTCCAGCCCGCATAACCCCTCCCATCCGAATTCACGGCAATCTCGCGACTATCACTTGCGTTCCCACTCTGACGCCGCAAAACTCGTTCTCATCGATTGATCCCATCAATGGACGAATGTTTCTCCACGCGTAAAGGAATTGCCTTTCATCCTGAGGGCGTGGGGCTCGGAAAGATGAAGTTCGCAGGAACGTTTCAGGGCTCAAATCGCTAAAACTCAGAATGCGTACCCGCAAAGACTGGGTCCGCGGGAATACCGGGGGGAATCTCGATGTCAAAATGCTCGCCAACCGCCCTTTTTCGAACCCTTGTCGCTCTGGTAGTGGGATCGGCTCTCCTAGGATCGTCCGGATGTGCGGAAAAGAGCCCCGCCGCCGGTGGAGGAAAGCTCGTCTTCATCACCAACGGAGATTCCTCGTACTGGGACGCGGCCGAGAAGGGCTGGAATGACGCCACCGCCAAGCTCGGCAAGCAGGGGCAGTTCCTTCGCAATAAGAACGCTGATGCCACAGGCCAGATTCGACTTCTCGACCAACTCGCCAGCCGAAGTGATGTGGATGGAGTCGCGATTTCGATCGTTGACGCCTCGGCTACAGGAATCATCGATCGACTGCGTGAACTTCAAAAGCGAATTCCCGTGGTGACCGTGGACAGCGACTGCCGTCCCGAGGACCAGTCCGCCCGTAACGCCTATGTCGGAACCGACAATGTTGAAGCGGGCAAGGTCGCGGGCCGCATAGCCCAGCTTTTGGTACCGGACGGCGGTAAATGGATCGGCTTCGTCGGAAACGAAGATGCTGACAATGCCCGCGCCCGCATTCAAGGATTCGTCGAGGGGGCGGGCGACAAGTTCGTTCGACTCGATGTGTTGCAAGATCAGCATGACCAGGGGAAAGCTCGAGAGAATGTTCGAGCCGCGCTTAACAAAGATGCCGCCTTACTCTTCGGTATCTACTCTTACAATGCGCCCGCCATCGCAGAGGTGACTCACGATGCGGGGCAGCGCGACAAGTTGAAGATCCTGACTTTCGACGCCGAGGAGAACACGATCCGCGCCATTGATGCCAACCAGATCGATGCGACGATCGTTCAAAATACATTCGACATGGGATCACAGGCCGCGACACTTCTCGATGCCTTCTCGAAGAAAGATAACGCCCTGGTCGAAAAGCTTCTCGGATCGGGAACCGAACTGGACACCGGTGTTCGTGTCATCGTGCCGGAGAGTAGCACGCTGAAGGATCCATCCATTCAAAAGGTCAACGAATTCAAAGCCTACATGGAGAAAATGGGACTCAGGTCAACCTAACGGCAGTACACGCTGCCCCTTCAAAGATATGTTGTCGCTCAGTGACATCAGTATGACACGAAACAGGGCCAAAGAGTCTTGACACCTCCGTCGGATGCTTGACATCGCTCATGGCGGAGCAGCGTTTTTGGGAGATCCATCGCACGTGTTCTCACGACTTCCAAGAGAGTTTTGGCTCGTTATCGCCATCCTGCTGGTCGGCGTCACCGTGCATGCCATCGAAACTTCGGGACAGGTTCACCTTCAATCGAACTTCCTACGCACGTTGAACCTCGCACCGCTCGCCAAAGATATCGCGATTCTCGGCATCTTTGCGATGGGAGCAGGCATCATCATCATCGCCGGAGGAATCGATCTCTCGGCGGGGAGCGTGATCTGCTTTACCGGCGTCATCTGCGCCAAGGTTCCAGACTGGCTTGGCCACGAACGAGGCACTCCCTACGGTGCTGGACTTATCGCCTCGATGGTGGCCATCACGTTTGGCGTCGGCGCGCTCGTCGGCCTTCTTCACGGGGGACTCATCAATAATCTGGGACTTCCTCCGTTCGTCGCAACACTCGGCACCATGGCGGGGCTCCGCAGTCTGGCGAGCGTGATCGGTGAAGGTTCGATCGCGATCTCGGACGAAAACTTTCGTGCCATTGGCAAGTCGTGGTACGTCCCCGTGATCATCGTTCTCATTGAAGCGGTGATTCTTGCGGTCCTGATGCGCTATATGCGCCTGGGGCGACACATTTATGCCATGGGAGGAAACGAAGAGGCAGCGCGCCTCAGCGGATTGCCGATCGGAAGACTCAAACTCTTCGCGTACGGGCTAGGCTCGCTAACCGCAACCCTCGCCGGGCTTGTCTATCTCGCGCACGTGGGGTCAGCAGGCTCCAATACCGCCATCGGATATGAACTTTCCGGCATCGCCGCCGCAGTCGTCGGTGGGTGCAGCCTCAAAGGTGGTTCCGGAACGATACTGGGCATCTTGCTTGGATGCGTTCTTCTCAGACTCGTCATCAACGGAACATTGTTCGTTATCACGAACGGCGCCACCGATTGGGAAGGCCTGATCGTCGGCGTCGTCGTGATCCTTGCCGTTCTCTTAGGGCGACTTGGCGGAAAGGAACCGTCGTAATCGACAATCACCCTTTCTTTCTCTTCCTTAATTGAGAGGGTTTGACGAGTCGCTTGCCGCTCGAGGTCCGATTCCTGAGCAATGATGAGACGACGGCCGATCGCAACCGATGCAAGTAAAGCTCGCCGGCCGATTCTTCGCGGAGGTTTCACAGAGTGAAGCAGTTGGCTCTTCTTCTTGCCGGTGACAACGTTTCCCGACCTGACCTCGATCCGTCAATGGCGCCCGCGATCATCGCCGGATTCCAAACACTTTGGCATCCTCATCTACTCCGTGAAGCGGACGCGCCCCCGGTCATTGCGGATATCGCGAATCCACCGGAGGGGGACGACCGTTTATTCATCATCCCCGCTTCCGTGTTCGAAGCGGCAGATCCCATCGTCCGACGCGACCTTGAAAATGCGTTGGGTACCAAGATTCTCCTCGTGAATGAAGAAACTGGAAAAGAAGGCCCCTATCAGCTCGCGCAATCACTGGGACTTGACATTCAAGATCGATTGATGCTCGATGAGTTCCTCGCGCTCGGCTATGCCTATTTGGGAATGCTCGTTCTCCTTTGGCATCTCGATCGATCAGATCGCCTCGATGAACATCTCGTCTGGGCCGAAGTTCTGCAAGCGGTGACTGCCTACGGCAACAACGAATCAGAACACGTGCGGGATGCGATTCATGCCGCTTACGACGTGCTGCACGGCAATCGTCAAAGTGCTTATCCCGCGACCATCAATTGGGTCGATATCGCTCTTGCTCGCCCAGCAGGAAACGATGCCCCGCTCATTGATCGACTGACGACTGATTGCCGAATCAATCTGCTGATGACAGAAACCGAACTTGCTTCTCTGAGCGAAGAAGCCAAAGACTCTTTGAAGAACGGAATCGCAAACGACCATGCAGAGATTATCGGGGGTCGGGCGACGCAACGACCTTGGACGCTTCTTCCCTTTGAAAGTCGGCTCTGGGAAGTCGCTCGATCGTCGAGTGAGTACAAGTCTCTGACCGATCGCGAACTCGATACCTTCGGTGGTCGATCAGCTTCTCTTTCCGCCGATTTACCTCAGATCCTTACAAAGTTCGGCTTTCGATACACATTGCACTCCGCGTTCGACGGCTCCCGTTTCCCAAAGATGCGTGGCCCCAAGATTCATTGGAACGCGCCAGACGGAAGCCTGCTCGAGGCGTTGGTTCGAAGCCCGATTGATGCGGGGAGCGAAACTTCTGGCTTGACGCTCTTCGCGCAGCTCGCGCGAACCTTGCAAAACGATCGAGCGGCCACCATCGTTCTTGCTCATTGGATCGACGCTCCCGCCTCGTGGTATGAAACCCTGCTGCGCATCCAGAGAAACGTCACCGTCTTCGGGAAATTTGAGAAGTTTAGCGAGTACTTTATTCATGCCACTCTTCACGAGGGACCGACGGTTACCCGCGCCGAAGAGTACGGGAGCCCAAAGGCTGCGACGGCCGAGTCCAACAGCATCAGCCGTTGGCGAGATCTCAGTGTGCGCCGCCATCGCCTCGAGACATTAAGGCGACTCCTCTCCCTTTCGAACGTGCTCGGCGAGGAACTGACCACAGATACCCATCCTGTCGAGGAAGCCATCGAACGAGAGAGTAGAGACGCTGAGTCTTCCCTTCAACAGCTAGAACCAATCGCAACCGCCGCCATCACTCGGGCAATATTGAAGGATGCTGAGTCCAGTCCTGGTTATCTCCTTGTGAACCCCAGCTCTTTTCCTCGTCGCGTGGGTGTCGAGCTTGATGGTGTTCCCTCTCTCGAAATCGATCAAACCGTCCGAGCGTTCGAACGAAATGGAGACAAGTCATCCGCGATTGTTGATCTTCAGGGATGGGGATGGGCGTGGATTCCTCGCGGAAAGCGAGCTGCGAAAACCGCTACCGATGATCTCGAGCCAGTCGCCAAAGGGAACAAGCTCAAGAACACGATGATCGAGCTCGAAGTCGACAAGAGGTCAGGGGGTATTCGGGGCATCTGGTCGCTTCGTGATCGGTATAGTCGACTTGGACAACAGCTCGCTTATTCCACCGGCACCAAAACGGTCGCCAAGTCTGTTGCGATTACCGCCTCTGGAAAGCTCTTCGGCGAGATCACTTCCACAGGAGATATCCTCGGAAGTGACGGCCGATCGGTCATCGCCACCTTTGAACAGCGTGTGAAGCTTTGGCGCGGCAGGCCGGTGGTGCGAATCGACATGCGCATCACTCCTCGACAGCCATTGACGGGAGATCCGGGTGAGAACTACATCGCTTGTCGCTGGGGTTGGCCGGATGACAAAACCGTGGTGCTCGGATCGAGCGGACCATCAATGCAATCGAACAATACTGAGGAAATCGAAGCGACGGAATTCATTGAACTTCGCGAACAAGCTCTTGCCACCAACATCGTGACAGGGGGGCTTGTCTTTCATCGCCGCAAGACGGCACGCTCGCTCGACACGATTCTCATGACGCCGGGAGAATCGGCCCAAGAGTTCACAATGTGGGTCGCCATCGATTCCCCGGACCCCTTTCGACTGGCACAAGCAGAGAT
>JAIEPU010000293.1 GCA_019748235.1 bacterium
ACGATCCAGTTGCCGACGGTCTCTCAGGTCACCGTCCTCACGACGGTCAGTGTTCCTGACGGCGGCACAGTGCTCCTCGGTGGTTTGAAGTCGCACTCAGAAGCACGTAACGAGTACGGAACGCCAGTCCTGAGCAAGATTCCTTACCTCAATCGACTGTTCAAAAACCAGGCGACCGCTCGCGTCACGAGCAGCTTGATGCTGATGGTGAGCCCGCGAATCGTCATCCTTGAAGAAGAGGAAGAGGATCTGGGTGTCTCGACACCGTCGAAAACAATTCGCTAACCGGTACGCGATCGAGCTGAAATTGATCAGTTCGATCCGCCATAGGATGTAAAACTACGGGGCTCGTGGCCGAAAAGCTGCGAGCCCTCTCCTTTTTTCGAGTAGTCAAAAAATTGAGCTTGAGACTCGTCTCAATCAAGCGATAATGACTCGAAGCCGTCGTGGCTTGTTGCGTTTCCTTTACCCCGCACTTCTACGAAGAAAACGCATTCGACCGGTCGCCCAGCGAATTTCGACTCATCGGAATGTACACTGCAAGTCTATTGCAGCCAAGTGCTTGGGGTTGAACGTGTCTGTTAATGATAGTCAGATGAAAGAGTGGCTGACCAACGCCAGAGCCGGATCCCCAGAAGATCTTGGACGGCTCATGCATACCTGCCGCACCTATCTATTCCTTGTCGCTAATCAGGAACTCGATCAGTCTTTGCTGGCGAAAGGAGGGGCGTCGGACCTGGTCCAAGAAACCTATAAGCACGCCCTCGAGGGTTTCGGTTCATTCAAAGGAGACTCCGCGAAAGAATTGCGATCTTGGCTTCGAACGATCTTGCGCAACCACCTTAGCAATCTGCGTCGCACAATCTGCGTCGCAAGTACATCCGAACGCAACGGAGTGATTCGAAGAAAGAGATTTCCATTGAGACCGTCGTCGATCTGGATACGCGAGAGATGGCGCTATGTTCGCGTGAGCCGTCCGGCGAGGAGCGGCTAATCGAGACGGAAGAACAGCATATCCTCAACCAGGCGATGCGGCGAATTCGCCCGGCCCATCGAAAAATCATACTGCTTCGCCATCGCGATGGGTTGTCGTTCGGCCAGATTGCCGAGTTGACCGGAAAGAAAAGCACCGCTCTCCGCAAGCTCTGGGCCCGTGCGATCGAAGCACTTCAATCGGAAATCGGCTCCGACTGGAAGCATTCCGCCTGATCAACCCATTGATCGTTCCCCTTTTGACCCTTCGCTGGTTATGATCGTGATCCCAACGACCCTTCATCGAGGGGGAGACTCATCCCCCGGAAGGGACTATTGACCACAAGCCAAGAGGAGACTCCATGAGGAGGGGATTCAATCGTTCGCTGTTTTTCGTAGCCTTCGCGACGATCGTGGGTATCGGTGGCTGGGTATGGAAGGCATCGGCGGCGAAAGGGAGCGACAACATGTTCGCGCACATGGTTTATTTCACTTTGAACGAACCGACTCAGGCGAACAAAGACGCGCTGGTGGCCGCTTGCAATAAATATCTCACGGGACATGAGGGGACGGTGTTTTACGCGGCAGGGACGCGTGCAGAGGATGCCGATCGAGAGGTCAACGATAAGGGATTCGACGTCGCCCTTCAGATGGTGTTCGACAGCCGGGCGGCGCAGGACAAGTATCAAACTCATCCACGGCATCTGCAATTCATCGAGGCTGCAAAGCCCCTCTACAAATCAGTTCGGGTATTCGACGCCAATGTGTCGTCGCCGTGAATGGAATGCTGATTCCATGCAATAGGACGGTCAAGAAATAACGCGGACCGGTGGTCCCTTGGAGAGGGTTTCACCACCGGTCCGCCCAGGGGGTATCATCGGGCCGACTTTCGTCAGCCCGTGTTTCATCAGCTCTTAGCCACCGCAGCCGCAGCTCGGAGCAGGAGCCGCACATCCGCAAGGAGCAGGAGCAGGGACCTGGATGGTCTTCTCAACCATCTTGCAGACCTTGACCTGAACTTGCTTCTCGACTTCGTGCGGAACGCTGACCTGAACCTTGATGGTCTTCTTGACCGGAACGCACTTGCAAACGTTCACGGTGTACTTGACCTCTTCAGCCACCTTCTTGCAGACCGTGTAGGTGCATTCCTTGGTGACCGTCTCGGGAACCATCTTGCAGACCTTGACGGTCTTGGTGCGGTTCTCAGGCTTGCAGACGGTGACGCAGTACTCGTAAGGAACTTCTTCCATCACCGGCTTGCAGACGGTGACGTCAACTTCCTTCTTGACGATGTTCGGAACCCAAACCTTCTTGGTCTTCACGACGGGGCAGCTGTTGCAGCCGCAGCATGAAACCTGGCATGAGTTGCAAACGACGCACTGCTCTTCCCAGTGGCCTTCGTCCGAGCAGACCGTTCGCTTCTCGGTCGACTGAACCATCTTGCAAACCTTCTTGGTGCCCGTGCGCTTCTCTTGCGTCGGGACCATGACGGTGTAGTTGCAAGTCTTCTCTTCGTAGACCGGCTTGCAAACCGTGTAGTTCACGGTCTTGGTGCGGGTCTCAGGAACGATCTTGCACACCGTCTTGGTGCGCTCTTCCTGAACGACCTGCTTCTCCATGCAAGTGACTTCGCGATCCTGAGTCTCGCACTTGTACTCAGTGCACTTGATGGTGCGGTTCTCGGTCACCCACTCGGGGACCATGACCTTCTTCTCAACCATGGCGGGAGCTGCGGGAGCGCAACCCGAATCACACGCCGGCGCACAAGCCGGAGCATAATCACAACACGCCTTTTTCTTGAAACAAAGCCCGTAAGCGGGCTGTCCAGCGGCTGCAACCACAACAAGGGCGGCAACGCAGGACGTGAAACGAAACATCATCGCTCGTCTCCTCCTGTCGGAATGAGGTGTTTTAAAGGGTCCGTTTGCTCGGAGTCGTGGCAAGTATAAAAGCATGGCTAAAATGGGCAAACTAAATTGAAATGGGTTGTTGGGGAAAAGATCAAAAAGACTGACGATTAGGGCGAATTGAGAATTCGTAGGGGTTATTCAGCTAAAGGCCAGGAAATTTAACGGATTTAAGGATCATGAGAGACTTTTAGCCACGGAAACAATTATTGAAACGAGATTTTGAATCTCGTCGGATTCGTGTGCTGCTGAAATGCTCAACCGAATTCGTGCCGTTCCTGGGGGAACCGTCGGTGGACGAATAGCAACTGCCATGACCCCTCGATGACGAAGTTGCTCCGCAAACGCTAGGGCTTTCGTCGACTCACCAAGAATCAGAGGGACGATCGGCGTCCGCGACGAGCCGGTCGAAAATCCTGCTATCGCGAGCTCCGTACGAAGGTCATCCGCCGTTTGGTTCACCCGGCTGGAGCGTTCAGGTTCGTCGGCGACGATCTCGATGGCTCGGCACGCGGCGGCGGCGGCGGCAGCGGGGAACCCGGTCGAATAAATGTACGAACGTGACCGATTGATCAGCCAATCGCAGAGGTCCTTTGACCCAGCGACGAATCCTCCCATACCGCCTAGCGCTTTGCTGAGTGTTCCCATGCGGATGGAAACCCGCTCTTTCACCCCCAAGAGTTCACAGGCTCCACTTCCTGTCTTTCCGAGGACTCCTGTCGCGTGCGCTTCGTCGACGTAGAGCATCGAGTCCGACTCATGCGCGATCTCCGCAAGCAGATCGAGCGGAGCGACGTCCCCGTCCATGCTGAATACCGAATCCGTGACGATCAAGCGTCGTCTGAACTGTTTGGCATCTTGTAGGACGACTCTCAATGAATCGATTTCACGTCCGTCGAATCGGCGGATGGACGCTTTCGAAAGACGACAGCCATCGATGAGGCTTGCATGATTTCGCACGTCGGAAAAAATGAGATCATCCGGACCGACGAGCGATGTGATCGTACCCAAGTTCGCCGCGAATCCACTTGGGAAGACGACCGCTGATTCGGTCCCCTCGAACCGTGCGATTTCTCGTTCCAGCTTCTGATGCCACTTGGTGTAACCGCTCACTAAAGGGGAAGCCGCGGCTCCGAATCCCATCTCCTCGATTACTTCACGAGCGGCGTCGATGATTCGTGGATCGGCCGCGAGCCCAAGATAATCGTTTGAAGAGACATCGAGGTAATCAATCCCGTCCACGGTGATCCGACCAGGAACTCGCTTTTCGATCACTCGGCGTGCACGGTAAAGGTCGGCATCCATCAGCGATGCGAGTTCATCATCGATCCATGAAAGAAGTGGGAATGGCAACGAAGAATCCTCGCAAAGTCGGCCGAAAAAACGTTCTTGGGGCGGACTTGCTCATTTCTGACCAAGTAGAATCCAGGCGGCAATGCCGATCACGACGAATCCGATCGCCAGTGTGATCCAAAAGGCAGGCTGATCGAGGCCGAACATCGATGACGAACCGGACTTTGCGGGAGTCTGGCGACGCATGGTTGAACTCGACAAACTCGCCAGCGAAGCCATCCGCTGCGAATTCGCCATTGATTCCCGAAGACAGTTCTGGAACTCAGCGATTTCGCTGATCGGTTGAAAGGGGCCCGCCTTCTGCGAACTGGCGAGCGCACTCGGACCGATCTTCCCCTTTTGGATGTACATCTTGATGGTCGATTCCGGACCCCGCAATCGACTTCGACTGCCAGACTTGTTGTCCAGTTTGATGTACCAAGTAACGTCGACTGATTTGATGGAGCTTTCAGGGACTTCGCCCACGGTGAGCTGCTTTGATTTTCCCTCGAGGAAATCAGCGAAAGCCTCGGCAGTGGCGGGTCGCTTGAGTGGATCGGCCGACATCGCGGCTTGAATGACCTTGAGCGTCCTCTGACTCAGATGAGGGTTCAGCTCCTCGACCGGCGTGTAGATATTTTTGCTCTTCTTGATGAAGGTATCGAGCGGGCCGTCTCCTCGAAATGGGAGCTTGCCGGTCACCATCACATAGAAGGTCGCGCCGAGCGCATAGATGTCGGACCTTGCGTCGACATATTTCGCATTGCGGAATTGCTCGGGTGCCATGAAATGAGGAGTACCGAGGCCTTTACCTGTTCGGGTGAGGTCGAGGTCTGTCTCCGCCTTTTTCGCCAGCCCGAGATCGGTGAGTTTCGCAATTCCACTCGATGAAATCATGATGTTGTCCGGCTTCACATCACGATGAACCAGACCTTCCGAGTGAGCCTTGTAAAGGGCCCGCGCGACTGCGGTCGCCACGGCGATGGCCTCGCCCTCCGGCATCGGGCCTCCCTTTTGCAGACGAGAGCTGACACTTTCGCCATCGATATATTCCATCGCGAGAAAATGGCGGCCATTGTCTTCGCCGACATCGATCGCACGAACGATGTTCGGGTGTTCGAGCGACATCGCCAATTTGGCTTCGAGATAAAACCGCGTGCGGAGGACGTCATTGGTCGTGAGGTGTTCCGCGAGAACCTTGACAGCGACGATCTGGCCAGTGCGGGATTTCGCACGATAGACCGTCCCCATTCCTCCCTTGCCAATCAGCTCGAGAAGCTCGTATCCACCGATCGTCGAGCCCGCAAGCTGCGAGGCTTCACCCGTTGACAATGCCGAAATTCTCCTAAGTGTCCGAAAGGCGTTCCTCATCCTGCGAGGAAAGCGGATTGGCCGATGACCGGAACAATCGCTGAAATTTGGTTTATCGATCTTAAACAAAGACACGTTTGGCCGCGACATTAAGTCCTAAAAGCTTACCTCGCTCCTTTGGTGGAAAGAGTGCGGATCGTCGAGCCGCTCACGTCGCTCTAATTTCTTTACCTTCTGATCTATGTTTGGTTTCCGTCAAACCGTCCCGTCGTTTGATTCCAGTAAAGATGCAATTTCGTCTCCCTGGGATAATTCGGAGCGTCTCCAGACCGGACATCCCCACTCACCTTCGTAAAACTTGCCTGGCGAACAAAGCGGGGGGAGCGCCGAACTCTTAGGCGGGGGAACTTCATGGTAAAGCCGATAATTGTTGGCGTGGGACAGCATACCTTTCGTCCCGAAACGGTCGAGCAAATCGTCGGTCCCTTCGATGCCATGAAGCTTGTCGTCGAATCCGCTTGCGATGATGCGGGGGTGGCGGATCTGGCTCGTCGCGCCGACGCACTCCATGTCGTGAATATGTTCAGTTGGAGCCCTAAAGATGCCCCGACAACACTCGCCGAGAAGTTAGGGGCAAATCCCGCGATCAAGGAATACACCGCCATCGGCGGCAATACTCCCCAGTGGTTGGTGAATCGAGCGGCGGACAATCTGGCTGCCGGGAAATGTAAGATTGCCGTTTTAGCCGGGTGCGAAGTGATGCACTCCCTCCGTCTTGCCGGCCGATCGGGCGTCGACATCGGCGCGTTCAGTGAAGCGATCAGCATTCCGATGGTCGGTATCCAGCGCGACGGCACGCTCGACGTGGAAATGTCGCACGGAGCGGATCTCCCCGTGCGGATTTACCCGCTCCTGGAAACAGCACTAAGAGCCAAGCAAAAGCTTTCGCCTGAGGCACATCGGCAGCGACTCGGCCAATTTGGAGAATCGTTCAGCAAGGTCGCCTCACAAAATCCGTACGCTTGGTTCCCGGTCGCGCGGACGGCGGAGGAAATCGTCACCGTCACTCCCAAGAACCGAATGCTCGGCTATCCGTACACGCGATATCTCAACTCAGAGCTCTATGTGGATCAGGCCGCCGCCGTCATCGTGACGACCCCTGAAACGGCCAAAGAGCTTGGTATTCCTGAATCGAAGTGGGTCTACGTGCATGGAGGTCAAGACGCGCACGATTCATGGTTCGTCAGTCACCGTCCGGATTTGGCGGATTCCCCCGCGATCAAAGCGACAGTGGCGGACTCGCTCGCGCAGGCCGAGCGATCGCTGGATGAGATCGCCTTTTTCGACTTTTACAGCTGTTTCCCCGTCATGCCGTTCCTGACGCAACATGTGCTCGGCATTCCTGACAGTGACCCCAGGCCACGAACGTTGACCGGGGGGCTACCTTTCTTCGGTGGGCCTGGGAATAACTACGTCATGCACTCCATCGCCGAAGTGGTGGAACGATGCCGCCGCGAACCGGACAAGTTCGGGATGGTGACCTCGAATGGCTACTACGCCACGAAGCATGGGGTCGGCGTCTATGGAGCTTCTGCTCCCACGCGAGACTGGGCCCGCACGACGCCCGAAGAGTTCCAGAAACAGCTCACACTTCCAGCGGATATGGCAATTGATCTGGAACCATCAGGCCGATTTACAGTAGACGCATACACTATTTGGCATGACCGCCAGGGAGAGCCTGAACAGGGGATACTTTGCGGGCACACCGAGCAGGGAAAGCGAGCATGGGGACGCACTCCGGTTGACCCACAGCTTTTCCAGGCAATGATGACTCAGGAATGGGTCGGCAAAATCGGCACGGTTCGAAGACGAGAAGGCTCTGCCAATATCGTTGATTTTTCCTAGAAGGTGTCTCTTATTGCTGCGCGAACGTGATCGACGTCGAAACAGAGATAAACAGCAGAACCCTCTACCTAATGTTTCCATAGGTCAGATGATGTCTCGAACATTCGTTTGTGATTTGAACGACGGTGACGTCTTTCATGACGTCTTACTGGTGCGGGAAAAGCAGATCCGAACCAATCGAAATGGAGGGCGGTACCTGCAGCTCGAGCTCGACGACCGGTCGGGGAGCATTAGCGGGCGGCACTGGAACTCCACCGATTCCGAGTCGGCAGCCTTTAACGCGGGTGACTTCCTTCTCATCGACGGGAAGGTCCAAGTCTTCCAGGGGCAATTTCAGCTCATCATTCACTCGTTTCGACGACTTGATCCGGAAAGTGTCCGGCTGGTTGATTTCCTTCCCAGCACCGACAAAGACGTCGATCAACTCGAGTCACAGCTTCGCGAGATGCTCCGCCAAGTCAAAGACCCAGCCCTTCAGGCGATTGCGCACGCCTATTTGATGGATGACCAATTCATGCTGGGGTTCCGCCGAGCTCCGGCAGGGGTTCGCAATCATCACGCGTATCTCGGAGGTCTGCTCGAGCATGTCGTGTCGATGATGCAAGTCGCCGAGCGGATTTCCGACCTTTACCCTCACTTGAATCATGACATGCTTCGCATGGGCATTTTCCTGCATGATTCGGGGAAGGTTCGGGAACTTTCGTTCGATCGCGTGTTCGGCTACAGCGACGAGGGACAGCTTGTCGGCCATCTCGTGCAAGGGGTGGAAATGCTGAACGAGAAGATCTCTCTCGCCTCGGAAATCTTAGGGGAGCCTATTCCGGCGGAGACGGTCAGCGAACTCAAGCACCTGATCCTGAGTCATCATGGAACCTACGAATTCGGAAGTCCGAAGCTTCCGATGACGCCCGAGGCGATCGCCCTTCATCACCTCGACAATCTGGATGCCAAGGTTCATAACTTCAGTCAGAAAATCCGCGATACGGCAGATCCCGCCTCGAAGTGGAGTGCGTACGACAACCAATTGGGGCGTCGCATCTACCGCGGATCATTCCGTAGCCGATAAAAGGAAGTTCGAAGCTTACTCGGTGAGGTCTGTTCTTTTCGAGTCGGTCTTTTCCTCTTCATCATCGAAGAAGAGACTGGGATCGAAGTCGTCCTCGTTCTTCTTTTTTGCCAAGCCCGCACGTTCAAGAAGGCTTTCCGAGAACAGGTCCTGATCAGTCGACGCGGTTTGTTTCTTCTTAATGATCACGTCGAGATCTTCGCGGGTGGGCTCCGCTCCCTCAGGCTTATAATCGATTTTGTAGGTGTATTTTCGGGCGAAGGTGATTTCGTCTCCCGGCCGCAGACGCTTCCGTTCGATTTTGTCTCCGTTCACGCGAGTCCCGTTACTGCTCCGCTTATCGACCAGGACCCACCAACCCTTATAGAACCGAAGCTCCGCATGGCGGCTGGAAACGTTCGGAAAAGGAATTCGAATATCGCAGTCGGCCTGTCTGCCGATGAGGATCTTTTCCTTGAGGAGGGGGATGTGTTGTTCGCCGGTGCTCGGAATAAGCTTGCCGTTCATGGTCCCTCCTTCGGTCATCGTCCCAAAAAGTCAGATCGAAATACAAGTGAGATGGTACTTATGTTCATTAATGCTTTTATCCGACCGCCAAATCGGTGGGTGGAGTTAGCACCATCTTATCTTATGGTATTGGACGATTGAAAAGTGGGCTGAGTTCGGCGACAGCCGGGGTATTCCCGTTGTTCCGGTCCATAAGTCCATTAGAGATGGGGTATTTTCACCTTTCGTGGCGTATCGCTTCGACGGCCGACGTTCCCGGAGCGTATGAAATGTGGTTCAAAGAAGGTCGGAACGAATCTCGCCTGTTTCCTCGTTCTCACTTCGACGCTAAACTTGAGATAGCCTCCGCGTCAAAAGCGGAAATTGAGGTTTCGGGTGCATCGGTACACCAAAAAGGTGGGACGCAAAGATTATGAGTGATCCTGGCATGGAGTTTCCCAAGCCAAATGATTTCGATGACATGAAGCCGAAGGGGCCGAAATTCTCCTCCGAGCGCTTCGTCGTTCTTGGCTTGGTTCTCTTCGGGGCGCTTTTTCTCGGCTTGGCGGCGGAGCTTTGGCCGAAGGATGCTGATCTTCAGCAGCTCTTCTCGCTCTCTCCGTTCATGCAGGTGGCCGAGCCGACTGAGACCGATGAGATGCGCCAGCAGATCATGGCAAATTTGCAACAGGGGGACACCGAACAGGCGCTTCTGTTAGCCGGCAAGCTGATCGAGATTGATCCGAAGGTTGGCTATTTCGAACGGGGCCGCATTCACTTTCTGATGAAGAAGTTCGCTGAAGCAGAGAATGACTTCAGCAAGCTGATCGAAGTTTCTCCGAAAGACGCCGACGCGTATAAGCTTCGCGCGATTTGTCGGCTTCAGCTCGACCAGCGCGACAAAGCGCTCGAGGATGCGGCGAAGATCGCGGAAATTGAGCCGCGCGAAGGGCAGCTCCTTATTGGGGAAATCCATGAAGACGCCAAGAACTATGACAAAGCCATTGAGGCGTACACCAAACTAATCGAGATCGATCCTGCTCAGATCGCGGGATACTTGAAGAGATACCAGGCGTACCTGGCCAAGAATGATGTCGAGAAAGCGCTCGCGGATGCCAACAAGATTGTCGATATTCAGCCGGCTCAGGGTTACATCCTGAAGGGGGATGCGCTGGCGAAGCTTGGTAAATCAGAAGAGGCGATTAAGTCCTACGGCGATGCGCTCGGACACGATCCGACCAACGCCACCGCACTTAATAACCGGGCATACCATTTGGCATTGATGAAGAAAGACTTGAAGGATGCTGAGCGAGATATCGCTGAGGCGATCGAGATTGCCGGCGAGGAAAGTCAGCCTGCCTACGTCGATACCCGCGGCTACATTGCGTATCTGCAGGGTCGATTCAAGGATGCCCTTGCCGATTTCAATCTCGCACTCGACAGCGCGGAGAAAATGAAAGCGTCCGAGGAGTTCTCGGCGGAGATCTTCTTCCATCGCGGTCTTGTTCATCGAAAGCTTGGCGAAAAAGATCTCGCCCAGAAAGATTTCGACAAAGCGAAAAAGCTTGGCTTCAAATGGACCGAGGAACCTGAGCCGGTCGGTGGAGAGATATAGTTCGAACGCTTGACTAAACTCAATCAAAGGGCACCTCGTGATCGATCATGAGGTGCCTTTCGCATTTCATTTGGGCAAGCATCGCATTAAGGCGTCAACGACGTGATGTTGCTGCTCCATGGTCATCCCGACGAACAATGGAAGACTGATC
Organism: bacterium; assembly: GCA_019748235.1. Taxonomy (GTDB): domain Bacteria; phylum Planctomycetota; class Planctomycetia; order Kolteriales; family Kolteriaceae; genus JAIEPU01. Next base: position 10,746 of record JAIEPU010000293.1, read on the forward strand.
AGCTCGGATGCCCCTTTTTCTGCATTTGCAAACGTTCCTGGTTCCATTCCGAGCGATTCGAAGGCAGGCTGTAGATGAACAGGCACAGGGTAATGAATCGCTGTTTCCACTCCTAAGGCTCTCATCCCTTCACGAACGGCGTCTCGATTTTTTGTTTGAATGACGAAGAGGTGATGCACATGATCCTGTCCGTCTCCATTTGCTCGAGGCCGTATCGGCAAGTGGACGGACTGTTCTAACTCCCGGATGTACCGGACGGCGATTCGTCGCCGTGCCTCATTCCAAGAATCGAGATGGGGGAGCTTCATCCGCAAGATTGCGGCCTGCAGTTCATCGAGACGGGAATTCACGCCGACAATTTCGTGCTGGTACTTCGCCTTGCTCCCATAATTTCGCAGGAGTCGCAATCGCTCCGCCAGTCGATCGTCGTTCGTGATCATCGCGCCGCCGTCGCCGAGCGCCCCGAGGTTTTTGGTTGGATAGAAACTGAAACAGCCAACCGTTCCCAGTGTTCCCGCTTTCTTTCCGTGGAGAGAGGCACCATGGGCTTGGGCGACATCCTCAATGACAAAGAGATCATGATGCCGTGCGAGCGACAGGACCTCTTCCATCGGGTTGAGCAGTCCGTACAGGTGGACGATCATGATCGCTCGCGTGCGCGAGGTGATGGCATCAGCGAGTTTTTCCGCATCGATCGTGAGTTGCACCGAAAGCGAATCGACGAAGACTGGTCTCGCTCCCGAAAGGACAATGGCCGACACGCTCGCCACGAAACTATGAGCGCAAACGATGACTTCGTCACCCGGTCCTAGTCCCAATGCCTGTACGGTGAGGGCCAAGGCATCGAAACCATTGCCGACGCTGATGGCGTGACGAACTCCGTGGTAGGCCGCGAACTCCGCCTCAAATTGTTCGCACTCTTCCCCCAGAATGTAGAAGGACCGCTCGCGGACACGTTCGATCGCGGCCGAGATATCACCAGCGAGGCTGTCGTGCAGCGGACGCAGGTCGACGAACGGGACGAGCATGTTCAATGGGGGAGTTCCTGGTCCACGGAAATTACATGGCGTTCAGATTTGTTATAGCCGGGCGAATTGAGGGAAGTCGTTACGAATGCCCCATTATCGGGGGAGATAGGGCACCGGAAGTACGGAGTACCAGTCGCAAGAGCCCTGAGCGTTTGCTACAACGAGGCCCAAAGGAGGTCGGTTACGATGTCAGTCCGAACGCGGTTTGCTCCCAGTCCCACCGGTTACTTGCATATTGGCGGAGCGCGTACCGCACTTTTCAATTGGCTCCTCGCCAGGCGGCACGGCGGTCAGTTCATCCTTCGAATCGATGACACCGACGAGGCACGCCACGTGGATGAGGCCGTGGCGAAAATCCTTGAGGGTTTTCGTTGGCTCGGAATCGACTGGGATGAAGGTCCGGAGATTGGGGGACCGCATGGTCCCTATTACCAATCGCAGCGCGGCGACAAATACGAGGCAGCGATCATCCAATTGATCAAATCCGGGAAAGCGTATCCAGATCTGACGCCGACCACGGAGGTAGATACTCTGCGTCGCGCCGCCGAGGCCGCGAAGCAACCGTTTGTCTATCGCGGCAAGGAACGGGACATGGATCCCGCCGCGGCGCTCGATGTTTATCTTTCCAAGCGTCCGGCGGTTCGTTACAAGGTGCCGAGCGGTCGTGTGGTCGCGCTTGATGATAAAGTGCGTGGGCACGTCGAATGGCAAACCGATCTGCTCGGCGACTTCACCATCGCGCGAAATGAGGGAAAGCCCCTTTATAACCTGGCGACGGTTGTTGACGACATCGACATGAAGATCACCCACATCGTTCGAGCGGAGGAGCATCTTTCCAACACGCACCCGCAGCTTCATCTTTTCGAGGGACTCGGCGGGGAGAAGCCGGTATTCGCCCACATCCCCTATGTTGCGGCACCTGGAACCAAGAAGAAGTTAAGCAAACGTAATCCCCCTCCGGGTGTAATGGTGGCCCTCGAAGAATATGAACAAGCTGGTTATCTTCCCCGAGCAGTCCTAAACGGCTTGGCTCGACTGGGTTGGTCGCTTGACGACAAGACCGAGGTCATGGACTTGCAAACGGTCATCGACAACTTTTCGCTCGAGAAGGTGGTCGCTGCGCCGGCGGGTCTTGATCCCGACAAACTGTACTGGCTTCAGGATCAGTACATGAAGCAGTTGCCTTCCGCGGAAAGGGTCGATCGGATGATTCCATTTCTCGCGGCAAAGGGCCTGATCTCCGCTCCACCAACCGCGGAGGAACGTGAGACGGTTGCGAAAATTGATGCGGCCAGTGGCGATCGGCTGAAACTTCTCTCTGACATCGTTCGTTACGGAGAGTTCTTCTTCACGCCGACGATCGATCATGACAAGGAAGCGGCCAAGCATCTTCGCAAGGAGGGAGCAGCCGAGGTTGTCGAGAAGATCAAGGACGCGCTCGCTACCCTTGAACCGTTTGATGTCAAGTCTGTTGAAGGGGCAATCAGCCAGCTCGGGGCGAGCACGGGCCTCGGCGGGAAAATCAATCACATCTTGCGGGCTGCGACGACCGGTCGAAGCGTTGGGCCAGGAGTTTATGATTGTGTCGCCATCCTGGGACGCGAAAAGACTCTTAGAAATCTCGAGCACACACTCGCGGCAATCCGTGAAGGACGTATCGTCTGAAAAGTTGCTGTTAATCGGTCGCCCTCGTGAGAGAATAGCTCCTTATTACACGCAATGGATTTGACACGACGGAGAGATGGTCATGGAGGAAGAGGTCCTTGTTTTTCCGGCGGACTTGCTCGATCGTTTAGGACCATTCACCGGATTTCGAAGTCGTGTCGACGACTATCTTCCTGAAATCTTGTCGCCAAAGAATCTCTCTTATTTGAGGCGATCATTGGCGGAAGAAGATCCATCTTTCAAGCAGTTGATACCGTATGCCGTCCTGAAAGTGGGAGATCTTGTCTACTGTTATGGCCGTGGGAAGAAGGGGGGAGAGTCTCGCCTTCATAGCAAGCTTTCGCTGGGAGTCGGCGGCCATATTTGCAAGGAAGATGGAGACGAAGGATCGGCCGCTTACGAGAAGGGGTTTGCTCGCGAACTCGAGGAAGAACTCGATATTCGCTCCCACTATCGTTCGAAGATCGTTGGAATCGTTTATGATCCCTCGACTCCCGTGGGGGAGGTACACGTCGGCATCGTCCACTTGCTCGAACTCGAGTCGCCCGATGTGATCGCGCGCGATCCTTCGCTGGCCGATGCCGATTTTCTGTCGCTGGATGACATTGTTTCCTTGAAGCCGCGATTCGAAACGTGGTCGCAATTCGTCATCGATCATGTGTTGTTGACATCGACGGCAGCGCACGCCCGCGCGTGAACGGAGAAATGAATGAACGCCCTCCTCGCACTCGATGTTTCCGAATTTTCGATGACACCCGATCAAGCATTCAAAATCGCAAGCCAACTCGTGCTGCCGGGCTGGCTGCTACTAGTGTTTCTTCCACGGTGGGTCGGAACTCGATGGCTCGTACATGCGGGAATTCTGCCGGTATTGCTCGGCATCGGTTATCTTGCGATCGTCGGTCCCACGATCGCGCAAGGTAATTTGAAGTTTTCCGAGTTCGGAAGTTTTGCTGGCGTGAAAGGTCTATTTCAAAACGACTGGGTCATCGTTGCCGGTTGGATCCACTATCTTGCGTTCGATCTTTGGACCGGGGCATGGGAAGTACGCGATTCGTCACGCATCGGACTGACGCACCTGCTTGTCATTCCCTGTTTATTTCTCACATTCATGCTGGGTCCGGTCGGTCTCTTGCTTTATTTCCTTCTTCGTTGGTCGATCAAGCGGCATTTTGCCGTCGAGTAATGACGTCATCATGTCACTCTTCCGAATGGTCCGGAAGTTCACTTGCGAGTTCAGCCCCTTCATAAACAGTGACCGCGGCTTTTGCCATCAAATGAATCAGACGGGACGATGCGAGATCCCTGTGTCGGCGAAGAGATGGCCGATCAAAGATGCGCGAGATGGCCTTTTCGATTTCCTCTTCGAGTAGACGAACTTCCTCTCCGTTCATCCTGCATTTTCCCCCGTCGATGGCATGAGCGATCCCCCTTACTTCTGATCTGAACTCGTCAGATCGCAAAGGGGGACAATATTGCTCGTGGATTCAAGCAGCGCGGTGATGGTGACGCGGCCGAGGGCCTTTTCCATCGATTCGTAGACAGCGTCAAGCTCCTTATGCAGCGGACAAAGGGAAGTGTGCGAAGGGAGTCCGAGCGGGCAATGATGAATCCGCTCGAGCGGAGATACAGCATTTACCACATCAAGGATCGTGATAACCGCGGGACTTTTGGCGAGCGAATACCCTCCACCAGGACCGGGCTGAGAACGGACCAATCCCGCCTGTACCAAGTCTTGCAGGACCTTGTGCAGGTACCGGCGGGGGACCTTGGTAACTTCGGCGAGTTTATCGGCCGACTGGGAAACTTGGTCATTTTTACCAAGCCAAACGGCCGCTCGAAGTGCGTATTCTGCCGTCTTTGGCAGCATCGTTATCTCTCCTCTCTGACATCCGCTTTAATTATATACCTTGACATGTAGAATTGTCGGGATAGATTCAAAACACTGATTCGAAGGCCTCGTTGGGCTTGTCCGACCGGAGTGGGGGGCTCCGCCGGACTTCATATTTTCCAAGAGATCGAACTTGCGAGGGAACCATGCTCAGTGAAAAAACCATCCAAATTGTCAAAGCCACTGCTCCTGCGGTCGCTCCTCATGCCGAAGCGATTACACGGCGATTTTACTCGCTCATGTTCACAGGCAATCCGGAAGTGCAGGCGTATTTTAATCAAGCTCACCAATTTTCAGGAGGGCAGCAGCGTGCGCTCGCCGGGGCAATCTGTGCCTATGCGTCGAACATTGACAATTTAGGGGTCCTTTCCTCCGCAGTCGAATTAATCGCGCAGAAGCACTGCTCTCTCGGAATTCAAGCGGAACACTATCCGATCGTCGGTAAACATCTGCTTGTCGCGATCAAAGATATCTTGGGGGATGCGGCCACCGATGAAGTGATCGCCGCCTGGGGCGAAGCCTACGACTTGCTCGCGGATATCTTGATCAAACACGAGGCTGGTATTTATCAGTCACAAGCAAAGACCCCCGGCGGATGGAATGGGTACCGTTCGTTTGTCGTGACACGTAAGAGCCCAGAGGGAGATGGCATCACTTCGTTTTATCTTCGCCCGGCGGATGGAGGCGCAATCGCAACCTTCAAGCCGGGCCAATACATCACCGTCAAGATCGATCAGGCACGTCCGGCGACATCGCCCCGGAATTACAGTTTGTCCGATCGGCCCGATGTCGGCCACTATCGCATCAGCGTCAAACGGGAACCAAGCCTGACACCAGGATCCCCCGTCGGAATCATTTCGAATTACCTGCACGACTCCGTCCGCGAAGGAGACTCGCTTGAGATCGCTCCTCCATGTGGCGAGTTCACCATCGACCCGACTGCGACAATCGATCGGCCGGTCGTATTGCTCGCCGGTGGAATTGGGGTGACACCGCTTTTGTCGATGCTCAAAAGTCTTGCGCATCATGGGGTGAAGACGCCAATTCATTTCGTGCATGCCACTCGCAATAGCCGCGTTCATCCTTTCGCTAAGGAAGTTCGAGAGATTTCGAAGAAGCATCCCAACATCAAAACCCATTTCCGATACGATAATCCGTTGCCGAACGATCTCGCCGAGCGTCTTTGCGACAGCACCGGATTTGTCGACATGAAGTTGCTGAAGGCCTGTTTGAAGACGCCTGATGCGGAGTTTTATTTCTGCGGGCCAAGGCCGTTCATGTCGAACCTGTATCACGGGCTTAAGGAATGGGGAGTGGACGAGTCGCGCATCCACTTCGAGTTCTTCGGGCCAAAAGAAGATGTGACAACGTCTGCGGCATGATTCGTCTAGCGGGGTGACGAAGGCGAGGAGGATGTCGTTTCCTCCTTGCCGCCGAAGATGATGACGTTGATGACGAACACGGCCACGGGGGTTGCAAGGATGAGCCCCCAGATGCCGAAGAAATACTGGGCAACGGGCAATACCGCAATGATCAGCACGGGGTGAAGTTCCATCAGGCTCCCGAGGATGCGCGGGCTAAAGACGAATACTTCGAGCACCACGACTGCAATGACCGCGACACTCGCCTTGAGCGCGAGACCGACGCCACCGCCTGGTTGAACCAGTGCGACCGATACAATCAAGATCCACGCGAAGAATGTTCCGATTGTCGGAACCAGGCAGAGAACGAACATGGCGACGGCTAGCAGCATGGCATGTTCCACGCCGAGAAAAGTCAGCGCAAAGAACATGACGACGCTGTTGCAAAGAGAGATCAAACCTTGAGCTTGCATGGCCCGTCCGACCAACATCGCTAGTCGCGACAGGGCTGGGGCGAGTTCGTCATAGACATCCTTGAGCCACGTCTCTCTCAGCCCTTGACAGGCGCGCTTCACGCGCGGAAAGTCGATACAGATCAAAAAGCTGAGAAGAATCGCTGTCGACAAGTCGATCGGCACATTGAGGAACGACGTCAGCATTCGTTCCACTCGCGCGGTGGTCTCTGTGCTAAGCGTCAGATCGTTGCCAACTTTGTTTCGGATGAATTGAGCAGGTGAACTTGTCGCCCACCAGTTTTTGAACACTTCATGTTTTTTAGCAGCCACGAAATCGGCTTCGATTTGCGACTCTCTCTTTGCCTCGTCGGAAGGAAAAAGGTTTTCGACGGTGTTGCCAAATGCGACACGCCCCTGTGAGCGAGCCTTCTGAAGAGCGATATATTGCTCGTATGAATAGGGAAATGTTTTAGGCGACTTGTCGTGCATTTCTTCGTAGTAGGCTTGGAACTTAGCTTCCCGATCGGGCGATGCCTTCGAGCGATGAATTGCTTTCTCTTGCTCGCTTTGGATCCATTCCGATTGCAAGAGAGTGAGCACGGCCGGTTCACGCCTTGCTTCCGCAAGCAATTCCTCGGGAGCCGCTGAGGGCGAGATTTTGAGGGGCGATTCATTCGCCGAAGCTTTTGCGGGTGAATCATTGGCTACGAGTTCTGGCGCTTTTTCCGCAAGGAACCAAGTCTCGAACTCCTTGCTCGAGGTTCCTTCGCTGAGCAGGGCAGACCTGATTCGCGCACGTTCGTTCGCGTCGAACTCCTTCTCGAATCCTCCTTCTACCCATGACTCGTATTTGGGGAATTCGAGGTAGTCCGCGACGTGACTTTCCCCCGTCTTGCGAAATTCTTCGAGAGCCGCTTTGTAACGAGGATCAGTGGGACTGCCGTATTGCTGGCGGAATTCCGCGGGAGCGACGTATTGCTCGAGCAGTCTTGAAATCTCCGCTTCTGGTGACACATGGATCAACCATCCCGCCATACGCTGCCCTTGAGCGATGAGGGGAGGAAGCACGATGATTCCGGCAACCACGAGAAGGAATGGTCCGAGGATGAAGACTGTCAAAGTTAGCAGTCGTCGAAGCCAGATTCGTTCTCGGGCGGGGGAGAGGCGCCGCAGTCCAAAATCGACCGCATGAAGCGCGATATACGAGATGATGAATGTCATGAACGCGACGAACATGAAGTCGCGGATGAGATAGAGGATGAGGAAAAAACAACCCCAAATCACGAGCCGTTTGGATAGCCGTGTCCAAGGAGAGGGCGTGCCGACGACCAGGGGAGTGTTCATGGACTCTTGAGTCGTCGGCATGGTTTTCCTGATGAGTAGTGGGCGAATCAGTCCCGTGCGTGGTGCGATAGCTCGCCGTGCGGAACGTTGGCCTTATTCATCAACCGCATGAGGGCGAACATCACCACGATGATCAACAGGCCGACGACGACGACCAGCCAGAGGTACTGCTCCGCTTTCACGACGAGGATGAGGGTCGCGAGCAGAAGCAGCCCGACGAGTGAAAATGTCCACTCCATGTGCACGCCCGCAAGAAAACAGCCGAGCGCCAAGAGGAGCAGGGCGGAATACCCGGCCGTCACACTGGTTTCTTCCCCCGTCCCGCGAATGTAGAAATCGATGAAAATCGCGCACGCGATCGCGCACCAATGAATGACTTGCCGGACGATCTGGTTCTTGCTTCCGTCACCGGTTCGCGATCGCATCCAAGCCACGCCAACACAGAGGAGGCCATAGATAGGGACCAGGGAAAGCCAATAGTTCGGGGCGCTTTGCTTGTTCGTCGTCGTCAGACCAACACCGATGACCGCAAGCAGCACCATCACGCTGGCGACGATGACGCCTATCTTCCAAGAACGGGCCATGGGAAACCATGAACGAATGCCTCCGGCATGCGCTGCTGTTCCAGTCGGTTTCGAACTGCTGACATTCCCCATCGGGATGGCATCCTTCGTTTACACCACGTTCCATTCCCGGAGCATCCACTTCTCCGTGCGATGGACAGGCCCAGTCGTCCCAGTCATTCTGTACCAGAGCATACCTCAAAAAGGGATTTGAGTGGTATCGTCCCTCTCACTTGCGGCCAGGATATTCCGGCCGCGACGATTTTGCTGAAGTTAACGGCTAGTGGCGCGATTACGCTCTTGACGACGGCTATTTAGGTTCAACAACGAATGGACGCCAAACCCTTCCGCCATCTTGCCTCTTCCATTTGATTGAGCTCCTGATGACCAGCATGGTTAAACCTCGATCGTTCGTGATCAGTGCGAATCATGAAATGGCTCAAAATCCTTGCGTTTTACAGAAGCTCGATGGAATCGGCTCATTGGCACACCGGTTGCGTTTCTCCTTTTCATCACACGCGTGGGATGGATACCGGAAACATGAAAGACAAAAGGAAGCCAAGCCATGTCCGATTTCAAGAATGATGTGAAGAAGGGGATTGATAAGGCCGCCGAGAAGGCGAAGGAAGCAACCGAAAAGACGAGCGATGCCGCGAAGAATACGGCCAAGAAGGTGGGGGATGCCGTGAAAGACGCGGGCTCGAAGATTAAAAAGGCGGGATCGTAACACCGCATTTACGAATCAATTCATCGGAGGGTTCGGAGGTGACAACTTCCGGGCCCTCTGTCTTTTTCTTGCGTTACAAGAAATGCCTTCGGGCGGTCTTGGCTGAAGACCGCCCGAGGCGAAGCTTGGAGAGAGGGGACTCGCCAGGGTCTTGAATGCCGCAAAGAACCTGGCGATAGCGAACGAAGTCTATGCGCTTTCCCGTTTCGGAATCGGGAACAGCCGCTTTTTGCGAAGCACGATATCGCGATCGATGATGTACTTCTGATTCTGTCCTTGATCCGGAAGATCGAACATCACGTCGAGCATCAGATCTTCGATCATGCTACGGAGGGCACGAGCACCGGTGTCGCGGTCCTTCGCCATTTGAGCGATGGTTTCGAGAGCACAGTCAGTGAACTCAACTTCCGCGTTTTCGAGTTCGAAAAGCTTCTTGTACTGCCGGACCACCGCGTTCTTCGGCTTGGTGAGGATATCGACCAAGGCCTCGATCGAGAGCGGTTCGAGCGGAGTGACGATCGGCAATCGACCGACGAATTCGGGAATCATGCCGTACTCGACGAGGTCGTCTGCCGTCACTTGTTCGAGCAGGCGGCCGATGTCTCGTTCTTCCTCAATCGGCGAACCGCCGAACCCGATCGACTTGCGACCAACTCGTCGACCGATCACATGCTCGATTCCCGCAAAGGTACCGCCGCAAATGAAGAGGATGTTCGAAGTATCGAGCTGAATGTACTGCTGCTCGGGGTGCTTGCGACCACCTTGCGGCGGAACATTGCTGACCGTTCCCTCAATCATCTTCAGCAGGGCTTGCTGAACCCCTTCACCGGAGACGTCGCGCGTGATGCTGACGTTGTGGCTGGTCTTGGCAATCTTGTCGATCTCGTCGATATAGATGATGCCCCGCTGAGCCGCTTCGATATCGAAGTCAGCGGCATGCAGAAGTTTGAGAAGCAGGTTCTCGACATCTTCGCCCACGTATCCCGCTTCGGTCAGCGTCGTGGCGTCGCCGATGGCGAAGGGGACATTCGCGATCTTGGCGAGCGTTCGGGCGAGGAGCGTCTTGCCGCAGCCGGTCGGGCCGATGAGAAGGATGTTCGACTTTTCGATGTCGACTCCGTCCTTCGTCCCTTCGTTGTTGTAAGCAAGTCGCTTGTAGTGGTTGTGAACCGCGACGGAGAGAACCTTCTTCGCTCGCTTCTGACCGATCACGAATTCTTCGAGACCGTCGAAGATTTCGCGAGGAGATGGAACGCTGTGGAAGAGTTGCCCCCCTCCAGAGCGGCGACGTCGTTTCTCCTGATCGAGGATCGACTGGCAAAGTTCGATGCACTCGCCGCAGATGTAAACGTCGCCGGGCCCCTCAACGAGCGGTCCGACCTCTCGATAGCTCTTTCCGCAGAAGGAGCAATGAGCGTTCTTGCGTTTCTGTTGTCCCGTCGTGCCGATCTGATGATCTTTGGGCATTGGTGCTTGCTTTCCCTGTGCGTTCCTGTGGCAGCCGACCTGGTGACCCCAGATGAACTGTCGGCCCGTGTCCGCGATGGGTCAAGCAACTCTCTTGCCAAGACGTGCCGGTTCCTCACCGACAAGAGGTAAGTCTCTGTCCCACAATGCCGAAGGAATTTAGACGCCTTTTACGCATCCTCACGCCGGCGGGGAAACCAGCGCGACCGTTTGCAGAAATTCCTTCAAAGCCACGTCTCTTGTTTGGAAAGGCTAGAGAACGCGTTTGCCGGACACCTTGGCAACTCGACCCGCTCCATTATGACCCACCCGAACCGATGACGCACTGTCCTCGGTCGAAAAAGGATCAAAGCCGAATTCGCTTTCGCTCGTCTGGGTGAATTCCCCCTGTCAGGAAGGAATCCACGATTACGTCGACTCTTCCAACCCGGCGATCAAAAGATCGGGCGGAAAGTCGATCCTCCAAATTTTACCTAAAGTCCGCGGTTTACAGCAACCTCTACATTGCGGGAAGAGGCCGGAACCGGGCGAGTTTGGCGAGATTCGATTCCAAGCTCTGCCGCTTCGGTGATCAGTTCGCGCCAGTGTCTCATCGAATCGACAAAGGTCTCACGGCTATGAAGCCAATGACTTCCCTGAGCCCCCATCGCGGGGAAGAGTTGTCGCTGTTCGAGAAGTTTTCGTAATCTTATTCGCCACTCTCGCGCATGAAACGGACGAGCCGACAAGCCGGTGGCGGGTTGGTGCATTAAGTCAGAGTATTCGACCAAGCGAGTCCCCAGCACCGGCAAACCCGCCTCTAATGCTTTGATGATGCCCGCGGGCCGCGGATCGATCGTCAGGTGAGCGAGCACCAAATCGGCGGCGGCATAGTACGAATCACGGGCGGCAAGGACCGCGACACGATCTCCCAGAGTCGAAACCTGTCCGCGCACCCGCGAAAGTGTCGTTTCGGAGAGTTCATCTTCGACCGCGATAAGGAGGAAGAGTCGTTCTCGCTCCTTACGCGATAAACCTCGATACATGGTGAGCAAGAATTCGAGCGAGCGAGTCTCTCCCGGCGGAATGACTGCGAGAAGCAGAGTATCCTCGTCGTTGAGCCGCCAATACGAGCGGATTTCCTGGCGAGCTTCCTCCCGTGGCCAATGCGGGGAGGGGTTCCGGTTCTCCTCGTGCAAGGGAGGCGAGATAAACGACAGCCGACCGTCTGTTCTGTCAGGCCCGCGCCACGTCCAAGCCCATCCTTGATCACCCAGGCCGTTCACCTCATCTGAAAATGCCCGAGTAATGAGAAAGAGATTTGCGCGTGGGAGACCAGCCGCCGCCCATCCCATCGAGTAGGCATCGCTAAAGACGACTTGATACGGCAATGAAAGTGCCTGGATCGTATCAAGTATCTGACCCCGGTCTTGCCAACTTGCCGATTCCGGCACTACCAGTCGGCCAGGGAGAGACCAAAGCGTTTGAATATGACGCGCGGCGGCTTGGCGAACGATGTCTCGACCGCCTACCCCCTCCACGATGAGCACGTCGATGTCCTCGGGCCAGGGAAGATTACTCTCTGGCGTCAATGGAACAATTTCAATCGATCCTTCCGCATCGAGTCGATCGAGTACTTGCTCGGTGAACGAAGGAGTTTCAAGGGAATCATCATCCGCTTGAAGGAGAAAGACTCTCGGAGTCGGCACAAGATTGAGGCCGCGCGGCTGGCGTCGTGGCGAAAGCGAGAAGTGCGGCGTCTGCCGTGAGTAGTTGACGTTCCAGTAGGGGTCGTTGATTCCATACCAGCGAGATTTCAGCGATAGAGATTCGCCCGGCGTGGAAAATCGTCCACGGCTCGCGCCCTCTTCGTGAATCAGCTCCGCCTGCGGCGCGTACGAAACGCGCAAACCTTCACGACCAAGACGGAGGCAATAGTCAACGTCGTTGAAGCTGACGGCGAACTCAGTCTCGTTGAAGCCACCGACATTGAAGAATATTTCACGGCGCGTGGCCAAACATGCCCCGGTAACGGCAATACAGTTATGCGGGTAAGTAAAATAGCCCCCGTAATGCTGATTGTCCGCGGGCACACCGATGAGCGCATGCCACGGTCCCCAGTTGAGCGTGCCGACGATCAGCCCGGCATGTTGATTCAAACGGCTCGGATAAAGGAGTCTCGCGCCGACAGCCCCCATCTTCGGAAATTGAAGATTTCCAATGAGAGCCGACAGCCATCCAGTCGAGAGAACGTACGTGTCGTCATTGAGGAACAGAAGATAATCGCCGTCCGCTCGGCGGGCCGCTTCGTTATTCAGCTTGGAGAAGTTGAAACCCTCGGGACCACTCTCAATCCGTTCGATACGGTGCTTGGACTTGATCGAGTTGAGATACTGCAGCGATGCGGTGGTCACGCTTCCGTTGTCGACCACCATGATTTCATAGTTCGGATAGAGAGTATGCTTTTCGATGCTCTCGATACAGCGGCGGAGACGTTTGGGCTGATCCTTGGAGCAGATGATGATCGTCACCTTGCCGTGGTCGGCGGGTAAATAGACCGGCTTCGCCCAGTTCTTGACGACATCGGCTCGGGCCGGGATCCCCAAACGATCGAGATGCTCTTGAACCACTCGCTCCGTTTTAGCATCGATCGATTCGACCGGACGAAGCTTTTTCGTCTTCGGATCGACGAAGCGGCTCATTGAACGAGGAACGATGTGCCAACGGTAGAGAAGGCGAGGAATGTGTATCACGCGATCAGTAACTTCGATGAGTCGAAGAATGAGATCGTAATCTTGCGCTCCCTCAAATCCTTCGCGCAATCGTCCGACGGATTCGAAGAGATCGCGCCTGACTGCCAGGAAGTGGCAGATGTAGTTGTAGGAGGTCAACAATTGCGGTGAGAACGCTGGTTTGATGTGCGGATAGCAGAAACCCGTACCATCGTCGAAGATCTCTTCGTCGGTGTAGATGACGTCTGCTTCAGGAGATTGTTGAAGCGTGGACGCGATCCACCAAAGAGCGTCGGCCATTAGTTCATCATCATGGTCAGCAAAGGCGATCCATTCACCGTTGGCAAGTGTCGCGGCGTAATTGGTGGCGACCACGACTCCTTGATTTACCTTTAATCGATGAATCGTGATTCGCTCGTCGCGCTCACTCGCTCGTTCGAGTGCATCCCAAGTGCGGGTATCAGGCGAACAATCGTCAACGAGCACGAGTTCCCATCGGTCATAAGTTTGGGCAATGAGAGAGTCGAGCAATCGCTCAATCCATTCCGGAAGCGCATTGTAAACCGGAACGACGACGCTGATGAGTGGACGATCCGCAAAGAGAGCCGACTCCTCGCGCATTTTCTCCGCTTCGATAAACGCCAAGCGGTTATTGGCCACATGAACTGGATAAAGATTCGGAGGTCCATGGATTGGCCAATCTCGAAAGACGACCAGACGAATTAGAAAGTTGGCTTCAAGGTCACGGCGTCGCTCGGCTATTGAGAGTCTCGAAACGGGAACGTTGCCCCAACGAATGTCCTGAAGGATCCGCTTGATGAAATAGATCTGGAAGCAGATGGCGTAGAGGAGTCGGACAACAAAGGAAGGTGTCTTTCCCGAGGTCATCTCAGACACAAGAAATCCAGCAAACCGAGCCTTGCGCGTGGGAAGGTACCAGTAAATCCGACGTGCGAGATTTCGAAGTCGACGCATCCTTGCCGAGGCAAGAGCCCCCTCCATGGTGCTGCGGCACTGGCGATCAAACCGATCGCAACTTTTCCGTGGCTCGGCGCCTCTTCGCCCCAAGTCCTGGCGATGAAGGCCGCTTTGCCACGCTGAGTTGATTTATTGTCGCGAATGGACATGACCACGCAAGCCAAATGCGCACGCTTTGGAGGAGCTGGATAGATGGGATGATTGGTGAAAATGGGTTCTTAGCGGATGGGCTGAGTCGGGCGGGGAGGAATTGTCTGTGGGTTGACGGGCTGACGAGGATATTGCTGGGCTCGCTGCAGAAGTGCCTGCATCATTCGAAGAGTTTCGTCGTAGGGCGTATGTTCGCGCATCGTCTGACGAAGGAATTCATTGATCGGCTCTCGCATCGCGATGGCGATATCAATCTCGGGATTCGAGCCGCGCACATACGCCCCTACCGTGATGAGGTCCTCGTTCTCGGCATACGTGGCAAGAATTCGCTTCAGACGCATCGCATTTTCGAGATGTTCATTCGCCACGACATCCGGCATGGACCGGCTGATGCTTTCCAAAATGTCGATAGCCGGGAAGTGAGCCATGCTTGCCAGACGCCGGTTCAGCCAAATATGTCCATCGAGGATACCACGGACGGTATCGGAGACGATTTCATTCATGTCGTCTCCCTCGACGAGAACGGTGTAGAGGGCAGTGATGCTCCCTTTCGCACCGAGACCTGCACGCTCGAGTAAGCGTGGCATCATCGCGAAAACGGAGGGGGGATAACCTTTCGTGGTGGGGGGCTCTCCAGCGCTCAGGCCGATTTCACGTTGGGCCATCGCGAGCCGGGTGAGGGAGTCCATCATGAGAAGGACGTCTTTCCCTTGATCGCGAAAGTATTCCGCGACGGCGGTCGCCGTGAAGGCGGCCTTCAATCGGACAAGCGCGGGCTGATCGCTGGTCGCACAGACGACCACACTT
Source organism: bacterium (assembly GCA_019748235.1). Lineage (GTDB taxonomy): Bacteria > Planctomycetota > Planctomycetia > Kolteriales > Kolteriaceae > JAIEPU01. The sequence goes on from JAIEPU010000293.1 coordinate 25,893, forward strand.
CGCTTTCGACCTTCCTCGCCCAGATCTTTTTCCAGGAACTCTCGTACTTCGCGGCCTCGTTCACCCACTAGTCCAACGACGATGACATCCGCTTGACAGTAACGCGCGATCATTCCGAGCGTGGTGCTTTTGCCGACACCGCTCCCCGAGAAGATTCCGAGTCGCTGACCTTTGGCACAGGTGAGAAGCGAGTCGATCGCTCGCACGCCGGTCGGCATGGGGACTTCGATGCGCGGACGTGTCAAAGGCGGAGGGGGATCGCGATAGAGGCTGGCTCGATGCGGGAGAAGAATCGGCGGTCCGTCGTCATCCAAGTCGCCGAGCCCATTGAGAAGTCGACCGAGCAGTTTCGGGCCAACACGTATGAGAGGGGTCGCGGTAACGAGGCTGACGGTATCGTTTCGCCGTACGCCGCGAAGATCGCCGTAGGCAACCATCAAAGTCAAATCGTCACGAAAGCCAACCACTTCGACATCGAGCGACTCGCCGGATTGAAGCTGAATTCGGCAGCGTGCTCCGAGAGGGACAGGAAACTCTCGGGCTGTGACAGTGAGGCCGACAACGCTTTCGATTCGTCCCCGAATATTCATTGGGATAATCTGATCGATTACGTCTCGCAGGCCGCCACTCATGAAGCATCTCGCGGAAAGACGAACGGTAGATCGAGAGCCGCCCGACTCATCAGAATGCTAAACATGGACGGAGCGGTGAAGAGTGGGCGAATCGCGTGAACGACAGCACCCGGAAAGTCCGAAACCCTTGTCCGGATCGATTTAGACATCGATCGAGAGGTAAGCGAACGAGTCAACGCATTCATCGATTGAAAGCGGCGCTCCATGGCGAGCAGCGCTGCTCCGCGTGTTTGCGTTTCCATCGATCGTCCCCTCCGTGGGTTCCCGTTCCGGCTACGAGAACTAGCTCTCAAGTTTCCAGCGAGTCCCTTCCTTGCCATCTTGCAAGGTGACGCCGATCTGAGCGAGACCGTCCCGAATACGATCGGAAAGAGCGAAATTCTTCGACTGCCGCGCTTCCTTACGGAGCTCGATCATGAGTTCGAGGACCTTCGAGAGAAGTCCGTCGTCGCCCGCGGCAGCATTCTTTGGAGCATCGAGCAAGAGGCCAAGGATGCTTACGAGTTCCTTGAGGACGACGGTCCCCTTGCGGAATTGCTCTTTATCTTCTGCCTTAGCAGACGAGGCATCGAGATTCTTGTCTCCTGCGAAACGGTTGAGAGCGGTCACCAATTCACCGACGACGGCAATCGCGCCTCCTGTGTTGAAGTCGTCATCCATGTATTCGAGATAACGGCGACGGTATTCAGCCACGTCCGTGAGGAAGGGCGAATTCGTTTCCCAAGCGAGCGGAGCACGCTTCGTCGGTGCTTTGAGCGTGTAGAACGATTCTCCCAATACCCGAGCAACCAGTTCGGCCAGCGTGTGGATCTTCGTCAGTCCACCAGCCACTTCCTGGATGCGTTCGTCGCTGAAGTTGATTGGACTGCGGTAATGCGTCGAAAGAAGAAAGTATCGAATCGTTTCCGGGCTGAATTTGGAGAAGAGGTCGGTCAGGGTGCGAATGTTCCCCTTCGACTTAGACATCTTCCCTTCCTCTTGCGAGGCGAAGTCACCTTCACGCGCGCCGATTTTTCTCGTCTCGTTCGTGTACTGCATCAAACCGTTATGGAGCCAATATTTGGCATAGGTCTTTCCGTTGCAGCATTCGGACTGCGCGATTTCATCCTCATGATGCGGGAAGACGAGATCGAGTCCGCCGCCGTGAATGTCGAATGTTTCGCCGAGGAGCGCGGAACTCATCACCGAGCATTCGATATGCCAACCAGGTCGGCCATTTCCCCACGGACTGGGCCACGAAGGTTCTCCTGGCTTCGCCCCTTTCCATAGAGCGAAGTCAGCGGCATTCCGTTTGATGTCGCTCACTTCTTTGCGAGCGCCGGCCATCAACTCCTCGATGCGACGGTTGCTGAGCTTGCCGTAACCGGCGAATGAAGTGACGTCGAAGTAAACGTCACCGTCCGCGGCGTAGGCGTGTCCCTTTTCGATCAATGTTCCGATCATCTTCAGCATGTGATCGATGTACTTCGTCGCAAATGGAAAATGATCGACTTCGACCTGAAGTGACTTCAGGTGCTTTTGATAATCCTCGGTCACTCGCTTCGAGAGTTCCTCGATCCCGCAACCTTCCTTGGCGGCTTGGTTGATGATCTTGTCGTCGATGTCGGTAATGTTGACGACGAAGGAAACGGCATAATCGTTGAAGGCGAGGAACCGTTTGATCGTATCAAAGATCACGGGGCCCACCATGTGGCCGATGTGGCTGGCGGAGTAGACGGTTGGACCGCAAAGGTAGATGCCGACTTTCCCTGGGACCACCGGCTCGAAGGTTTCCTTCTGGCGGGTAAGGGTGTTGTAGATGCGGATCTCGGCTCGCGGCGAAGTCTTGTCGGCTTCCGCGGCGGCGGTTTCTAGCTTTTGAATCAACGGGCGGCCCCCAGCGTTCGATGACGTCATAATGTCCCGAAAAGTTAGCGTGTCCGCCGCAAATACCGGCAACTGCGGAACCAATCAACAGAATCCTTTGACCGCCCGTCGGAATCGAAGTCGAGCGACTAAGCACGCAAGACGCGAGCGTCGCGACTTTCCCTATAGGCTGGGAACCACGGCGAATGACCGGTTATCGCCGGGTGCCTATGTAAGTCTGGGTATTATAATGATCTTGGGGCGATTTGACCGAGACTCCTCTACTTGCCATTGGAGGAGAGGGTTGGAGATCCTCGATTACCCTTTGATGACAGGTGAGTGACTTATGTTCATTTCTGGGCGATTCGTGAAAGCCCCGCTGACATTGTTCTCCTTGATGACGGTGATCTTTTTCGCCCAAAGCATGAGAGCGGGCGAACTCTCCATTCCCGATCGGATTAAGGCAGACGTTGCTTTTTTGGCGGCTGACAAGCTCGAGGGTCGCGACGTCGGAACGCCCGGCGGAGCAGAAGCCGCGAACTTCATCAGAGAACGGTTTCGATCGCTCGGTCTAAAAAGTGGCGTGACCGACGGTTCCTATTTCCAGCCCTTCAAAATAAAAATCGGTTCCCAAGTTACCGACGCAACCTTTCTCGAATTCATCGCGCCGGACGGTACCGTCACGAAATTGACGCGTGGAACCGATTATCAACCACTCTTCTTCGGGGGAGATGGAAAGTTTGATGCGTCGGTGGTCTTCGCCGGGTATGGCATCTCGTCAGAAGACCCTGCCTACGACGAGTTCAAGAACGTCGACGTTGAAGGAAAGGTTGTTTTGCTCATTCGCCGAGAGCCGCAACAAGACGATCCCAACAGTCCGTTCAACGGCACCGAACTGAGCCGGCATGCGGAACTCGATACCAAGATCAAGCATTGCTGGCAGCACAAGGCCGCGGCTGTGCTCCTCGTCAGCGATCACCGTTCCACCAGTAAGGATGAAAGCGATCCGCTTCTCAAGCCGGACTACGGACCTGGGACAGCGTCGGTCGGCGTTCCTGTCTGCCACTTGACCCGAGCGTGGGGTGACAAACTCCTCGCTGGCACGGCGATTGGGAATCTAGCCGCGGCCGAGAAGAAGATCGACGAATCGCTTCAGCCGCAATCGATCCCCTTGGAAGGGTGGAAAGTGCGCGGGAACTTCGAGTTCGTTCGAACGCAAGTCGAAACGCCGAATGTGATCGGCGTTTTGGAAGGTGAAGGTCCGCTTGCCGACGAAACGATTATTATCGGCGCGCATTATGATCACATCGGAATGGGGGGACCGAACTCGCGGAATCCCAACTTGAACGCGATTCACAATGGAGCAGACGACAATGCCTCTGGAACAGCGGCATTACTGGAACTCGCCAGGCGGTTTGCCGAGAGAGGGGAGAAGCCGAAGCGGAAACTCGTCTTCATCGCGTTCAGCGGCGAGGAACGTGGACTGCTGGGAAGCGCTCATTACGTCAAACGAGATCCCGTCGTCCCGCTCGATAAGACGGTCATGATGGTCAACTTCGATATGGTTGGTCGGCTTCGACAAGAGCGACTGATTGTCTACGGCACAAAGACGGCCGAGGGACTGGAAGAGATCATCACCAAACTTGACGAGAAGTATGATGCCCTACGTATCTCGCAAGTGCCGCTCGGGGTTCCCGCGAGTGATCACATCACGTTCTATCGTCAAGACATTCCCTCGCTGCACCTCTTCACAGGAACTCATCCCGAATATCACATGCCGACCGATGACGTCGAAACCCTGAATTACCCAGGCATGGAAACAGTCGTGAGTTTCGCGGAAAACTTGATCGATGATTTCATCGCGATGCCCGAGCGTCCGAAGTTCACAAAGGTTGAGGAGAAAGACCCGCATGCTGGCATGGAACTCTCGACGAAGGGAGATGTTCCTTATCTCGGTACGAGTCCTGACTACGGCGACGAAGTTGACGGCGTACTTCTCAACGGCGTTCGTGAAGGATCGCCTGCCGACAAAGGAGGACTGAAGTCGGGAGACATCATCATCGAACTCGACGGACAAGCGATCAAGAACGTTCGTCAATACACCACCGTTCTTTATGCTCATAAGCCAGGGGACAAAGTAAAAATTGTCGTTCTCCGAGGCGACGAAAAAACAACGCTTGACGTCACGCTTGGCAAACGGGGCGAGACTGAGAAACAATAACGGAATGAACCCCGCGTTCTCTTGCCGCCGGAGAGATTTTATGCATCTCGTTCGTTTGTGTGCCATCGTCGCTGTCGTCATCATCGCATTACCCCCGCTGACTTTCGCAGGAGGTTGGAAGGCGGGAACGGCGAAAGTCGTCATCACTCCATGTGAGCCACTTTGGATGGCGGGGTATGCCGCACGCACGAAGCCGGCCGAGGGAAAAGTACACGATCTCTGGATTCGCGCCCTCGCGATCGAAGATCCGAGCGGGAATTTAGGTGTCATTGTCAGTGCTGATGTGGTTGGCGTTTCGCGTCAGATCTGGGATGCAATTCTGGCTCGGCTTGATGACGTTCTCACGCGCGATCAATTGATGCTGAACTCATCGCATACCCATTCCGGCCCGGTCATGTCCCGTACGCTAGACGATATCTATCCGCTCGACGATGAACAGCATGCACGCATCGCTCGCTACACCAGCTTCTTTGAAGAAAAGGGAGCTGAGGTCATCCAGCAAGCGATCAAGAATCTTGCCCCGGCAAAATTGAGTGCCGGCACTGGTGCGGCGGGATTCGCCGTCAATCGTCGAAATAATCCCGAGGCTCAGGTGACGAAACTTCGGGAAGAGGGAAGCTTGAAGGGGCCTGTCGATCATTCCGTCCCCGTGCTCGCGGTGAAGAATGAGAAGGACGAATTGCTTGCGGTGGTCTTTGCATACGCGTGTCACAACACCACGATGGATTTCTATCAGTGGTGCGGCGACTACGCGGGCTTCGCCCAAGATGATCTTGAAAAGGAACACCCAGGCGTAACGGCGATGTTCGTGTCGGGCTGTGGCGGTGATCAGAATCCCCTCCCTCGGCGAGATCTGAAACTCGCTCAGAAGTACGGAAAGGAATTAGCAACCAGCGTTGACATGGTCCTTTCCGGCAAGATGCGTGAGCTAGCCCCCACCCTTTCGACACGGCTTGAATTGGTGAATGTTCCCCTTGGTCAGGTTCCGACGCGCGATGAGCTGATGAAAACGGCATCCACCGGAGCGAGTTATCAGCAGCGATGGGCGAAGCGGCTGCTCGGCGAGATGGATGCGGGACGAGCGTTTGAGACCAGCTATGACGTTCCCGTGCAGATATGGCGAATCGGCGGCCAACTCTGGCTCGCAATGGGGGGGGAAGTCGTCGTCGATTACTCGCTTAAGTTCCACGACATGTTCGGCAAGGACGCTTGGGTGACGGCCTACGCAAACGATGTGATGGCTTACATCCCTTCACTCCGTGTTCTACGCGAAGGAGGATACGAGGGGCAATCATCGATGATCGGCTATGGCATGCCGGCGTACCGCTGGTCCGAGGAAATCGAGGATCGGTTGACGTCGGCCGCGAAGCGACTGGTCCATGGAAACAACGAGTCCGCATCGAGATAAACTTGGGGTTCGAAGCAAAGGTTCTTTCGTGATTCAAGCGGCTATTCAAACCGAACACACTAAACGAGATATCGGCGGAATTCCGTTCGAATCTCCCTTCACTCTCGCTGCGCTCTCGGGCTATTCCGATCTGGCAATGCGGATGGTCTGCCGATCCCTTGGGGCTTGTCTCACTCGTCACGAAGTGGTTCTCGATCAGTTCATTCTCGACCATGGGACCGGTCCCAAAAGCGGAGAGCATCTCGATCCGGGGGACCGTCCAATTGCCTGCCAACTGATGGGCCGGGATCCAGTAGAGATGGGACAAGCCGCCCGACGAATGGCGAGCTTCGGCTATGACATCGTCGACATCAACTTCGGCTGCCCCGTCAAGAAAGTGCTTGGGCGTTGTCGCGGCGGTTTTCTTCTCAGCGAACCGGAAACGGCCATTCAAATGGTTCGCGAGGTGAAAGCGGCGGTCGATGTCCCCGTCACAATCAAGATGCGTCGTGGATTGGACGAGTCTCCTTTATCGCGTGAACGCTTCTGGCATATTCTCTCCGCGGCGGTTGACCTCGGTATTGCCGGCGTGGTGGTGCATGGACGGACCGTCGATCAGCGCTACGAAGGTTTCGCGAAGTGGGAAATCATCGGCGAAGTGAAAAGTCGCTTCCCCCACTTGGCAGTCATGGGGAGCGGCGATCTTTATACCGCGGAGGATTGCCTTCGCATGCTTCGTGAGACCGGTTGCGACGGGGTCACGATCGCGCGCGGGGCGATTGAGAACCCTTGGGTCTTTCGTGATTGCCTCGCCCTCTGGCGAGGAGAGGAGAAGCCCGCGCCGCCGACACTTGCCGAGCAAGCAAAGTTGTTTGACGATCAGTACGAGATCGCGATCAATCTCTATGGCCTCGAACGTGCCACCCGGCAGATGCGAAAGTTCGGCATCAAGCGATCCAAGCTACATCCAGAGCCGGAAAAGGTTCATCGCGCTTTCGTCACCTTGTCGAGCAGCGACGACTGGGCTCGGGTTCGCTCGGAAATTTATGGCGTTGATTCACGTTGATCGCCGGTGGATCTGATTTGGTGAGCAACTACGAAGTAATCATTGCTTAGCACGATTTCAAAGGGCCGACCTCTGATCTCCACACGGGTGCCGACGGGCGCATGGCTTGCGATCGCTTGAAGCAAATCTCGATCGGGATTATTCGGCTCGCGTCCCCACCAACCTTCCTTCCGATCGATCACGATGACGTCTACATCATCGATGGAGATGTGTCTCTTAAGCGTGGGGTACTCAAAGGCGGCGGCATGGTGCGTGAATCGGCTGCGAAGATAGTCGGTCGCCGCAACTCGCTCACTCGGACGGACGACTCGCAAGACTTCCGCGAATGAATTCGCCCTTTCATCGGGCAGATAGACGGATCGCCAATAGTCCCCCATGGGTTCGAAAAGCTTTTCTCCACGCCATTCTCTCGTCGGCGATGCATAGATCGGGTCCCAAAACTTCCACGAGAGGGGGGATCGCCCTTCCTGAATTCCAGTGATCAAACAAAAGAGACAGACGAACCAACCAAGAAACGACGAAGAGGATGTCCCCTTCAGGTTTCGAATCGCTCCGATGGTGGCCCAAAAGAGGACGGGAATGAGTGGACCGTGGAAATGGAACCACGGCTGAGCCAGGGCATCGAGCGAAGAAAGCATCAGATAGCCGAAGGTTGGCAACGCAACCGCGAATCGCGACGGAGAGAAGAGTGGCAGGAAACCAAGGGGGAGCATCATCCAAAAGAAGAAGGCTCCGTTGCGCGGCGTGGCGAGTCGTTCCCAAAGCAATTTCGGATTCTCAACAAAGCTTCGTGCCACCTCGATCGGCGAATGGCCGAGATCATGAAAATAGGCCGTGTAATGTGGGACGCCCCCACGAAAATAAGGGATGAACCAGAGAAGCACCCAAAGTAGGAATACAGTCGAACCAACTGCCAGTGAAATACCCGTCACGAGATCTCTGCGAGAAACAATCTTGATCGATCGTGCGGACTGTTCGTCGGAAGTCTCGTTTCTCGAACGGGTCATTCCCACGATGCCGCGTAGGACCATCCATACACCGATCGCTGCGGCAGTGATCGCGTAGTCCTCCTTCGCCGTGAACGAGAAAAGAAGGAGTACAACGGCCGCAAGCCGCCGATTCGATTCGATCGCGTACAACGCCCAAAGCAAAAGAGGGGAGCCGAATGTCTCTGGGCGAAATGTCTTCCAACTCGATTCGAGCGTGAGGTACTGGACCGGAAAGTAGAGTAGATAGCTGAGTGCCAACGGCCACGCAACAGACGGTACGTTCATTTGGCGGGCGAGTAAAAAGACGGCGACCGCGCCACTTGCCAGAGCGATCACCTCGCAAAGATTGAGTATCGGTAGCGACGGGTGAAGGAGGTAGATCGGCATGAGGAAGACGTGAAAGAATTGAAAGTGTTCGCCGAGAAATAACCGACCGTCATCTATCTGACTTCGAAAGCCCTTCCCATTCCAAAGATTCCAAAGATGTTCCTCGTACATTCCGCTGTCCCCGTGAGGGACACGAAGGGACTGGTACTGCATGTATTCGAGAGTGAAGAAAACCAAAACAAAGAGACATGTGGCGATAGATGTTTTGAGGATGCCTGAGAGACTCAATTCAGATGCTGGGGGCCGAGCAGATACCAATCCTGCGATCCATGCCGAGATCCCAAACGCGAAACAAAGAGGGCTCAACCAAGAAAGTAACGGCATGTTCATTGGATCGCCGACGATCAGATGAATCAGAAAAGGGAGCGGTAAGAGGAGAAGAATATACCCAGCAGCACCCATCCGCTCTCTTAACTTCCATCCGTCCGGGCGAAAGAGAGTGGAGATCAGGAAGAGCGATAAGGTGCAGAGATAGACGAGTGTTGCCCCCACGATGAAAAGGGCCTGTCCGTTCGCTTGTTGAAGAAGGATCTCTGCTCGAACCGGGGGGACTGGAGAAAAGAGGAGATCAGGCCTAATGACAAAAAGGAGGGCGTAAATCAGAACGGAGACAAGACCGACGGTGGTAGAGACGACGGGATGAAGAAGCCATTGTTTCATGAAATGAACCGTCGTACCTGAATCGCTCGAACTTCACCGGGGGCTGTCAATCGACGAGCTTTCCGCTCGATTGCCGCCGTCGATTGCAACCGATCAATCACTTTTGCCTTAACTTCTTACGGCAAGAGTGGCCAGCCCGTTCATCCACCTTGACAAGTTCGGTAAATGGGGCAATAGCCGATCCTTTGGCATCGCTTTATTATGGCGTATTCTGCGAGGGAGTGAGGCACGTGTCATCATCGAAATCGCCGGAACCGACGGTACCTCCACTCCCAGCCAACGGCAGTGTCTCGCCAGATGTCAGTTTAGAGCCGAGGGTAAGTTTCCTGACTCGTTTAGTAGTGACCGGAATCGTCGGGCTTCCGATCGGACTCATCATTTTGGTCTTCACTCTCGCTCAGATTGAGCCTTCCTTTTATTCCAAGCGGTTAGGGACGGACGACGAGTCGAAACGGCATCAGTGCTCGAATCAATTTCTCAATGGTGCCAGTCGATTGATCAATGATTTGCAGAACTCTCCTGCCTGGGAAGCCAACTTCAATGAGGATCAAATCAACGGTTGGCTGGCGGAAGACTTTCAACAGAATCATGCCAATAAAGTGTTACCTCCCGGCGTGACTGATCCCCGTGTTGAAATCGACGGCGACCGAGTACTGCTCGGATTTCGTTGCCACATGGGTCTCTTCTCAACGGTGGTTCAAATTGGTGTGCGGGCTTGGGTTCCCAAACGAAATCTACTCGCGTTTGAATTAGATACCGCTCAAGCGGGACTTCTTCCTCTGCCGACGACCTACACGCGCAAAGTCATTGAGCAATTCATCCTGGCCCAGAATCTCGAGATTAACTGGAAGCGGAATGGGAATAAGCTGGTCGCCCTCGTTGATTTTCAAAGGGCAGAGCGACAGATCGTGCTGCGGCGTGTCGAAATTCGAGAGGATGGCCTTTACTTGGAAGGACTGAGCGGAAGGCATGGAATTCCAGCGACGGACTATGCACCCTCCGCGAACTGACGAGGTCTACTTCTTCGGCCGCCACGCCGTGACCTGACACGTCCACTCCTCAGGCGTCAATCCTACGTTTCCGACAAGCTCAATTGTCGCGCGAAGTTGATTTCCCCACACTTGAATTCGGTTGAGATTCGAAGTCTCCACTAATGTCGCGTAGCGCCCTTCGTCCCACCGCTTGACCCAACCTCGCGCCGGATAGACCGGGCCTTGGTATTGGAGATAGACTTTGCGGTGCGGATCGAGTTCCAAAGCAGATTGCCGAACGAGGTCTGGTGGTCTCGCAATTCTCCAAGCGCGGAGTGAACCTCCACCCGTTTCGAGCAGAAGATCGAAGTGCCGGTCCACGCTAGGATCGTGATGTTCAAGAATGACGAATCGCATGCCTTGACCTTAATTGCCCTATTCCCCGAGTCTAGTTCCCGATTCGTCGCATGAGGGCGACTGTCTTCCTGTTTTTGCTCGGAATGTATCAGCTTATGGACATTGAAGCCCGGCGTATACCGCTTTCACCCATTGAAAGCGCTTCCTCAGCGGAGACCGGTATCGACCCTCAGCCGAGATGGACTTGACACGATTGACCGATTCGTTATCTGACCCCGCATCCGAGAAAACTTTCGCACCGTGTCGTGGCACCAGGCTCAATCAGGAGTCGTCGGGTCCGGGGGGACCTGCGTTCTTTGAGCCAAATCGGCCCGTGCGGGACAGCGTTTGGAAGGGGATGTGTGATGTTGCGCTTCGCAATCTGCGCCTTATTGGCGTTGCCGGCCGCTCATTGTTTTGCCGGTCTGACTCAAACGATCACTTCAACGCAGCCAATCATCGATTGGCCTTTGTGTGATTGTGCCGACCCAATGCCTGGAGTGCTCGATTTCGCACTCTTCAATTTTGACGGAAAATCACTTTGCAGCATCGACTCGATGCAGTTCTCGATGACTATTCAGGACGGTGACACGGGAGTGGGTGATTTCGATTACAACAATCTCTCGCTTGCGCTTGATGGTGTCGATACCGGCTTGAAGCTGAATGGTTTTAAGGCAGGAGAGGAGAATAGCCTCACCTTCTCGCTCGATAAGAATAATCCGAACTGGAACGCGAACGCGATGCAGCAAATCCTCGACAAGATCAAGGCGGACGGGCAATTGTTCGCGAGCATTCATGATTCGACGCCGGACGACAATGCGATTCAGCTTTACAGCTCGTTCGATACGACCCTCTCGTTCACGGGGCAGGTCTGTCCCGATCCGAACGCGGTACCCGAACCAGCGACCTTCCTCATTTGGGGAGCCGCAGGGACGGTGTTCGTCTATCGAATGCGCCGTCGAAAGGCATAACGCATCGTTTGCACTACATGCCCTGATCGGATAACTACCCGCTCCGTTCATCAGAATGAGGGCGGGTATATTGCATTTTTGCCGGGCGATCGACCATCCTTCACTCATCTACTGCCGACAGACGAAATCAGACATATCATAAGAACGAACTGAAAACCCCCTCGAGAGTTCTGTGAAGAGAATGACCGTGACCGACAGCGCGCGCGAAGCCATCTTGAGCCGTATCAAGCAATCTCTCTCCGTTCCCTCGCCTCATCCCCATTGGATGGATTCGCACGCGGGGGAAGATGCCTTGTTTCCGCTTCCCGAGCCGAACGAAGAAGCAAGAGCCGCGCGGTTTCGCGACGAATTCAAAGCGGTACAAGGTGAATGGCAGCAGGTCTCATCGCTTGATGAAGCGAAAACGTGGATACGTCATTGGATCGAAAGTAACAGACTCTCCACAATTCTGTCAGTCGATAATCCTCGACTCCGGTCGGTGCTCGACGGTGTGGCGGGCGTTCATTGGATCGTGCCGGGTGCTGGAACGAAGGGTTGGGAAAGCTATTCGCTTGGAGTGACGACTTGTGAATCACTCGTGGCGGAAAGTGGAACGATCCTCGTCAGTGCCGGGATTTCGGGCCGTGCTCCGTCGGTC
>JAIEPU010000026.1 GCA_019748235.1 bacterium
TCGCGATTGCCGGCATTGTCTTCGGCGACAGAAAGGAATGAATATGACTTCCCAGCCTTCCCCTCGAAGAAGAACTGACGGACCGACGCGTCCGCTACCACCAGCAGTCGATAGTCCCCGGCATTTTCACTCACGTAGATGGAGGTATTTGCGAGCCCCGATCCGCCGGGCGCATCACTAGCCGTCCAAGAGAGAATGAAGGTCGGCAACGGGGACACTTCGGGAAGCGCGACGACCTGGCTCGTCGGGGCGACTGAATCGAGCGAGTTTGTCCAGACGGGCGTGTCGAGCGGCAACTCCGTGTCGAAGATGATCGTTGCCTTGGCGTCGATCGTGTCTCCGGTCGAGGCGCTACTCTTCGCGCGGACGGAGTAGGTGACGAATCCCTCGCCGAGCCCGTCGTTCGTATTCGGAGGGAGGAAGCCAATTCGTTCATCACGCGGCTCTTCGCCCGTTGCCGGATCGATGGCCGTCAACGTCCAAGTCGCCAATCCGGTCGTGACGTTGACGGTTGCAATGACATCGACAAAGAAACCGAGCGTATCAGTCAGGTCGACGCGCTGGCTGATGAATGGTTGACTTACGGGGAGTTCGAATGTCAGGCCACGGAAGCCGAACGATCCGAAGCGGACGGTCCGGTAATCGAGGTCCGAGTCAAGCTGCGTGGTGATCGTGAGCGTTTGAACGGGCACGGATGCGGTCTTGAGATTTTCGAAGTTAATGGTGTAGTTGAGGGCATCAGTTGCCGAGACAAATCGTGGATCGCCGTAGCCGACGGGGCCGGTGATTTCGTTGGGATCGATTCGGAAAGCGAGAATTCCGAAACCCGTACCACACTTGCTTCCGCCACCACCGCCAGGGTTGTTATTGCAATTGCGGTGGGCCAAGTCGAAAACGATGTATCGGGAAACTGCGTCACTAGCAAATAGGCCGAATGCATCTGCCCTTTCCGATTCCTTGTTGAACGCTTCCTCCGCATTCCCCGCAGCTTCCGCAGCATCTATGTAAGCATTTATGGCTTGCAGTATATTTGCTAAAGCTAGATCAATCGCCGGAAAGGGATTCTTCTTAATAAGAAATGGTGATTCGAGTCCACTGGAAATCGTACTGTAAATTGCCTTAACCGGCTCGATCCTTTGAAGTGCATCTGTGCTCGACGTAGCTGATGTGAGGAGATCAAAAGCTCTCAAGAGATTTAGGCTTTGGGTTCGAACCATAGGAAACAGTACCGTGTCAGCGTAAGTATATTCAAGTGTGTCAGCAGGGTTAATAACGACGTTCTTTGCTGCTCGATAAAGGTCTGTGCCCGCTTGAACAATTTCCGTAGCAGCCTTCGCGGCGGTTTTGGTGAATTCTTTCGCCTTCTCGATCGCGACTCTGCCGAGGTTCGTCGCTTTGGTCACGCTGTCACGGAATTGCTTTACAGCCGCTCCCGCTTCCTTCCACAAGGGAACAGATTCAGGACAGACGGGATCTCCGAAATGCAACGTTGCCAGTCGCTTCAGCCAACTTTGAACTCGCTCTAATCTGACATCTTGTAGTCGTTTCACCCACGGGCTGTTCTGCGCCGCCGTCGCTTGGAAGGAGGCGAAAGTGACTTCTTCCACGCGCGAAGCGAACCCGGCAAAACCTTCACCCGAGCTCACTGCCGCCGCGAGCGCGACTGGTGACATTTGAATGGTGCTGCTATCAGTCGATCCGGGTGCGGTTAGTTCCAAAGGTGTGGCGACCGACGGAGAATAACCAGTGGCGAATACCTGTAACGATAGATTCGCGCCGAACGCGGAGGTAAGGAGGGCCACTCCAGATTCATCGGCCGATACTGAATCAATGACGCGACCAAGGGTGTCTCGAACCGTGACGAAGGCGAAGGGAATGCCGCGTCCGGTGGCATCCTGAACGGCGAGTGAAACCTGATTCGTCGAAGCGGCTAGCGAAAGGTTCAGCATCGTTTGGCCGTTGATAGCGACACCTGTTACAAGCTGATACCGCAAACCGCTGCTGTAGGCGATGATGTCGTATGTTCCAGGCTTCAAGAACTGAATCTGGTACTGGCCGTTGATATCGGTCCTGCCTTGCGCGCTCGCTTGGTTGGTGCCAGCCGCATAAATGATAACGCTTGCACCGTCGACATTTATTCCTCCGGGCCCAGTGATCGTCCCTCTGAGAACGCTTTGAGCCACGAGATCCACTTGAACACTCTGGTCCTGAGCTTGTCCAATGACGACGGTCGTCGTTGATTCGGCACCATCCGCGTTGCGAACTTGAAGAGTGTAAGTTCCCGCAACAAGATTTTGAACGAGTGCCAATCCATTCTCGTCGAGCAGAACGTCAACGCCGATTCCTGATTCCGTGGTCAACGTGGCAATCGCACCGGAAGCTGCTTGGCCTGCGAACGTCGCTTGAATGACGAGCGTTGATTCGCCGGCGACGAAGTCGACTTGCGCTAGTGAGCCTACTCCGAGAATGACTGACGTCGCGGGATTGAAACTCGCATTGTCCGCGAATGCGCGAATCTCATACGTGCCCACTCCAAAGAAAAGGAAGCGATAGTTGCCGGATTCATCGGTGAACGTATACGCGACCGTTTGACCATTCTGGATGACCGTGATGAACGCATCCGCGATGGGTTCGCCCGTGGACGTGGTGACCTGCCCCACGACTTCAGCCAAACTGGTGATTGATAGATCCGCTTCGATCAAATCGCCGTCGATCTGGGTTACACTAATGGACTGAAATGATCCATCGCCGATCGAGCCGAGAAAGACGACATAATCACCCGAGGCGAGCCGATCGAACTGGTAATACCCTGATGAATCGGTTTCGATCTGGGTGAGTGATCCATCCGGTTGCAACAACGAAACCTGAATGCCCGGTACCGGACTTTGATCCGCCCCCAAGCAGACGACGCCGAAGATGGTCGCTCCCGAATGGACCGCGATATTGGCCAAAGTGTCATTGGCAATCGCTGAAATGACCGAGACAGTGTCCGAGAGCAAACTTACTTCGCCAACCTTTAGGTCGTAGGCACCGGCAGGTAGCTCGTCAAAAACGTATGCGCCCGTCGCATCCGCTTGAACCACGGCCACGAGTTCGTCACCCAGATAGGCACTCACAGGTAAGAAACTTGTCGACACCGCTGGGTCAGGCGACGTGATCTGACCGCGGACAATGGCCGCTTGCACGAGGGTGGTGTTATTCAAAACTTGCGTCTGGCCCGCGACGACTGAGACATTGTTCAAGACGACCGGCACGTATCCGGGCCGTACGATGCGAACTTCGTACACCCCGTCAAGTAATCCGTCCAGTCGATAGACTGACGTGAACGTGGATACCGCCGACACCTGATTGTCACTGCGTGTGGCGATAATGAGCATTTCCGTGTCGGTCGCGCCGCCGGGCGGAAGAATGACGGAGCCAACGATCGTCCCTCCTTTTGTCAGCACAGCCGTCGTCGTGACGTCAGCCGTCGAGACGTCAATTCCGTCCCGCTGAAATTCGGCGTAGCCCTCAACGTTGACGGAGATGCTGTAGATTCCTCCAACGAGGCCGGAAAGGACGAAGTGACCGCTTGAGTCCGAGTTGACCGTGAAAACTGAACCGTCTTGACCCAGGGCAGTCACAGACGCTGCTTCGATGGGGATCAGTCCGTCGAGAACTTGTCCGGAGATGCGCAGTCCCCGTTCGACTGCTAGTTCGAACCCGGACGCGTGTTCCCCGTCATCCACGATGTAGAACTGTCCCGGCGGGACAACCGCTCCCTCCACCTTGAATTCATAAATGCCGCTGGGAATGTTTGCGAAGAGAAACGACCCATCTCTATAGGTGCGGGTTGTGATAACTTCACCGGTATCAACATTGGTGGCAGCGATCAATCGATCCGAGATCACCACATCCAGATCGTCGGTAACGATCGATCCTCTGAGCGATGTTCGAACGGCGGCAATCGCCCGCTGCACTTCGATGTCAAGCAGAGCCCCGTCGTTTCGAGCGTCGTCGAGCGTCGGCGCAAGATTCGCGTTTCTACTCAGCATCTGGACATACTGACCCATCGTAGACCCGATTTGGGACTTGAGCTGAGCAAAGATCTGATTGAAGTCATTCTGCGCTTGAACTCGTGGATCCATGAGGTCGAGCACGTTTTGCCAGTCGATCGGCGTCTGGTCATTTTCATCGAAGTAGAAAAGTTCGAACGAATAATTGAGTGCTCCAGCAGGGGGCGCTCGAAAGACAAATGGAATGGTGATCGATTGACCCGGTCGAATAATGCCGGCAGGACCATCCGGCGAAGCGCCAAATAGGACGATTTCTTCCCCTGCGCCGACTGCTGGTTGGTTTCGACCGAAAAGAGTTCCCGTGCTGCTACGGATCGTCAACAAAGGTGCGATGAGATCGCTTGAACCCGTATTCGAAAAGGTAATGAAGAACGAATCGAGAGCATCAGCCAATTCAAAGGGGGGAACGTTGACGCCAGCACTGAACACACCACCAAGTGTGGCTGTTACGACTTCGACGGCATCTTCTTCCATCGCGACCGACCCGTCGACCGAGCGGGCAACGAGGTCGTACGCTCCCGTGGCTTTGCCGCGTAGATCGAAGGTCGCGTACGCCTTCGTTGAGCCAACGACGAGCGAGAGAGTTGCTTGTACAACGGCACCTGACGAAGAGACAAGTTCGAAAGTGGTGCCGCGCGTAAAGAGAGCACCGTCGATTTCGAGCGTGACTGGGCCGGCATTACCCACTTCGTGCGGACTGACATTTGAGACCGAGAAGGGAACGGTTTCGACGAGCATCTTACCGACGTTCGAGAACTGGTTCGACCGCACGAGAACGAAATAGGTGCCTGCTTGAGACTCAGGCAAAACCACCTGCGGATCGGTGGCAAATGGATCTGTCGAACGGAGATCGAAGAGAGAACGAGTCGGAGGAGCGCCGAATCGAACGAACATTTCCGTGGCTGAGTTATTGTTGGTCGCGTCCCAACTGAATCGCAACGTTTCACCGGCCGGAACGTTGACCCGGTAAAGGATAAAGCCTCCCTCAAGGAGCAAGTCCGTGCGTTCAACGCCAAGTGTCAGAGCGACTGCATCGACGGCAGCAACATCTAGTGATACGCCTATGTTGTTGCTATCGACGGTCTCGACGACATTGTTGAGGACGTCGGTGCGAATGATGATGTGGTAAGAGCCGGGCGCGAGAATCGGCAACGGAGCCACGATGTTTTCGGTGTAGGACGCGCCGGCAGCCAAATCGAAGGGACGTTGAACGCGACCGAATAGAGTGTCGCTGGAGTCCCATACGTCGTCTTGCGACAAATAAATCGCATCTGTCCATCCCCCAGGTACAGCGAGATTGATATTGTTGTTCACCGTGTAGACAATGGTCGCCTGCGCGCCAGGCGTCGCATTCGTCGGAACCTGAATCGAACCAACGACGAAATCAACCGGCTGGCCGAAGAGCAAATCGACAGACTGCGGGGCATAGGCCGTGTTGTCCCCTTCCCCTCCACGCTCGAAAATCGTGTTACTCGCATCCGTCAACACAAAGACGTAGTACGGCCCGGTCAAGCCGCCAGGGATCGCGAATGAACCATCGGCTGTGTATTGCGCGTTTGCATCCAACCCACCGACATGATTCACGTAGCCCAGAAATCGGTCGGTATTGGTGTTCAGGAATTGATCACCGGATAAATACACGGCATCTTTCCAAGTACGGTCGCCTGTCGACGCGCCACTGTTCGTCACCGTCCAACTCACGTCGAGGCTGCGACCCGCGATTGATGTGTCCGGTACGAGAACCGATGAAACAGTCAGATTGGGAACGTCCGAAAGTGTAATCGCAACAGCGCTGGCCTTGATGTTGTTGGCTTCGACGGCTCCCTCAAACACCCGATTGACGAGTGGATCGGAGAGGCCTCGCGGCACGGTGCGATCGGCTTGAACAATCACAAAGTAGTTGCCCGCCATTAGGGCGTCTGGCAATTTGACGTCTAGCGACGCCAAGTAAGAATCGTTGTTCGCCGAGTCGCCCGAATGAAAGACGCTTCCTAGGAGAACATCGTCCGCGCTCAAGTTCGGATCGAGCGAAAGATAGACATCGTCGGTCCAATGGTCGGCATTCGTCAACCCGCCGGCATTCTGCACGATCCAGGATACGTTGATCGATTGACCGGTCAGCGCGACCGAAGGTGCCGTAATCTCGGCAAGAACGAGATCCGGCGTATCTCGAACGATTAGCAGCGATGCAAGAGAGGACGTGTTGTCGTTCTCGAAAGCACCTTCATAGACGCGGCCATACGGCGGACTCACGGGGAGCGCAGCCGAGGCATCTGTCGGAAGAACGACCGCATCTGTGACGACGTAGATCTGGGCGTTTCCCGCCACATCGAATGGAATCAGGACCCCTGCCGATTGCGAATATGATTGACCGGAAGCAAGGATGCCGTTGTGGACGAAACTACCAACCAGTCGGCCGCCGCTCGTCGATCCGGTCGTGCTAACAAACACTTTGTCCAGCCAAAGGGTGGATTCTGTATCACCGGTGCCTGTATTCGAAACCGTCCACGAGACGGTCGTCAGCTGGCCGGCTACCGCGGTTGATTCGATGTCCAGGCTAGTGACACTTAGATTTGCGAGGATCGACTGAACATCAATCGGATCGCTCGCCAGGACGTTATTATCGCGATTGAGTTCGAACAGGATCGCACTGTCACTCGCGACGACGATGAAGTGATAGATCCCCTCGATGCCCACAGGGAGTGTGATCGATCGCGTTCTTGTGTACGATTCATCGACCCCAAGCTCACCGAATAGTCCGGTCGCGCTGGCGAGCAAGGTGTCATTTGCATCGAACTCTGTATCGGCGGAGAGGTAAATTCGATCGAGTGTCGAGACTGCCGGAGTACTTGTATTGCCTCGATTGGTCACCGTATACGTCACATCGATCGAATGCCCGGATAAGGCGGACGGAGCGGTGGTGACCGAATCGACAACGAGGTCCGGCGGCGGGGTCAATATCACATTCGTGGGTCGCGAGCTGACGTTGTTCGATTCAGAGCCCGCCTCAAAGACGGCATTGCCGGTATCCGTCACCACGAAAAAGTAATAGGTTCCAGAGAGACCCTCCGGCAGTACAAGATTTGCTGAGTTCACATAGCTGTCACCGGAGTGGAGAGGGCCGTTAAACCGAAAAGATGTTTGGGCCGTTAACGTGGTAAGCAACACATCGCCAACACCGAGTTGATCATCGGCCGATAGGTAAACGCGATCCGACCATAACGTGGCCGGCGTGTCGCCTGGTCCGGCATTGGTGACGGTCCACTGCACCGTGGCGGATTGCCCCGAGAAGGTCGTCGAGGGCGCGATGACTTGAGTCACCACCAGATCGGGCGGAGGCGTGAGGTTTACCTGGAAAGCGTCACTCCGCGTCAGATTATTCGTGCGGTCACTTTCCCTGAGTGCAACTGGTACAGAATAGAACTTTCCAAGCCCATTGGGGAACACGTACACGTACCAAGAACCGGCGGCGTTGGTGGGAATCGTGACGTCAACAGTCTGAGTGTAGCTCTGGCCCGGCTCGAGATAGGTCGGGTTCGGCAACGACAATAGCGTGGTGTTAGGTTGGTCCACGATCAAGAGGTCATCCGCAACGGGATCAGGATAAACGATTCCCGGATTGGATGAGACGAAAACATAGTCGGACCAAATCGGTGTCTGTGTGGCGGTCTGTCCGATATTGGAGACGGTGAAAGTAATCGGAACCGTTTGGCCGGAAAAGATTCCATCCGAAGGAGCGACGATATGGGTGACGACGAGGTCCGGCAATGGCGGCGTGGTAATGAGAATCGACGAAGTGAACGCTGTGTTGGATTCGTTTGGTCCTTCAAGGATCGCGTTGCCATCATCCGTTTTGACGGAGATGACATAACTGCCGTCGGTGAGCGGGAAGTCAAAGAGTTCCGTTCGGGTGATGCTTTGGCCCGGCGCGAGCGAAACAAGTGATTGAAAGCTCCCCAGGTTGATCACCTGTGGCCCACTAAGAGTGACCCGATCGGTCCAAGGGGCATTGGCCACCGCATTGCCGGTATTGGTCACGGTCCAAGTCAATGCGAACTGTTGGCCGCTGAAACCTTCGACTGGAGCCACGATGCTGCTTACCACCAAGTCGGGAACGGGAGGGAGAGTAACGTCGAATAGATTCGACAGAAGGACATTGTTGTTATCGTCGATTTCCGGCTGCGCGTTGAGGATGTCCGCTGCAACACCGATGCGATATTGACCGCTTGCCGCGATCGGATTGACATTCGCCGTGATGGTGCGCGTGTAGGATTCTCCGGGAGCTAACGAGTGATCCAGTGTCACGAGGATGTCAGAGAAAATCACCGACACGGAAGTATCCGGACTCGAGAACGCCATACGGTCGTACCATTGAGTTTGAGTCGTTGGTCCGCTTCCGATATTTCGCACGGTGTAAGTGACGTCAAAGGGAGTACCGAAGGTTGCGGCGGGAGGCACCACGACTGATTCCACGACAAGGTCCGATGATGAGAGATTGATCGGAATCGCTTGATCATTGTTGGCTCGTGTTGTTTCACCCTGGCTCCCAAAGAAGGTATTCGTGCGAAGGATCAGGTATTTGGCGCCGGTCGATCCAGCGGGAATCTGGACATCGACTGTTCGTTGGTACGAACCGTGAGCGGCGAGCGGCAAGGTATCGCTTTGGATGAAGATAAGCGTCAGAAGTTGATCGTTGAGATCAATCGTCTGATCGTCTGATAAGACGATTCGGTCAGTAATTCCAGTGGCGCCCATCGGGGTGTCGGAATCGTTGGTCACTGTATACGTCACGCTGACCGTCTGACCGCCAACCGCGGACGAAGGACCGTCGACTTGCGTCACTACTAGGTCCGGCTTGCTAATGGTCACCGGCCCTAGCATCACGACGTTGTTAGAGGCATCACCGTCTCCAGCGCCGACGGCCAGTGTTTTGACGAAGAGATAATAAGTCCCCGCATCGACATCCGGGATGACGATGGTTCGATTGATCGCGTAGCTGTCGTTGGGAGCAAGGCCCGCGGGTCGATTGATAGCTTCGATCTGAAGAATTGTGTCAAACTCGCTCAGGTTAGGGTCCGCGGAGAGATAGAGCCGGTCCTGCCAAGTTCCCGCGAGTGCTGCATCGCCGACATTCGTCACCTTCCACGATACATTGACAAACTGATTGACTTACACCGTCGTTGGAGCGGTGAAGTTCGTTACCACCAGATCAGCGGTGATGGGGGCTGAGATCTCGATCGCGACCGCAAAAACATTGTCCGATTCATTTAACTCTGCCTGGTTATTGTCTCGATCTGTCACGAAGATCAGGAAATAGCTGCCTGGTGAAGTGATGGGCAATGTGACTTGAGCGTTGTTCGTGTAGTCGCCACTTGCAGTAAGAGGATCGCCCGTGCGCTCAAACTCACCAAGCGCGATGTCCCCGGCGTCCCAAGTCCCATCGATGGAGAGATAGACAGCGTCAAACCACGTTGCTGCCGTCGTCGCCGCATTTCCGGTATTGGTAACGGTCCAAGTAATGTCGATCGTTTTGCCAGGATCGGCAGTGCCGGGGGCGGTCGCATTAGAGAGCGTTAGGTCGGGGCTGGCAATCGTTACGGCGGTCGCGAAGACGTTATTCGACTCCTCCTCCTCAGCTTGCTCAGCGCCACTATCGACAACAATGAGCAGATACTGACTCCCAGTCCGGGTTGTTGCGAACGCGATCTGATCATTGACAAGCACGGAACCTGAGCTTGCTAAGGGCAGTAGATCCGCGTGATCACGGACGGCAAGCAATTCATCAGTGCCTGGATCGAACTGATCGTCGTCAGAGAGATAATACGCGACCGACAAAGCTCCCGCGGCAGCGTCCGTTCCTTGATTGACAAGAGTGAAGCTGACGTCAATCGGTGAGCCTGCTTCCCAGTCGTTCGGCACGACGGGAGAATCGATCGCGAAGTCCGGTCCCGTCAGCACGACTTCGATCGGCTGCGCCACGCCATTATTGAAATCCTGCGTCTCGTATTGGTCGTTGAGGACATCGGTCTCAAAGAAGAGATAGTACGTACCCGCCGCGAGACCCGCCGGCATTATCACCAGGGCCTGTTCATTCAGACTGCCTCCGCCATTGATGGGCGTCGTCTGTATCTCTTCGAAAATCACTTGATCGTTGAGATCGAGAAAGTCATCGGTCGATAGAGTGATTCGATTCGTGCGCGGCGCTAGCGCCGTCTCAGTGCCGAGATTATTCACCGACCAAGTCGCGAGGAATGTTTGGCCAGCCACGACGCTGGCGCTAGCGGAAGCCGTTCCGATGACGAGATCAACATCGGGTGTCGTCAGTTTAACTGGACTTGAAAGAACGTTGTCCCCCTCGTCTCCCTCTGCGATCTGCTCGTCGTCGTCCACCGCGACAAGGAAGAATCGATCTCCGCCCGCATGATTGCCGAGATCGAATGTTGAAGTGATCGAATAGGTTTCACCCGGGTCGAGCGACTGGGCTTCGACGACTTCAAACGTCAAAAGTTCGTCCGTCTCGTCGAGAACTTCATCATCGGACAAATAGACGCTGTCGAACCAAAAGGGATCATTGATGGCCTCGTCTCCCGAGTTCTCGACGACCCACGTCATGTTGATGGTCGTTCCACTCCCCGAGGCGACGGAATTGGGCGCGTCGATCGACAGGAGTTGGAGATTTCCTGTGAGCAGTGCTCGTTCCTCAAGTCGCTCGATGCTGAGTGGGAGTTTCGCTCGGAATCGTCGATGTCGGCGCGCAGGGATTATTGATAAGGGGAGAATCATAAGGCGGGCCTTCCAATTCAAGAGACGGAGAATCTTTTAGGAGTCACCAATGTATCTGGAGATGAAGAGCGACTCCATCATTGAAGTACTTCGTTGGCGATTGTTTTGAGAAGAATTCGTGTACTTAATATGGAATCCTTTTGGCTGCATTTGCCACCGTTTCCCAGGATAGAGACCGCAAGCATCGGATCGAATGAAACGGCCATCGCGCCTGCACATATCCGCGGGACTGTTCAGATTTGTCCATCCATCAGCTAACGAGAACGCAGATCGGAAAGCCGTTTGCATTGGTGAAACGAAGTGAGCTCGTTGATAAAGGTTAGTCGCGCCCCTCCGAACTCGTCCAAGCCACCCTCCAGCGACCCCCTTCACGTCAAACACCGTCTCGCTGAGCCGCTCAGCGGGAAAAAGTGAGGCGATCAGCCAAGCCATGAGCGATCTAAACGAACGCTGAACTCGTTGGCGCCGCCAACTTCACTTTGTTCCTCGCGGTTGAACGTTGATGTGGAAAATCTTGTACCGAGCCTGTCGAAGATTCCTGAACGAGACAAATACTAAGCACACGACGTTTTACGCAAATCGAAAATGACCAAGGACAAGTTTATCTTGATTGTTCGCTCGACGGTCATGGACAGCAAACCTTGGGGTGGCCACTATAGTCGCTCGGCTCGCCTACTCGCATGTGAATGGCTGCGTGCAAGAGTCGATGCTGACCAAGCCTTGAAACGCTCACAACCTAAGTCCATTTCACAGGGCAATTGATCATGAAGATCATCCACAAAGCAGCGGCGGAATTGTTCGGAACCTTTTGGCTCGTCTTCGGCGGTTGCGGAAGTGCCGTATTAGCGGCAAAGTTCCTCGACAGCGCGAATCCCAATGTCAATCTTGGTATTGGATTTGTGGGTGTCGCGCTCGCCTTTGGACTCACTGTCTTGACGATGGCATACGCGATCGGTCATATCTCTGGTTGCCATTTGAATCCTGCGGTCTCCATCGGATTGGTTGTCGGCGGTCGGTTACCCGTCAGGGATCTCATCCCCTACATCTTCGCTCAGGTGCTTGGCGCCATCGCGGGAGCAGGTGTTCTCTATCTCATCGCTAGCGGTAAGAGTGGATTTCAATTGAGCGACGGCCTTGCCTCGAATGGATACGGTGAGCATTCTCCAGGAGGCTATTCGCTTCAGGCGGCTTTTATCACCGAAGCGGTGCTCACATTCTTCTTTCTGTTCATTATCCTCGGCGCAACCGACAAACGGTCACCTATTGGCTTTGCAGGTCTTCCCATCGGCCTTGGACTCACACTGATTCTCCTTATTGGCATCCCAGTGACAAATCTGTCGGTGAATCCTGCCCGCAGTACTGGCCCCGCGCTCTACGTCGGCGGTTGGGCGATTGAACAATTGTGGCTTTTCTGGGTCGCCCCCATCCTCGGAGCGATACTGGCCGGCATCGTCTACCCATTCATCGCCGGCTCACCCGATGACGAAAGGTAGAAAAGCAGCAAACATTGCGTTCTATCCGACTCTGGGAAAACTGTTCTTCGGCGGGTTTCGATTCGATCGACGAGGCTTGGCCAGCAGTCTCAAATAGGACGCGCGTCCTCTGATCACATCATGTGTAATCCCTCTTTCATTCAGAAAGGGTTAAGAGGAACAAACTGGAAAACGGTCAATCGGGAATGATTCCGATTGACCGTTGATTGATCCCGTATTGATTGCCTGACGACGATTCGTCCACCCTCTTATGCCCGAAATCTTAATAGCGATCCCAACGAAATCCGATCCCTCGAATGTTGGGTTGACGCGAGACCTGTCCTTCGGCCGGACAGTATCAGCTTGCCGCCGTCTTTTATCTGGCGAGTAGATTACCGGAAGAGCGTAAACGAGAACTCACCATGCGAGACATGCCGCGACGGATCCTCATGAAAGATTTTGCCCTTTTCTTGTCCCCAGAGGCGATTTCGGAGACAACCGTTCGTTAGAACCTCACATCTGTCGGCAGATCGGAACGAACATGCTCAATCGATTTTCATTCTTCCTCACGATTGCGTTTCATCTGAATCTAGTGGGTATCATCTCTGCCGCGGCGCCCGCGAATGGGAATCTACCGATCACTTTTCACCGCGATATCGCGCCGATTCTTTTTCGGCATTGCGCTGAGTGCCATCGCGAAGGACAGGTCGCGCCATTCGCTCTTCTCACCTATCAGGACGCTGCCAAACGAGCCGAATGGCTTTCCGAGAATGTCGTCAATCGTCGGATGCCTCCTTGGAAGGCGGAACCGAACTATGGCCATTTCGTCAGTGAGCGGCGGATGTCCGAACAAGAGATCAAGATGATCGCGACATGGGCCAAAGAGGGTGCGCCAGAAGGGAATCCCGAGGACGCACCACCCGCACCAACATTCCATTCTGGGTGGTCACTGGGCGAGCCGGACCTGATTCTGGAAGCGCCGCATGAAGTTACCGTTCCAGCCGACGGCCCCGATATCTTCCACCACTGGCTCGTCGATTTGAAAGAGGCCGCCGGTCGGGAGATCTCCGCCGTCGAGTTTCGCCCTGGCAACCCGCGCGTCGTTCATCACTCGATCGTCATGCTCGACGCTTCCGGTCAAGGACGGATTCGCGACGCCAAGTCTCCCGAGCCGGGATACGTGACCACCGGTTGGCCAGGCGTTACGTTCAGCGGGATCCTTACAATTTGGGCGCCGGGGGTAACGGCTCGTCATCTTCCCGAACACGTATCCCTCCAAATGCCCACCAAAGGAGACGTCCTCGTACAACTACACCTTCATCCGTCCGGTAAGGTGGAAACAGATCGATCACGCATCGGCATTTACTTTTCCAAGAAGCCGGCGGAACGTCACATTATGAATCGCCCAGTTCTCTTTGGACCCGTTACCATCGATCTTCCACCGGGAGCCAAAGATTTTCCTGTCGAAACCTCGATCAAGTTGCCGGTCGATATTTGGCTCACTGCAATTCTGCCTCACATGCACCTGCTTGGGAAAGAGTTGAAAATCTCTGCAACACTTCCCGACGGAAAAGTGGAACCTCTCATCTGGGTCAAGGATTGGGATTTCAACTGGCAGGATCAGTACATTTACCAAGAGCCTGTCCATCTGCCGGCTGGCTCGGTCATCAAGGTCGCCGGTCTTTACGACAATTCAACCAGCAATCCCCACAACCCGCGTAATCCTCCAGTGCGAATTCTTTTCGGAGAGGAAACGACCGAAGAGATGTGTTTTGGAGTCATCCAAGCCTATGCGACGGAATCGGCTGATGCTGAAAAGGTGACAGCTGTCATCCTGAATAACATTCTCAGGCAGATCGGCGCTCCTGGTGTAGCGGACGACCTTCGCAAGTCACTGCTCCGCCAATTCGGCGAAGTCGGCAAGTCTGAGCTTCAAGGTCAGCTTCGGAAGCGACTGGTGAGTCAACAACCGAGAAAAAGCGGTTGATTGGTCGTGTTTTCGCTGACCCGCCTCTGTTTCGTCGCACGGGATTCGGTCTGTACGAAGTCCCTGAAATAGCCTGTCGCATATGTCAAATAAGAAGAGTCGTCGAACGGCAATTGTCCTAACGGCGACAATGCACATTCAAACATACCTACCTTTGTTTCTCTTGCGAAAAATGGAGTCAACCTTGGGGCGGCTACCCAACCTGCCCTTCGATCAATTCCCGCGTCGCTTCATCGGCGGCGAACATGTGCTCGATTCGCAGAGACGCCAGGGTGATGTCATGCGGCGTTCCGAACGTGGTAAACATGCTGAAGAATGCTAATTCACCCACTGGAGTGGCATACCGCGTTGTTAAAAGTGGCGCCGTCGGCTTGGACCATACTGTCGACAATCCTTTGCCTCCAAGACGACTCTTCAACAAATCCTCGAATGCTTGAACCTTTGTCGCGAGTCCGGGACGCGCCGCGGCCTCATGACGTAGGTGCCCCAACGCTGTAGGTCCAACCTCGTTGAGATTGAGCATATTCTTGGTGAAGCCCTCGGGATGGGCGAGGAGATCAAGAAGATTGCTGGGGGTTGAATCGATCAGACTTTCCACCCAAGGCATCAACGTAACTGCCAGCCATCGAGCGCCACGATTGAATCGCAGTAAATTCCAGTCCTCGTCTATGACAAACGCGGGCATGGGATCATGCGAATCAAGAATGGCTTGAATGGCATGATTCGCTTGTTGCATACCGGGATCCGAAAGCGGTTTTGCACCATAGACAGGAGCAAACCCTGCCTCAATCATTACTTGGTTAAAAACAACCATGGGAGGCTCTAACTCCCTCAACCAGGCGACGAGTAGATCGCGGCTTGGCTTCGCCCGGCCACTCTCCACAAAGCTGACGTGCCGCTGAGACACGCCCAGTCTTAATGAAAGATCGAGTTGGCTAATTCGGCGCGCTTTCCGCGCCAGTTGAAGTTGTTGGGGCAAATGATTCGTCGATTCGATCATGACACCATTCCATCAACAAAAAGCCGTCCAGCAACTACCTCGAAGGTAATTGACGGTACTACCTCAATGCCAGATAGTTTGGCTGTCAAACAAGAAAGGAACCTGTCATGCATCGTCTTTTGATTGGAATCGTCCTGGTCCTGTTCGGCGCCCTTACCGCAGTAGCGCTTTATCAGCATGGTTACTGGGGTATCGTTGCTCCCCACTTTCAGTCAACAGGTGCAGGGCAAGTCTTCGCCGATCTAGTGATAGCGTTAGTGCTCGTTCTAATCTGGATCTGGAAGGATGCGCGAGCTTTGGGTCGCAACCCTTGGCCTTGGGTATTCGCCACCCTCGCGTTGGGATCGTTCGGCCCTTTGGTCTATCTTCTTACGCGACAACCCTCGCCGGAAGTGACATCGTCCAAAGAGAGCAGAGACAGCTAGCGTTCAAACATCGACGGAGAGGATACGCGACTCAGCGAGCTTCGGAACGAGAAACAACCCTATGTGGAACGCAACACTAATTGACCGGTTTCATCAGATCTGAATGATAAGTCGTCGGTCTCAGTACATTCCGCTCAATCCACATCACCGAGAAAATGATTCTGCACCGCTGGATTCACATCCTTCTCTGTCGATCATGATTCAAAACTCCATTTTTGTTGTAACCGAGAACCCCCGATGAGCATCGAAGCGTTGTCGCTACGGCGAATCGTTTCGCCCGGCAGATGACCGAAATCTCAAGGAGTTCTCACCATGTCCTGGTCTCTTCGATCTCTTCTATTGGCAAGCCTCATCGCTGTTACCTCCACCAGTCTGACGGGATGTGGAGAGCATACCCCCACCGCCGACAAGATGTCGGGTGACAAGATGTCGGGTGACAAGATGTCGGGTGACAAGATGTCGGGTGACAAGATGTCAGACGAAAAGATGTCTAAGTGATGGATGAGAGTCGGGAGGGCTTCGGTGATGAAGCGGATCGTGCATAAGCATCCCCGGCCCACCCGCTGGATGCACTGGTTTAATGTCCCGCTCCTCTTCGGAATGATTTGGAGCGGTCTACTGATCTATTGGGCAAACGACGTCTACGCGATCCGCTTGGGAACATGGACATTGTTCCCATTCTTTCCCTCCTGGTTTTATCGTGCACTATCGATCGACCACCGTCTTGCCGAGGGAATGGCGTGGCACTTCGCATTGATGTGGCTCTTCGTTCTGAATGGGATTGCCTACGTTCTCTACACGTTCGTTAGCGGCGAATGGAGACACCTTCTCCCAAATAGAAACAGCTTCCGTGAAGCATGTATGGTGGTTCTTCATGATCTGGGATTGAGCAAGGTCGAACCACCTCCACGGAAGTTCAACGGAGCGCAGCAATTCGCTTACACCTCCGTGATTCTCATGGGGGGTGGATCGGCTCTTACGGGGTTAGCGATTTACAAGCCAGTGCAATTCGCTTGGCTGACTCAGGCATTCGGTGGTTATGAATGGGCCCGGCTGCTTCATTTTGCACTTACGATTGGTTACGTACTGTTCTTCGTCGTTCACATATCTCAGGTCATCAAGACCGGTTGGAATAACTTCAGGGCCATGGTGACGGGCTACGAGGTCGTTGCTTCGGAGAAGCCAACCCATGAGTAAACGATTAGAGTTGTCGAACCTGACCGACGAACAGGTCGCGGCGGAGATGTCGCGTCTCACGCGTCGAAGTTTTGCAATTGGCTTCGCTGCCGCCCTTGCAGGTGGCGCGGGAGTCACTTGGTTGGCGACCCGTTCCAACAAAGATGGGTTGCCATGGCCACTCCGCAAAGTCTTAGAATTCAACGAACAGGTTGCAGAGACCATTTACTCCCCGTCCCGACTTGCTCCCGAATTCCCTCATGAGCGAATGGCCGAACCACGGGTCAATGGAACGGTCGGACTTCACGAATCTCCTTCCATTGACAACGAAGTCATCAAGGTCACCGGGCACGTTGACCGCGCCATACCGATGGAGGCGATCAGAAAGCTTCCCGCGCGAGAGATGACCACCGAATTCAAGTGCGTGGAAGGTTGGAGCCAGATCGTCCGCTGGAAAGGGGTACCACTCGCGGACTTCCTTGAGAAGTTCGGTGCGGCGTCTAAGTATGTGGGACTATCCACTCCTTCCGAGTCGAATCACGGCGGCGGAAATTCAGAGCGGTACTTCGTGGGATTTGACCGAGCGAGTGCCGTTCATCCTCAAACACTTCTGTGCTATGAGATGAACGGTCAACCACTCACCGCGGCGCACGGAGCTCCACTCCGGCTTATCAGCACCGTCAAATACGGCTACAAATGCATCAAACGAGTAGGGATCATTGAGGTAACGGACCGGAGACCCGACGACTACTGGGCACTGAGAGGTTACGACTGGTATGCAGGCCTTTAAAATCGGTGCGAGTCGCTGTCTCTCATGTTTCGGATTTGCGAAGGCCTAAGATGCCCGGATCTCGCCTTCTTATGCGGTAACCTGCAAATCCGATGTCAACAATTTCTCGTCGACTGTTAGACCTCATTCTGCTACCGAGGACGATGATTGCGAACCAACTTATAATCCCATAAACTTCATGGGATGGAATCATCTCAGGGCCGATCGGCGGCACCCAGCGACGCTGAGCTTGTGTCCGCCTTAAGGGCTGGAAGCGCCGCTGCGTTCGAGGAGTTGGTCCGATTGCATTCGGGACCCCTCTTTGCGACGATTCAAAGATATCTGCATCACGAAGACGATGCGTGGGATGCACTTCAAGAAACCTTTCTGTCGGCCTTTCGTGCGATCGGACGATTTGATGGTCGATCGACCTTAGCAACTTGGCTACATCGCATTGCTGTGAATGCCGCGGTCATGAAGTGGCGATCCCGTCGCCGCACGTCCATCCGATCTATCGACGATCTGTTACCTAGCTATTACGACGATGGACATCGTCGTGATCCTGGACCGGCGTGGGGATCGTTACCGCTTGATCGAATCGAGGTGGCCGAGATGAGGGAGCTCGTTCGTCAATGCATCGCGGAACTTCCCGACATTCACCGCGAGATTTTGATTCTTAGGGATATCGAGGAATGGGACACGGCAACGGTCGCGACACATCTCGATATCGAGGAGGGAGCTGTTAAAACCAGACTTCATCGTGCTCGCCAAGCCTTGCGAACGATGCTCGACCCCTATTTTCGGGAGGGCTCCCCATGACCTGCCGTGAACTGATCGACTTCATCATGGAATATGAGGACGGAACTCTTCCAGAGAAACAACGAGTCTTATTCGAAGAGCACTTGAGTCTGTGTGAAGACTGCGTCCACTACTTGGCAAGCTACCGGACCGCGGTTCAGTTAGGCAAGTCACTGATCATGCCGTCCAACGAGAAGGTATCGACGCAAGTTCCCGAGAAGTTGATACGAAGCATTCTTGCTGCTCGACAAGCTGACGGCACATCGCTCACAGAGTGATGGCTTCGATCCACCGATCGACTCCGGCCGTCACTGGCGCGCCGAAAGTCGAGGCGAGTCCGAACTAGGACTCCGGGTCGAACATGATTTCGCGAACCTCTTGCGCGCAACGACATGCTTCGGCAAACTTGCCTGCCCAAGCGAGTGCTTCTTCTCGCGAAGCCACCTCGACAATCGAAAACCCACCGATGACCGCTTTCTTTTCTGGAACTGGCCCACCGGTGATCGTTCCGTCGGGCGACACAATGCTCGCCTGCTGGCGGTGGACGCCCCCACCGAAGATCCAGACCCCAGCAGCCTTAGCTTCTCGAGCAACGGCGTGAGCCGATTCCCCGACCGCTGGAAGGTCATCGTTTGAAATGTGATCCATCGAGCCGTCGTCGAACGAAATCAGATATCGTGGCATTTCATCGAACCTTGTATTTAGGGTGGCCTCGAAAAAGACCGGACCTCTTATCGCTTGATATACGCGCTTCGTATCTCCTGCGGCGAGTTCAGATCGCAGGACATTCACTTTTCTGCCAAAATTCCAAGGCTACGTAGTCGTGACCAAAGCGTGGTGGACTTCATACCGAGCAAGGCGGCCGCGCCATCCTCGCCGTAGACTTGTCCGTTACATTGCTTCAAGGCGCGTTCGAAATTGGCCCGCTCCATTTCTTTCATTTCCGAGAGCGTCAACACGGGCGTCGCATCAACCTCCTCACGGAGGGGCGTAGGCCTCTGCGGAAGTCGCTGCTTGAATTCCCCAAGTTCGAACTTGAGTTTTCCGCCACGAGAGCGGATCAAGGCACGCTCGATGACGTTTTGCAATTCGCGGATATTCCCCGGCCAATCGTAACGCTCGAGGATCGCGAGGTCGCCGCGAGTCAGCTTTCGTGGAGGGAGATTCAACTGGTCGCAGAAGTGTCGCACGAAGTGCACGGCGAGCGGGCCTATGTCCGCGGTTCGGTCCCGAAGTGATGGCACCTGGATAGGAAAGACACCCAAGCGATAGTAAAGGTCCTCGCGAAAGCGGTCGGCACGTGAGTCCGCCTCCAGATCCCGATTCGTGGCGGCGATGATCCGCACATCGACGCGTCGCGAGTTCTCTTCCCCTACCCGCTCGAATTCCCGTTCTTGTAAGACGCGCAGTAGCTTGCTCTGCAAGTCCAACGGGATTTCGCCGACTTCATCGAGGAAGATCGTTCCGCCGTCGGCCAACTGGAATCGGCCGATCCGGTCACGCAGCGCCCCGGTGAACGCGCCTTTGGCATGTCCAAAGAACTCGCTCTCGAATAACTCTTTGGGGATCGACGCGCAGTTCACCTTTACCAGGGGACGATCCCGGCGCTGGCTCCGCTGGTGAATGGCGCGCGCCACCAACTCCTTACCGGTGCCGGATTCGCCAAGGATTAAGACGTTCGCATGAGTGCCCGCCACCAGATCAATCTGTTCCTGCACCTTTTTGAGTCCGGGACTCGAGCCGACAATGTCGCCAAAGGCTTGCGACTGCGAAATCTCCTCCCGGAGATATTCGTTCTCCCATTCCAGTCGGTGCTTCAGCTGCTCGATTTCCTCAAAAGCTCGCGCGTTAACGATAGTGATGGCGGCGTGATCGGCGAAAAGGCGCAGCCAACGCAAATCGACCTCATTCAATTCGACGCGGCTGAAAACGGCTATCACTCCCAACGTTTCGCTGCCGAAGATGAGTGGTTGACCAGCGAAACTGCGGATATGTTCGCGGGTCGCCCAATCGGGCTGGGCGATCCACTCGGGTTGCTCGGCGGCATCGGCTACGAACAAAGGGATCCCCGTCGCTGCGATCTGACCCACTTTCCGAGCTCCCACAGGAAAGCGCTGGAAATTGCCATCGGTCCGCATCCAATTGGCACCGGGTTCCGCCAAAGATCGACCGCTGCTTGCCTCCAAGTGGAGGCAGTGCGATTGGTCGGGGCACTCGGGTCGCATGCGGCAAGTCGCGCAAATATCACCGGGGCCGGTGAGCCAGATGCGAGCAAGCGCGACGTGCGGTTGCTCAGCAAGCCCATCCACGATGATTCGAAGCACGCGACATTCCGAACGCTCACGAGAAGCCGTCATCAAGATCTGCTGTAGTGCGTCGTTTTGCATAACCAATTCTGGGATCCGCAGAGGACGCGGCAAAACGAAATATCGGTAGATTCCACTGAATTATCGGTGCCCACTGAATTATCAGTGAGTTTCAAGAAGGACAACAAATCTACACAAACTCAATCCATTATTGCCTTTGAGAAAAATCATCGATGTTGGCATTAGCCGTGCAATACCTGTGGAGCACGAGATGAGGAAGTGGGCATGTCGCTCACATTTCCCCCTCAAGGTCGAATAAGCTTTCACAGGAGTGATGAGAATGCAACGCATCAATGCCATTGCCCCCCAGACTGCGACCGGGACAGTAAAAAGCCTGCTGGACGGTGTGCAGCAAAAGCTCGGCTTCGTCCCAAACCTTATGCGTACGCTCGCTGTTTCACCTGCCACTCTCGACTCTTATCTGAGTTTTGGGGAACGCCTGGGACACGGGATACTTAGCGCGAAACTTCGCGAACAGCTTGCTCTGACCATCGCATATAGCAACTCATGCGAATACTGCCTAGCCGCACATACGGCGATCGGTGGATTGCTCGGTCTGACCCCCTCCCAACTGGAGGCTGCGTATACCGCCGACTCCACAGATCCTCAGATCGCTGCCGCGCTGCGGTTCGCGCAGGAAGTCGTTCAGAGCCAAGGTCATGTCAGCGAGGAGGAGCTAGCCGCAATTCGTCAGGCAGGCTACAGCGATGCCGAAATCGCAGAGATCGTTGGACACGTCGCACTCAATGTCTTCACGAATTATTTCAACAGCATCGCCCAGACCGATGTGGACTTCCCAAAGACCAGAAAGTCGGTGCCATCACACGCGTGAGTAGAGTGTATCCCTACTGCTGATGGGAGGCGCGGATATGACTTTTCTTGTGCCCTCTCCCAAAGTATAGGTGACTCCGATTCTCTAGAGTTCAATGGAGGGACTCAGGATGACAACCTTGATCCGACCACCATTTACGCGCGAAACGGCACTGGCGAAGGTGCGGGCTGCCGAAGACGCTTGGAATTCGCGCGATCCCGTTCACGTGTCGATGAGCTATTCACCCGATTCCATCTGGCGCAATCGAAGTCAGTTTGTGAGGGGCCGCCGCGAGATCCGGGAGTTCCTGGCTGGCAAATGGGAACGGGAACTGGACGATCGACTGGTAAAGGCATTGTGGTCGTTCGACGAGACCCGCATCGCGGTGCGTTTCCAGTACGAATGGCACAACAATTTGGAAGGGTGGTTCCGTAGCTACGGCAACGAACTTTGGGAATTCGACGACGATGGCCTGATGCGTCGGCGTGAGGCCAGCATTAACGACGTGGCCATCGCCGAATGCGATCGCAAATTCTTCTGGCCCGCCCCCGGTGCCCGACCGGCGGACCATCCCGGCATCCCCGACATTCAATAGCATTCGATCCGTTACTTCAATTTCTTAATCTGGAGACTCGATCATGTTTCGCACGTTAAAACGAACTCTCGCTCTCACCCTGCTTACATTCGCCGCGCTAAACTATGCCGCTCCCAAAGTGGCTTTATCACAGTATCTCCCCAAAGTGCTGCACAAAACAATCAAGGTTGGCGACCTTGATATCTTCTATCGCGAGGCCGGCCCCAAGGATGCCCCCGCAATCTTACTCCTGCATGGCTTCCCGACCAGTTCGCAGATGTTCCGAAACCTCATCCCGATGCTCGCGGACAAGTTTCGCGTCATCGCTCCGGACTATCCTGGCTATGGCCACAGTTCGATGCCGCAACGAGACAAGTTCGCTTACACCTTCGACAATCTGGCCAAGGTAATCGATGAGTTCACCGAGAAGGTCGGCCTGACGGAATTCGCGCTTTATGTGCAGGACTACGGCGCGCCGATCGGCTACCGCTTGGCGTCGCGGCATCCTGATCGAATTACTGCCATCGTCGTGCAGAAC
Source organism: bacterium (assembly GCA_019748235.1). GTDB lineage: Bacteria > Planctomycetota > Planctomycetia > Kolteriales > Kolteriaceae > JAIEPU01. The sequence goes on from JAIEPU010000026.1 coordinate 22,755, forward strand.
GGGAACGCCTATGACGAAGGGATCGACAACGACTTTTGGAAGCCGATCAAGGCGTACTGGAACGAGCCGACGAGCCAGGAGAAGCGCGACGCGATTCGCAATCTGCTCACCTATGAGGCCACCAAGTGGCAGTACATGACGGGAGTAAAGAATCCCGAACTCGTCAGCCCCGACGGGGCCGCCCACGATCAGTTCCTACTCGACCGCAAGGGTAATGACGAGATTCAACTCGACTTGTTCCTCAGCTATGGGAGCAATCCGCCGCTTTATCCGCAGTGGCAAGAGTATTTCCGCAAGCATCAACCTCCGATGCTGATCGTCTGGGGGAAGAACGACCAGATCTTCCCCGCGGCTGGAGCGGAGCCTTACAAGCGTGACCTCAAGACGCTGGAGTTCCACTTGCTCGACGCTGGCCACTTCGCGCTGGAATCAAACGGCGACGAGATCGCGAAGCTCATGCGGGAATTTCTGGGAACGCATGTCACGACAAAGTAGTCGCGGTTAGGTGATACCCTTGCGCATGGCCAAGGGTATCGTTTCAAGTTGATTCGTTTAAAGAGAGTGATTTATGTCCGCCACAACTAGTCAGAACCAACGAGAATACCCAAGCGACATCGCGTTCTCTCCCGCGGTCAAGACGATCCAGAAGCAGAAGGGTTCTCGCGAAAGTTACGCTCGAATGGAACGGGGCGAGGGGTGGCAGACAACCATTACTCCAGAGCTGACGGTTTTTCTGGCCGACCTCGACATGTTCTATCTCGGCTCCGCGAGCGCCGACGGGCAACCTTACATTCAGTATCGTGGCGGATCGCCCGGATTCCTCAAAGTCATCGACGAACACACGCTCGGGTTCGCTGACTTCGGAGGCAATCGCCAGTACATCACCCTCGGCAACTTAAGCGAAAACTCGAAAGCGTTCCTGTTCCTGATGGACTACGCCCACCGTCGGCGAGTCAAGATTTGGGGCACAGCCCGAGTTGTCGAGGGGGATCCGGCACTCGAGAAGCGGTTGAGTGATCCGATGTATCCCGGCAAAGTTGAGCGAGCGATCTTGTTCACCGTTGAAGCTTGGGACGTGAACTGTCAGCAGCACATCCATCAGCGATTCTCGCAACGGCAAATCGCACCAGTGATCGAGCAACTCAAGGCTCGTATCGCTGAACTCGAAACCCTGCTCGAAGAAGGGCGAGGTCATCATCATTAACGGGAAGCGAGGTATCCCTCGTCACTTGTACCAGCACTGTAACGTACCGGAAACGCGACCCCTTAACTCGACGATTCCTGTCGCGTAGACAATCAGAATGTCAAGCGAGGGTCGCTTTACTGCTTGGTTGGCGAAGTGGTTGTTCGGGTTGCTTCGAACCGCGCCACCCACTCCTTGGTTCGTCTCAGGTAGAAGTCCGGCGGGTCAGGGGAATAGTCCTCATAGGTAAAGCTGTCGATCTTCTTCGGCATCGCGGGCTCGATCTGCGTTCCCTCGTGCCACTCATTATAGGATGTGATGCTGACCCATTGGGACCTGGTATCGAGCGCTGCCGCAAACATGCGGTCATAAAAGGCACCACGCTGGCGCTGGCGAGAGTTTCGGCCATTCATCGGGCGGATCCGTGTATCTTCGTACCCTGGCGCTACGCTCGGGATGAATAACAAATGGTGCCGCTCCGCGAATCGAGCCAACGTCGGCCAGTTAGCCACCGTGGAGCCATAAGAAAACCCTTCACAGCCGAAGTATGTGTAAAAGCCATCGAAGCCGCCGCGCGTAATCGACAGACCGTCCCAGGGAAAGACCCACAGACCAATGACCACCGCGTCGAACTTTGTGCCACGCAGCGTGTGTGCGCCTTCCGCCTTTAGTACCTCGGCCCACTCTTTCGACGGTGTAAGGTATGAATCGTACACGTAGAACATGGGCCGATTGCCAAGTTCTGCGGCGCGATACCATCCGGCATGCTCGCCATGACGATCAATCAAATATTTGATTGCCTCACGTGTCGTGAGCGCGTTGCGTCCTTGGAACGGCTCGATATGAATCGCCACTTGCAGACCATGAGCGGCTGCCGCATCGAGCAAACGAGGCAAGTTTTGGTCGGTGAACGAATCACGTCCCCACCAACTCGCCACTAAGACGCCGATCCCCGCGGAACGAAGTTCCTGCATCTGCCGATCCAGCGTCTGCTTATCGTTTGGACTATAACACCCTCCCTGAGGATAGAAATTCGCTCCGATGTCATCGCCGCCAGGAAACTGTCGGCCAGGAGCGCCGGATACCGGATGGTTCCAATTCGAGTACCGTCCGTCAATCTTTGGCGTGCCGTACCAGCCATAGTAAAAGGCATGAACATTGGGCGAAGCCTTCACTTCGGAGGTCTGATCCGCAGCGGCATGGGAGATCAGCGTGCTGAGCGCCATGAAAGTGAACACGTTCAAGCAACGCGACATCAAATGAATGCTCCTTAGCCGATAGTTCCCAGATAGTCCTTGTGAGCCCGCATTCGGACTACCGTACCGACGCGCTCTTTCGATATCAACGATCTTGCGACTGCCATCGGCCTTCGTATGTCCCCTGCTCGGCTCAGGGCCGCGGATCAAGAGATTGACTCACCTCGTTGTTGTCCCTGTAGGCATGCAAATTACTCAGCGGGTGACCAAAAGTCATCGACTCCGCTTCATTAAGCGATCAGCACTAAGACTTCCGGGTCACAAACAACAACGCGGACGATCTACTTCGCTCCCATCAACTAACGTTTCTCAGACATCATGGGTTGGCATCAGGTCGAAATGGCATTGGGATCATTCGCACGCTTATCCCCCAGCGAACACTGGCGGACTTTTTCCTCTGTCTGTTGTTAAACAGCAGTCCCGACGAGTGCGCCGATGCCCCACGTCAAGAGCATGGCCATCGCGCCCCAGAAGGTGACACGCGCCGCCGCTCGAAGGACCGGCGCGCCACCTACCTGAGCGCCAACGCCACCGAGCAATCCCAGAAAGATGAGCGAAGTAACAGCCACCACCCAGATCACTACGCGGGCTGGAGAAATGAGGACCATCGCCAGCGGCATGGCCGCGCCTACTGCAAATGTGCCAGCCGACGCAAAGGCCGCTTGCACGGGTCGAGCGGTCAACGTTTCGGAAATCCCCAGTTCATCCCGCGCATGGGCCGCCAAGGCATCATGCTTCATCAATTGGCTAGCGACTTCCTCCGCAAGGGAAGGCTCGAGTCCTCTTGCCACATAGATTCCCGCAAGTTCCTCATGTTCATTCTCTGGACTTGACGCGAGTTCGCTTCGTTCCTTCGCCAAGTCTGCGCCTTCCGTGTCGGCTTGTGAGCTTACTGACACGTATTCACCGGCCGCCATCGACATCGCTCCGGCCACCAAGCCCGCGACGCCAGCCACCAGGATTTGGCTGGTTGTTGCATTTGACGCAGCTACTCCCAGGATCAAGCTGGCCGTCGAAACAATTCCATCATTGGCGCCTAGGACCGCTGCGCGAAGCCAACCGATGTGTTCGGTGCGATGACCTTCGGGATGGTGCGGCTTCATCGACTTGATTCCCTGAAATGACTCTTCAATAGCGTGGATTCTATCGTCGCGCGAACGGCAATCAGACTAACATGGCCGAAACAGGCGGCTCGGATCGTAAGAATCCGAAGCCTCTGGATTCATATGTCGAGCTCAACCATCCTCGGCCGCTCCAAGGGGGAATTCAATTCAAAAGCGCTTAGCGACCTATAAGCCGGCTTTCTCTCGGGGAACCCATCTTCGATCGAATTAAATCAAATATTCAAGATCGCAAATCATCCGATCGTCGAACTCGTTGTAGGCTCATGACTGACTCGTCATGAGCCCACACGATTTTCAGTCTCAGGGGACGAGCAACATTTGCACTCCCTGACCATCCCCAAGTGATATTGCAAAGCCATTATCGACGGGTGAGATGCGCCCAACAATCACGCTCCCATCATCAGACTCCAGTACAACATTTGAGCCCTCCAAGGCATAAACTCCCTCGAGAGGGGCTTGGGACCCTTGTTGCACCCAAGTGAACTCTCCGTTATCCTTTAGCACAAGCTCATAGTCGCGTTCCTTAGGTCCTCTCCAGGTACCTATTAGTTTAGAGCGGTCGACCTTGAAATCTGAATGCTGCTCCGACAAAACGCTTGGTTTATCCGGAACCTGTCCACCGACCATCGATAATAATTCGATGCCAACTGGGTCGTTGGGAACGAGTCGAAGGAATGCCTCAAACTCCCGCGACGCTGCCCCGCTGTCACCCTTGACGAGATAGTGATAGCCTAGGAGAAAACGAGTATCTGGCGCGTCCGAGTGATCGGCTCGGTATCGTTCGAGTTGCTTCAGATGGCCTAGATAAGTTCCTTCATCAGGGTAAAGTCCGATCATCGTTCGATAGCTCCATGGCGGTCCTGCCGCAAGAACGGCATATGCGGCAGTCGCGGAGGGACCGTACTGCTTTTGTGCGAATAAGACGAGCGATCGGAATTCATGGATGATTGCATCGTTCGGACTCGCAGCAACCGCGAGGTCGACAAGTCTGAGTGCGGAGGGATAATCTCTGTTAAAGAATGCTTCGCGGGCTTGATTGAACGTATTTAAACTCGCCGCGACTGAAGTATTCGCAGAGGCAGCATAGATCGGCTGCCCATAATCAATCACCACCGTCGTGCCGGCCGGTGGAGGCACGAAGAACGGATTGCGATATCCGGACAAACCAAATCGGTACGCTCCTCGATAAGCAGTCCAGGGCGCAACTCCGAGCGTCGTATATACGGGATATTGTGACCAGCGATACTGCCACCAACTATTCGCCGCAGGCGTTCCCGTAGGACCTTGCCAGGGTCCACGATACCATTCCCGATGCGCTTCATATCGATTTTGTGACCAGTCGTGCCAGTCCGCGCGATATCGTGCTCGCGTCAGTTTGTTGTTATCTTCAACCGAATCATTTGCTTCACTGGTAAACTGATTTTGAAGATTGTTTTGGATCTCCCTCCGATAAGCATCGGAATTCTCACGAGCGTTAAGAAGCCGCTGTTCGAGAAGCTCACGACGAGCGCGTCGACTCTCGACGGCATTATCGATCGCTCGTCCCACAGCCTTTAGTGGTCCGGGCTTATCTTGGGCATATGTTCCCGTGAACGAACTTATCGTCAAGCAAACGACGATTGCCTGATTGAGTAAAGACCGCATCGGCCATTCCTTTACCAATTCATTTGTCACCCGCGGATCATCCTGCCGTCGAACGTAGGCGTGATTGGAAGCCAAAAACCAAGCGTTTTCATTGTTTTCGCGTCCATCGCGGGCCGAAGTTTCTTGACGGCGATTAACAACGATGCAAGCAAGGTACCGATGCTTCGTGAAAGAGAAACACCTCTGCCAGAAATGCGGAAGTTGCCAGTGGCCATCAGATTGAAACTGAGAATCAAAGAGATCGAGTGGCGGCAAAAGCGATTTCGCGCTGACGTCGATGGGCACGAGCAAGATTCAATCGCCGTTGTCGCTCGCCAACGACGGTCCGACATGTCGGAGTGATCTGAAGAGGCGAAATGCTTACCACTTCCTGCTCACTGAATGAATCCCTGGCGAATGAAGAGGCGGCTTTTTTGCGTCATTAGACAGCAAGGACGATTACCCCGATTCGGACACGTCAATTGGAGGAGTAGTAAGTCATGATCGAATGTCTTGCTGCTGGGTAGAAGAAAGTTGCGAGCAAAGATGCCGTCAGTTAGCCTAAGGCAACTTAGGCATGGCCAGACGACTTTTGAAAGTTTTCTCAAGAGTTACCGGACAGAGCTCAACTCTCACGGCTATTGTCAGAAAGCTCAATTGCAGTTGAGGTTGATTGCATGGCTTCACCGGTTGCCCGATTTCGCCAGCAGTTTCGCCGAAAATGGCTCAGGATTTCAATTGCATTCGTTAGCACAGTTCTAATCGTCCTCACTTTTTCCGCGGCCGGAATATATATCACTCTGCGTGCTTCATTACCTCGAACACGTGGCAAAGTAGTACTTCCAAACCTCGATAAACCAGTAACCATTCGATTCGATGATCTGCAACGTCCTTATGTGCAAGCCGAAACCCTTGATGACGTATTACTCACTCAGGGTTGGCTCCATGCATCCCACCGGCTATGGCAAATGGAATTATTCCGACGCGCTGGCAGCGGACGACTTGCGGCACTCCTTGGCGAAGGTGCCCTCGCTACCGACAAAGAACTTCATCGGATCGGCGTTCCGCAATTGGCGAAGAACTTAAAGAAGAATACCTCTATCGACTTCGATCATCGCATCCATTCTTACATTGCCGGCATTAATGCTGCGATCAATCAATTGACCGTAAGGCCACCCGAATTCTTGTTGCTCTCTGCCACTGTCGAACCGTGGACTTCGGATGATGTCTATGCTGTCGGAGCGCTAATGGCGTTTCAGTCTGCGAACAACACCAAGAATGAATTGCTTCGACTTTCAATCTCGCAGACCGTCAATCAGGAACACTTCAATGCCTTTTTGACTGACTCGAGCAGTCTGCCGGATTATCCATTCGTGCTTCCACCCTCGCAGAATCAACGTCGAGGTGTGCTAAATAAAGGAACCCTTGACCAACCTGGGAAGATTCGCAATATCCCGACGGAACTTTTGAATCGACTATCACTTCTCGACCCATCTCAAAATCCAATGATGCCAAGACTTGCCTTGGGCAGCAATGGATGGGTTGTTTCGCCTGGCAAAAGCGCTACAGGTCATGCCTTGTTCGCCTTCGATTCCCATGATGATCTGGGCATCCCTAACTTGTTTTATGAAGTGCATCTCTTCTTTGGCGATGGACAACAAATTCGAGGATGGTCAGTGGCTGGTCTCCCTGGCGTCATCAATGGATTCAATCAGCGGATCGCTTGGGGCCTGACCAACACAGGAGATACCCAGGATCTATTCATTGAAGTATCAAATCCTGACGATTTAAATCAATTCCTAGCAGATGGTGAATGGTGCAGCGCCCGCGCGGAGACCATAGTGATTGACGTCGCCGGTCGCGATTTACCTGAAACTTTTATGGTGCGTCACACTCGAAATGGTCCCCTCATCAATGACTCGCCACCTATATCTCTACGCTGGAGTGCGCATGAAATGCATGATGGTGGGCTGGACGCATTCTTCGACATTAATCTTTCACAAACCTGGTCTGAGTTCAATGCCGCTCTCGACAGAATTGCTGCACCAACTTTCAACGCGACTTATGCTGACATCGATGGAAATATTGGCTTTCGAACTGCCGGAATTCTTCCTGTCCGTTCGAAAGGCGAAGGTTTGTATCCCATTCGTGGCGATGAGTCTGAGAATACATGGCAGGGAAAGGTGCCCCATGACCAACTGCCTCGGTCGTTGAACCCACCCTCTGGCTTTATCGCCGCAGCAAATGCGCGCGTTAACATGGAAGGCGACGGCCCCCTTATCTCAGCAGACAACGCTCCACCGTATCGCATAATGCGAATCCAGCAAGTGCTGGAAAACAGTGATCAGTTCACGCTGATTGAGTTCCAAAATCTCCAAACCGATTGGTACGATAGCCAAGCTGCCCAACTTCTTCCCGTACTGCTGGATTCAATTGCTGTAGACGATCTTTCCTCTTCAGCAGTCCAGGCTCTTGAGCTATTGCGCGTCTGGCGAAAGACGCCCGATGCATCTGCCGAAAGCCCGGCTGCTGTAATATTCCAGGCGTGGTATCTTGAACTCGCTCGTGAAGTCTTTGAAAAGCCTTTGGGAAATGAACTCTTTCGGCGATTATTAACAAGAAATTATATGCTCAATAACGCACTTGATGGAATTATCCGGCAGGAAGAATTCATCTGGTGGCAGGGTAAAAAGTCATCGCGTCTCGCCGACGCACTCAACCGTACGATACAAGCTATTTCGGTGCAACTTGGACCGGAGGACATCAAGAGCTGGCGACTCGACCGATTACAGAGAGTGACATTGGCTCATGAACTCGGAAAGGCGGAGCCGTTGCTCGGACCATTTTTTAACCTTCGATCTGAGCCACTCGGCGGCGGTCCAGCAACGGTTGGCAGAGCCAACTATCGCTACGATCAACTATTTCGGGTATCAAATGGTGCCACTGTGCGCTTTGTCGCTGACATGAAACCGACCGTTGAAGCGTATTCAGTAATTCCAGGGGGCCAATCTGGCCACCCTCTGAGTGAACACTACGCTGACCAAATAAGTCATTGGATTAAAGGGAGCTACTATCCTATTCAAGCTTCGCCCATCAATGTTGAAGGAGATGTACTTCATTTGACGCCAGATTGATGCTTTGATCGGTATCAAGAGGACATTCGTTAGTTTCACACTTTAAAAAATGGAAACGCGAGTTCGATTATCGACTCGTCAAGGATCTGTGGACTTTCGGCGACGATCGTATGGCCGCGTGCTTCCAATATGGATCGCATGATGTCGGCGGCGGATGGCACCGCAGCTATAGTAAGGAACTGTAGGAGTACGATGAGGACGGATTGACGCGCCGCCGTGAAACCGGCATCAAGGACCTGACCATTTCCGAAAGTGATTGCAGTTCCAATGGCCTCTTCCCCGCGCACGGCCGGAGGGTCATGTGGGCATTCCCGATGTTTGCTAACCCTCGCCCCCGTTTCAGGCTTCTTTTCTTGGATATATGACATGTTCTGCACGATGAACCATTCCCTGATTCTTTGAATGTTGTCTTTTACAGCCAGCGTCTTTCCTCTAATGCCATCGGCTCAAGCACAATAACCCGTTAAGGTGTATCACAAGACTTCGAAGATCGGCGATCTTAATTCTTCTAGCTCGAGGCCGGCGCCAAATGCGCTCCATCTATTTCCACCTACTGGGACGGAACCGTACAATCGAGATTTGAAGACGCGCGAGTTCCACCTCCTCGATGCCGGTCACTTCGCCTTGGAATCCAACGGCAACGGGATCGCAACGTTGATGCTCCTCTGGGGCCTCCCCCTTTCGACATTCAGCCTCACGAAAAAGTCGACTATGTCGACGATCGAATCCGGGAACCACCGTGAGTATCCCAGTGACGTCGTCTACACGCCGGCGGTCAAAAAGATCGAAACCAGCTGCGGTAACGATGCATCAGGTCGGCTATTTCCGCCGATAGGTGACGGCAAGGTTACTTGATTCGAATGGCGATCTATGAGCGCGTCGAGCAGGGTTCCATTTAAATCAATAATCCCTACCCTCTCGACCATTTCGTCGAGGATTCTTGCTCTATGCGCGGTGCCGTACCGTCAAGCCCCCTGATCTTTGGCGAAGATCTCATGGTCCTGCTTGTGGAAAGGGGCGGCCCTCACCTCCGTGCTTTGCGAGGGCCGCTCCATTTTCATAAACATGCTAGACTTCGTGGATTATTGGCCAGCTCGGACCTCAAGCTTACGGTACAATTCCCAATTTGAGTCGATCAACTCAGTTTGTTTGATACTCGTTGGAAATCCCACTTCGACAATGACATCCCGCGCTACGCCAAACCATTGAGAATACAGTTCGTTCTGATAAGTTGTGCATTGAAGATTTTCTGTGCAGAATGCGCCTACCCCGATTGCGGACACCGTTCCAAGCGAGTGATGGCTTGCGATCATCGGAAGATATGGATGACTACGTGGCGGAATGCGATGAGCATTTGTCCGCCGCTCGGCAATGTCTTCTTGACCTGGAAGATCTACAGCATCACGCGGTTAGTCGAGAAACGCTCGATTCGCTCTTCCGCGCCTTTCATTCGATGAAAGGTCTTTCCGGGATGGTGGGAGCCCGAGCTGCCGAGCAATCGGCTCATAACCTCGAATCGTACCTCAGCGCGGTAAGGAAAGACCCGTCGCTTTTGTCGGATGCAGGAATTAGTTTTCTCATCGACGGCATGGCGATTCTCGAAGCCAAGATAAACAATTTCATTCGCGATGAGCCTGAGAGCGGCGTCGATGTGTTGGCTGAACGTCTATCCTCGCTTCTGCCTGATCAATCTGCGGACAACACAAAAGAGTCTGATCTTCCACTTGCTGAAGATGACCCGCAAAAAGACGGAATTCCTCCAGAGAAACTTGAACAACTCCAAGCCGCCGTGTCACGAAGCGAGCAGATCTGGCGATTCACCTTTCGACCCTCGACCGATTTGGCCGCGAGGGGCATTAATGTCGGGACAGTTCGGAGCAGACTTCAAACGCTGGGATCTCTGGTTCTCGCGCAACCGATGACGACGGTGGGTGGACTGGAATTTCATTTTTATGTCACGACAAAAGCTGACGCTGCGATTGTTGACATGTCTTTGGAAGGAGTTGCCGCTGAACCTTTCGTGCTGCAACCTCAAACAAACATTTCGCAAAAAACATCTGACTCCTCATTGAGATTATCGCCTGGCAATCTGGTGCGTGTTGATCTTTCGCGGCTTGATGAACTCGTTCGATCCTTGGGCGAACTCGTTGTCAGTCGTGCGAGGATGCAAGACATACTAACCCAAGTTGCCACTCATCTTCCAGGTAAAGAACGTCGTGCACTTGATGAAACGGTTCAAACCTTTGAACGTCAGTTACGCGAACTCCGAGAGGGGGTGATGCGCGTTCGTATGGTCCCTGTCCGAGACCTGTTTGCACGTATGAGAATGGTTGTCCGTGACGTGACTCGCGAATTGGGTAAGGACGCGGAACTCATCATTGCCGGTGAAGATACAGAGGTCGACAAATTGGTGGTCGAACGGATGGCTGATCCGATCCTCCATCTTGTTCGGAATTCTTTGAGTCACGGTTTAGAATCGCCGGTAGAAAGATCGCACCTTGGGAAGTCTGCAAAGGGTAAGGTAACTTTACGCGCCGCAACCACTGGCGGAATGCTCGTGCTCGATGTCGAAGACGATGGACGTGGGATTGATGCAGAACAAGTTTTCGACCGCGCTCGAAAACTAGGTTTGATCTCGCCGAATGGATCGGTCGACCCGACTAGCATTCTAGATCTGATCTGTACACCTGGGTTTTCGACTCGTGAGGAGGTTGACCGAACGAGTGGTCGCGGTGTCGGGATGGACGTCGTGCGACTTGCCGTGGAGGATTTGGGTGGAAGTCTCACGTTGGACGCCCAGCCGGGATTGGGAACTAAGTTCACCCTTCGAGTGCCATTGAGCTTAGTGATTGCCGATGTGGTAACCATATCTGTCGCCGATCAGATTTATGCCCTACCAAAGACAGCAGTTCGAGAGGTCATCCCCTTCGAATTCAATGCACCGATTGTCCTCGAGAACAACGAACTCATTCGTCATCATCACGGTGTACTGCCGCTCTTGAGACTGAGCGATGTCTTCCGCCTCCCACGCGCGACTGGCAACTGCGTTGCATTGATAATCGGAGAGGGAGCGGCAACATTTGCTCTCGCTGCGGATCGCGCGGTTGGATTACGCGAAGTGGTTGTGCGGGCAATCACTGACCCTCTGGTAGAGATAACGGGAATTGCTGGTGCGACGGAATTAGGGGATGGTCGACCGATCTTGATTCTCGATCCGATTGGTTTGATGCGACTGGCTCGTCGTTTGGGTATGACGAGAACGGTAACGTTGGGAGCATCTTGATGAGTACAACTCTAAACGCCGACAATTACGTGGTCTTCACGCTCGCCGACACCTTGTATGCGATTCCAAGTAATGATGTAGAACGCATGGAAATGGTCGAACATGTGACACCTGTTCCCAATTCGCTTCCATTCGTCGATGGGATCGTCTTTTCGCGAGGAAGAGTCGTTCCGGCGATCAATCTCAGGCGGCGCTTCGGGTTTACCGCAATTGAGTACAACATTCAAAGCAGGCTCATTATCGTCGCCAATGAAAATCGAATCGTTGGGTTAATTGTGGACTCTGCTCGCGAGTTCGTGTCAATCGCTACAGAGGCCGTTCAGCCAGCTCCTGACGTAGTTAACGGAACAAGTGGTCGCTACCTACGTGGCGTAGCAAATGTGAACAACCGTGTTTTTCTCATTCTCGACATTGCAGGCATCTTGGATGCCTCAGTAGTTTGAAACGTTGGATGCGAGCACATTTCGGGGACAGTAGTATGGCCAAGTCGAACAAAGTCGAAATCGCACGCCTTCGGCAAGGAGCAGTCGAAATCGGCATAGGCACCAAGGAAGTCGTAAGGATTACCGACGACGTGCTCACGGGGACCAAGTCGCAATTACGAGCGATTGACAATGCCACGAGTGCAGCCGATGGCATGGCGGCTTCGCTAAGAGAAACCGCGGAGCAGGCCGACATCGTTTCGCGAGCTGCCGAGCAATTGGCTTCATCCGCAACCGAAATGGCTGCTTCCATCGAGCAGACTAGTGCAAATGCCGTGGAATCTGCGAGCTCTTTGAATGAAACGGCAGCGGCGGCGGAACAATCGGCGGCAGCTATTCAATCTGTCAGCAACAAGACACAGGAACTATCGACCTCGGCGACAGAAATTCGCTCGGCGATGACGGAGATGGCTTCATCTATCAGAGGTGTAAATGAAGACACCACAAGCCTTGCGGCAGGAATTGAGGAAAGTGCAACGACGATCGAGGAAATGGCGCGATCCATTCAGGGTGTTGCGCGGAATGCCGATGACTTAACGACCGCTGCCGATTCCGCAGGAGTCGCGATCACCCAAATGGCCGCTTCTTCTGACGAGATGGCAGCCACCTCGGAAAACTTGACGGCCGAAGTCGAAAGTGTTGCAACGGGCATCGAGGAGATTTCCCGGTCAGCCGGCGCCGTCGCGCAAAGTGCTGAGCGTATTACCGACATAGCTACTGAGGCAGCCACCAGCGCGACGGAATTAGACCGTTCGATTCACAGTGTTTCAGATTTGGCCAAGGAAGCAGATGAAGTCAGTCGTCGCTCCGCCCGAGAGGCTGAGGAAGGTGGCGCTGCCGTCCAAAGGACCATTGAGGAACTCAACCGAGTCCGCGAGGCGATGACCCAGTCCTCCATTGTCATTAAAGAGACGGGTAAACGTGCGGGCGAAATCGGAGGGATCGTGAACACGATTAACCTCATCGCCGAACGAACGAACTTACTCTCACTTAACGCATCTATCGAGGCCGCGCGTGCCGGTGATGCCGGTCGAGGATTCGCGGTGGTCGCTGAGGAGATTCGCAATCTTGCCAACCGTGCCGCTCAAGCAACAACAGACATCGCACTGATCGTCAATAGTTTACAAGAGGATATACGTCAGGCAGTAACGGCTTCGATTGAGGGGGTAAGGATTGCCGAGGAGAGCGGCCGGCTGGCTGAGGCCGGTGCCACTGGTCTGAGCAGGATTTTAACCGGCGTTCGAGCGACATCGCAAATCGTTGGGCAAATATCGCGTGCATCGAACGAGCAGCTTATTGCCGGTCAACAGGTCGTTTCGGCAATTAGCACGACGGTAACCCAAGCGAAGCAAGTGACGGTAGCAACTTCGGAACAAACGAAAGCGACGGCCGCAATACTGAAGTCAACTGAGCAGATGCGAAGAATATCTCGGCAAGTGTCACAAGCGATGTCAGAACAGGTGCGAGCTAATCGCGACATCATCAAGGCGAGCCAGGCGACTCGCGAACTCGCAACGCATGTTCGCCATGCTACTGCTGAGCAGGCGACAGGCGCTACACAGATTACCAAGGCAGTGTCGAGCATGCGAAGCATCGCCGTGAATACCGCTCGAGCCGTGAATGAACAGGCCGGCGCGACAGAAGAAGTTGCAAGGGAAGCTGATCGTCTTGCCCGCCTCACCGCGGACATTGCCCGGGCAATGTCGGAGCAATCGGCATCAACACTACAAATCGACAAAGCTGTCGACGGAATGCGGAAGCAGGCGGCACAGTTTTCGCAGGTGATTATAGAGCAGGCTCGTACTACGAAAAGTATTGCGAGCGGTGTGTCGGATGTTTCACACCAGATTGCCCGGATTACAGAGGCAAATAAACAGCACAGTGCTGCCGCCGTCGCAATCCAAAAATCGCTGATGAGTATTCGCGAGACGACACAGGGAAATATCATCGGTGTGGAAGAGTCCAAGCGTGCAACGACAGGGCTGAGCGAAGAAATTCATAAGCTTGAAATCATCGCCGATCAACTTTCGCTAGGGCGGAGAGATAAACCATCCGTTCAAAATGGCAACCGGAAGAGAGAGGAGTAGGGATTGGCGCCCCGGGAATCGTCTGGTTGCCCCTTGTCGTTTGGAACGTTTCTCCTCTTACGAGACATGATTGGCGAGCGACTCGGAATTTGGTTCGATGAGAGCCAACGCGACTTGCTTGAGGACAAGCTCTCCGATCAGCTTGCTGAGTTGGGAACGCGTTCATTTCTCGATTATTTCTACCGCCTCAAATATGGAGCGAGTCAGGAAGATTGTTGGCAAAAATTGATCAATGCTCTCTCGGTTCAAGAGACATATTTTTGGCGTGAGATTGATCAGATAAACGCTTTTGTAGAAGTACTCGTTCCACGCCATGTTTCTAATTTGAGCGAATCGGTGAAGATTTGGTCTGCCGCTTGTGCCACTGGTGACGAACCGTTGACGTTGGCTATTGCTCTGAATGAAGCTGGATGGTTTGATCGCACGGACATCGAGATTTGGGCCAGCGACATTAGCCCTGCCGCATTGGAAAAAGCCGAGCGAGGGATTTATCGCGAACGATCGTTCCGGGCGTTACCTGACAAGCTTCGCGAGAAGTACTTCAAGCCTGTCGATGGAGGTTGGCAGGTGGATGCAAAACTTAAGGCGAGAATCAATTATCGGCTTGCCAACATAATGAACGCACCAGAAACGGCACTACTCCACTCATCACGATATATTTTCTGCCGGAATGTATTCATCTATTTCTCCAAGATCACCATTCGCGACATCGTGAATCGCTGGGCCAATCATATGCCGACGCCGGCCTATCTGATCACCGGTGTTGCTGAATCCTTGATTCGGACCAGCGACCGTTTCGATCTCGAACAAATCCAAAACGCGTTCTTCTACGTGAAACGCTAACAGGAGTCAGAGTGGATCGAATCATTCGGGTCCTGATCGTTGATGACTCTGCGTTCATTCGCAGAGTGGTTCGCGCGATGCTCTCACGCAGTCCTTTCATCGAAGTGGTAGGAGCCGCTCGCGATGGCGAGGAAGCGATGCAACTGGTCGAACAACTTCGCCCCGACGTCGTGACTCTTGACTTGAATATGCCACGTGTGGACGGAGTGGAGTTTCTTCGTCAACAAATGGCTCGACGGCCGGTTCCTGTGGTACTACTGAGCATCGCCAGCAAGTCGGGAAGCGAGGTCATTCGAGCGCTTGAAGCCGGGGCAGTCGATGTGGTCCAAAAGCCGACCGCACTCGCTAACGATCAAGTTCTCGATGTTGCTCAAGATCTAATTGCCAAAGTGAAGACGGCCGCTGGGGCTCATATTCGAGTCCCACCCAAGGCATCGGTCTCGCATCCCCTCCCATTTTCTCCTCGTCGTCTCCAGACAGATATTCTGGTGATTGGAGCATCCACTGGCGGACCGCAAGCACTTCGTCAACTAATACCGCTACTCCCCGGGGATTTTCCCATTCCGATCGCGATCGTTCTGCATATGCCAGTGGGATTTACGCACCTTTTCGCGAGAAGCCTCAACGACATTTCATCACTGACAGTGGTGGAGGCGAGTGATGGGGAGCAGGTTCGGGCGGGGGTGGTCATTGTAGCGCCGGCAGGGTATCATCTGACGTATCGGCGTAGACACGACGGTACGGTGCAAAGTTGTATCGGCCTCCATCCTTTGGCAACGCCCCATCGCCCCGCTGTGGACGTGTTGTTTCAGTCCGCGGCTGAAGTCTATGGGGAACGAGTTTTAGCTGTAGTGTTAACAGGAATGGGGTCCGACGGAATGCAAGGGTCTGCATGGGTGAAGGCCAACGGTGGAAGAGTCTTCACGGAATCAGAGGATTCGTGCGTGGTTTATGGAATGCCGAGATCCGTTGTCGAGGCCGGCTTGAGCGATGCCGCCGTCCCATTGCCGGACATGGCACAAACAATTATTGAGGCTCTTTGATGGCAAATATCCTCATTGTTGATGACTCCAATCTATCACGTCGAATGTCGCGCCGGATCCTGGAATCAGGCGGACATAAGGTACGTGACGTTCCCGACGGGCTTGCGGCGCTCGAACAATACATGCTAGAGCGACCTGACGTTATCCTACTCGATATGACGATGGCTGAAATGGACGGACTAGAAGTTCTCAAGCAGGTATTGGCCATCGATCC
>JAIEPU010000305.1 GCA_019748235.1 bacterium
TCCGAACCCACCGGCCCCAGGCCCCCAAAGCCAGTACCGACCGCAGACTCGCATGGCTCCCTACGCCACGATGTCGAAGGTTCGTGGCGGATACTACCAGCGATAAGCGGTGGAGTGCATCAACTGACGAACAACAGTAAGAAGCTAATTCGCACCCGCGAAGCCGTACCGGCCGATCCCACCCCACAGGATCGGCCGGTTTCTTTTCTTGATAATGCCTGTCGCAAAGCTAACTCAACACACATGTAATGAGAAAAGAGTGTCATTCCTGTGGCACTCGACCTCAGCATTTTGAGACAACGCTATTAAGGGACGAAACAACTTTCATCGTAACTAAGGGGAGAAACCGTCCAAATCAATCGCGAGCTAAGCTTTCGCGATGAATTGAAATCTCAAAAGGACGGGCGACTCCCCGCATTCGACAGACATGGCAACAGCACCACGGCGACGAAAGCGACTACGTTGGAACCGCCGAGTCAATTTCTACTGGCTCGGAGGAACGCTTGCCGTCTTGATCCTTGCTCCAATAATTGTCGTCACCCTGCATGCCATCCAGGCACCTCGCCTCTCACAGTTTCTGAAGCAACGCGCCAATGACCTGTTATCCGAGGGAAAAACCCTCGAGGGAACGCAATACCTTCAGCTCTACGTTCGATCGAACCCAGACGACATGCCGGAAGCGTTGCGCCTGGCCATGCTTTGGCTCGACAGCGATGATCCCTATGCGCTTTACGAGTCGCAGCAGATTCTTCTGCGTGCCGTCAGGTCAGGAGATAAGAGTCCATCGGTGCGAGTAGCGGTACTCCGCCTCCATCTGATGATGGGAGAGAAGGCCGAAGCTCTTCGCGCGGCTCGCGAATTGGAATTGATTCCATCGCTCGATGCATCCGCTTGGCGTCTCATTGCCGAGGCCTACGACATCAACGATCAGAAATCCGACGCTCTTCGGGCGGCCCGGCATTCGATTGATAAAGATCCCAATGACCTCGTTAGTTTGGCGTTGTATCTTCCGCTCGTGATGCAAAATTCATCCAACCCGGATGAAATGCGGAGTGAGTCTGAAAAGCGCGTGAACGACTCAAAAGATAAGGCGATGGCCAATCTGGTCGCATACACCGCACTTCGCAACGCCGGTTTACCCGAGGCGTCCGCTTATCTTGCGCGGGCCGTTGAGCTGGGTCCCGACAACGTAGAGATTCTGTTGATGGCGGCGCGCGACGCCACCGACAAAGACCCGAATGCCGCGCAAAAGTATCTGGAACGTGCCTCCGCGCTTGCTCCGAATGATGAACGCGTCGATCTCACCTTCGGCAATTGGCTCGCGTGGTCGGGCAGACCGCAAGAGGCATACGATGCGCTCCGGCGCGGATACGAAAAGCATGGTCGTTATTTTCCTGAGTTTGCCTGGCGATTGGCCGAAATTCTGATCGAACAAAACCAAAAGCCGGACGCTATTTCTGAATATCTGCAAGCAGTGCTCGATTCCCGCGACTACCAGCCTGCCTATAGGTTCCTTCGTGGTCGAGCGGAAATGATCAAGGGGAATCTCGATCGCGCGGAAAGTCAACTCGTCATCGCCAAACGTTTAATCGAACAGTTCGGTATGCCCTCGCAGTCGTGGGGGGATCGAGATGAGCTTGTCTTTAAAATTGACTTAGCCTTGGCGGGGATCGCCTACGGGCAGGGGGACTATCAGAAAGCCATTCGTCTGGCGGACAGCGCCCACGAACGGATGCCTCGCGAATTCACCCCTCTCATCACACTGGGTGAAATCATTTACAGCCTAGGTGATCTCGACAAATCTGAACAAGCATGGTCCGAGGCGATCGACCGCCCGTTTCATCCTCCGGGAGCGCTGCTTGGCCTTCTTCGAACGAGGCTTGGACAGCTCGCGGAATTGCCGGCATCGCAAAGAAAGTTCGATCAACTCTTCGATCTCTTGGAACGTGCTAAGCGTCGCGTTCCAAACGATGTGAATCTCACGCTCCTGGAATCGGAAGTGCAATGGATGTCGGGGCAAACGAGTGAAGCACTCGACACCTTGCGCGCGGCCCGCCAGCTTTACGATCGCCAGCCGATCGTCGCCCTTTCCCTCATCCGACTTCTCATTGCCACCGGAAACGATGCCGAGGCGGAAAAGCAAATAGCAAAGTTCGACAAGGATTTCGGCCCACAGATGGCTTCCGTGCTCAGTCGAGCGACTCTCCAAGCTCAGCAAGGTGACTTCGCCGCCGCGCGAACAATCCTCTCCAAGAACGAGTCACTTTTTCCTCCTCCCACACAGTCGACCCGCTTTCGTTTGATCGGTCAGCTCGATGGACTTCTCCGCTCCAACAAAGAGGCGGGGGAGAAATTCGCCACGGCATGTGAAGCAGATCCGAACGACGATTTGGCTTGGATGTATCGCTGGACATGGATTGATACCGCTGAGGGATCGGAACCCTCTGACCGAGCGATTGAGCAGGCTCGAAAAAAGTTTGGTGACGCGAATGTTCGCTGGCGCTGGGCGGACTCGATTCGTGCTTACGAACGCAACGTCGCGAACCCTGCACTCGCGGCTCCGACGTTGGCTGAGCATGCTGCCGTGCTGCATCAATATCACCGTCAACACTGGGCCACTTGGTTCGTGAAGGGCCTTGAGGCGGAGGTCAATGATCGTCCAGAAGAAGCGATTCAGCACTATTTGAAGGCGATCGCACGGGGCCCCGCCCTTCCCTCAGTGACCGACCGAGCCGTGAGACTGCTCATCAAGTCCGGCGCTACCGAAGATGCGGAAGCGACGCTTGCGCGGGCGCGCACCCAGCGGTTCCCCTTTGTCAACGACCAGATGATGTTGGCGGAAATCGACCTCGCAAAAAACCAAAAGGAAACAGCTCTCGCCAAAGTTCGCACGATCAAGGAGGCCCATTACTCCGAAGCATTCGTGACACTTTGGATTATTCGAATGTTCGCGAAGCTGGACCACCTCCCTGAAGCGCGCGAGCAACTCATGGAGTTCGTGAAAGCGCATCCAGACAACCTCACCGGTTGGTTAATGGACTTGGCGCTAACTTCCACCAATGAAGGGAAGATCGATCCCGACGTCACCGTCGCTCTCTTGAAGGAGACGTCGAACGTGACCAATCAGCATTTCGTCGCTGGACAAATTGAATTGTCGGCGGGAAATCTCGAATTGGCCGACAAGGAATTCGATCAGGCTTTATCGACAGGCAAGCTGAGCGAATCGGATTGGCGGACGATCATCGACTTTCTCCGGTGGCGAAAGGCAAACAATCTCGAATCGGTCGTCGATCGCGCGCGGGAAGCCTTTCCCTCTGCCCTTTGGCTGAACCCTCCCCCGAATTCGTAGGAAGCGACGCTCGGTCACGAACGACCTCGCCCTCACGCCCGACACTCGTAATATATCTCAGATGGTTAGGAAGGGAGAATCGCATGAAGGCGATGTCGTTCCGCCATTTGCGCGCGGATGAAGAGGCTCATGCGTTGTCCCGCCGAACACAATGGTGATTAAGTCATAGGTGAAAATCGGATGCTCGCCTGGAATGAGCTCGAAGAGCGGATCAATGCTGCTCAAAAAATCTTGATCACCACTCATGTTCGCCCCGACGGCGATGCCTTGGGCTCGGAATTAGCCCTTGCCGACTTACTGATCGCCCGTGGGAAGCAAGTCGAAATCTTGAACTCAAGTCCCACTCCCGAGCGGTATCACTTCCTCGATCCAGATTTCCGGCGAATTCAGTGGATCCATCCTGGAAGTGAAACACCCAAGGTCGATCCCGATTTGTTTATCGTCGTCGACACCGGCACATGGTCGCAGCTCGCGGGGTTGGCTCCGTTCGTCCGATCGTTTCAAGGTCCAAAGGTCGTCATCGATCATCACGTCAGCCAGGATGATCTCGGAGCATTAAGGCTCGTCGATACGTCGGCTGCCGCCGCCGGCATGCTCATCTATCAAGCGTATCAGGCATTGAAGCAACCGATTTCGCCGGAAGCCGCTCAGGCTCTATTCGTTGCAATCGCAATGGATACCGGCTGGATGCGGCATCCGAATTCAACACCCGCCGTCTATGAAGCAGCCGCGGAACTTGTTCGCGCGGGGGCAAAGCCTCATGCGATTTATCGTCAACTCTTCGAGCAGAACCGGGCCGAGCGACTTCAGCTCATGCGTGTCCTCTACCAGCGAATTGATCTTCGTTGCGGCGGCACCCTGGCCACCAGTTACATCTATTGGCAAGACATCATGGATGTGAATGCTCATCCCATGGAGACCGAAGACTTCATTAACGAACTGATGAGTCTTCGTGGAGTCGAAGTCGCCGTTCTCTTCATCGGCCAACTCGAAGGCGGCACGAAAGTGAGCTTCCGCAGTCGTGGCAACTTCGACTGCAGCAAATTCGCCGAAACGCTTGGAGGCGGAGGCCATAAGGCAGCCGCTGGCGCGAGCCTCAGCGATCCCGTCGATCAAGCCCGCGAGCGAATACTTCCCGCCGCGGAACAGTTCCTTTGCTAGATTTCCTCATAAAAAGGACGGAGAGATGTGCCCCGCGCCAAGGGACCGTCCCTCTAAGTCATTGACACGGAACGGATGCCATGATCGAGCAAATCGAAACCGTCAACATCAAGGAAGAAGCGGAACGGCGCTATTTGAATTATGCGCTCTCGGTCGTCACTTCCCGTGCTCTTCCCGATGTCCGCGATGGATTGAAACCGGTGCAGCGGCGAATCCTGTTCGCGATGCGGCAAGAGGGCTACCGCGCGGACGGCCGGACGCGAAAGTGCGTCGGTGTCACCGGCGAAGTCACCAAGTCATATCACCCGCACGGCGATGACCCCGTCTACGAAGCGCTCGTTCGCATGGCGCAGGACTTCGTCATGCGGTATCCGCTCATCCACGGCGAAGGAAATTTCGGATCGGTGGACGGCGATCCTCCCGCCGCTCGTCGATACACCGAATGCAAGCTTCTTCCCATCGCGGAAGAACTGATGACAGAGATCGACCAGAACACCGTCGACTTTCGGCCCAACTTTGATGGTGAAAAAACAGAGCCGGTCGTCCTGCCCGCACAGTTTCCCCAATTGCTTGCCAACGGCTCGCAGGGAATCGCGGTCGGAATGGCGACCAATATCCCACCACACAACATCGGCGAATTGATCAAAGCATGTCTGATCCTCATTGATGAACCGGAGGCGACCACCGCGCAGCTTGTGAATCTGCAGCGTGGCCCGATTAGAGGCCCCGATTTCCCGCTTGGTGGCCGAATGCTCATCGACCAGCCGACTCTCAGGCAAATCTATGAGACTGGTCAGGGATCCATTCGCGTTCAAGGAGAATGGAAGCTCGAGGAAGACAAGATCAAAGGGAAGTCCTCGACGAACGGGAAGACGGGATCGCTTAAACGAATCATCATCAGCTCGATTCCGCACGGCGTGAACAAAGGGAACATGCTCGCCGCGATGGGAGAGATTATCGCGCAGCGGAAGCTGCCGATGGTCGAGAATCTCGTTGATGAATCAAGCCTTGCGAACGGCATGCGCATCGTCGTCGAGATTCGGGCTGACTCCGACCCCAATGCCGTCATGGCTTATTTCTTCAAGCACACGCAACTTCAAGACAACTTCAATTGTAACTTCACGTCGCTTTTTCCCGCGAATCCAGACGGCCCTCAGGGTGACGTTCGCCCGCGCCGGACCGGCATCAAGGAGATGCTGGCGGAGTTCCTCACATTCCGAACGAACACCGTTCGCCGGCGATTTGAGTACATACTCGAACAGCTTCGAAGGCGGATACACATCCTCGAAGGTTTTGAAATCATCTTCAACGCCCTCGACGAGGCAATCCGCATCATTCGCCAGAGCGACGGTCGGTCTGATTCCGCCGAAAGACTGAGAAAACGATTCAGCCTGACGGAGATTCAAAGTTTCGCAATTGTCGATCTGAACCTTTATCGCATCGGCAAGCTAGAGATCGAAAAGATCCGCAAGGAACTCGCGGAAAAGCGAGCGGAGGCGGAGCGTATCGAAAGAATTCTTGCCTCTCCCAAACGCCTTCGAAATGAAGTGCGGGGCGAACTCGAAGCTTTCGGCGAAAAGTATGGCGGCGGACGCAAAACACGTTTGGCCGATGAAGAAGCTCAACCGGAATTCGATCCTGAAGCATACATCGTCCGGGAAAACACGAACGTCGTTCTCACGCGTGAAGGCTGGGTGAAGCGAGTTGGCCGGATTTCCTCCGTCGCATCGACTAGAACGCGCGAAGGGGACGAAGTTCTCGCCGTGTTGCCGGGAAGCACGCTCGACTTTATCGTACTGTTCTCCTCCGACGGCGTTGCTTATACGATTCGAATCGACGAACTCCCCGTCAGCTCCGGGTATGGGGAACCGCTCGCGAAATTTTTCCGCATGGGGGACGGGGCCTCCATCGTCGGAGCCATCACCACCGATCCCCGGTTCACTCCCGCGGGCCGACTATCACCGACAAAGAAGATCCCTTACTTCCCTGGTACGAAAGAGTGGCAAGTCCTCGTCGCGACGTCAGGTGGGAACGTCCTTCGAACGCCACTGACTCCTTTCCTCACTCCTTCCACCAAAGCAGGGCGGCGCTATGTCCGCCTCGAAGCCAAGGACGAAGTCGTTCTCGTGGCCATTCCGACCGAGAAGGACGAAAGCATCTTCCTTGCCTCCGACGATGGACATCTCATCCACTTCCCGATCGATCAAGTGATCGAGCTTTCGGGCGTCGGTAAAGGCGTGCATGGGATCAAGCTCGAGAAGAACGCGCGATGTCTCGGCGGCTGCATCATCGGCGATGACAACGAATTGCTTCGATTGGAGAATACAAACGGCACCGAGATCCCCTGTCGCGGAGGCAAATACAAATCAACCTCACGCGGAGGGAAAGGTGTCGAGATTATCAAACGAGGCGGCCTGCGCCGAATCATTCCCAATGAGCCAAGCGTCATTGATTGGAATGATGTGCCGGAATCGCGAACTTAGTGGGACGCCCTCGTGTCTCTCGCGACGACGACACAGATTCTCGCTCGTTTGGTCTTGGTTTTGCTCGGGATTTAAAGCATCGACCTGGCTTTGACTGAGCATCTAAGCGTCAACAATCTGTCACTCGAGGCACACCGACTGAAACATTAAACACGTTAGGAGCAACTTATGGAACACGGTGGATTTCTCGTTGAGTTGCTCATCGTTTACGCCGTCTCGGCTCTCGTCGTCTTTACCTTTCATCGCCTTCGCGCGCCGAGTCTTGTTGGTCTGCTTCTCGCAGGCTTGGTCGTCGGCCCCTATGGATTAGGGCTCGTTTCAGACATCGAAATCGTCAAAGATTTGGCGGAAATCGGCGTCGTCATCCTCCTCTTCACGGTCGGCCTCGAACTCTCTCTTTCCCGGCTTTGGAGTTATGCGCGCACGATGCTGGTCGTCGGGGTACCACAAGTCGTCGGCTCCGGCCTCGTCACCATGCTGGTCACGTACGCGTGGATGGATGGGTGGAAGCCTGCGCTGTTCGTCGGCATGCTCGTCGCTATGTCGAGCACCGCGGTCGTCATGAAAATTCTTATCGATCGAGGCGAAAGCGATGCCCCCTTTGGAAGAGTGGCGGTCTCCGTCCTTCTCTTGCAAGATCTGCTCGTCACCGCGTGCATGATCTCCCTTCCGCTGCTGTCTGATTCTCATCACGTTCAAGGAAACATCTGGAAAGAGCTCTGCATCAGCTTCGCTGTCGTCATCGGAGTACTCGTGGCAATCCGCTTCGCGATCCCTCCTTTGATGTTCCAGATTTTGAAGACGCGTAATCGCGAACTCTTCATCATGGCGATCCTGCTCGTCTGCTTGGGGACGGCGGCCGTCACCGCATCAGTCGGTCTTTCCCTCGCGCTTGGAGCATTTCTCGCCGGCCTGGCCCTTTCGGACTCAGAGTATGCTCACCAAACGATGGCGGAAGTGCTCCCATTTCGTGACACCCTCAGCAGCCTCTTCTTCGTTTCGGTTGGCATGCTCCTCGACGTCGGCTTTGTCATGAACAATCTCCTCCTCGTCGCGGGAATCGTGCTTGGGGTTCTGCTCCTCAAATCAGCCGTCGTCATGCTCCCCCTTTGGATCGAACGAAATCCTCTTCGCACGGTGGTGTTGAGTGGTATCTCGCTCGCACAGATCGGAGAATTCTCCTTCGTTTTGGCGAATAGAGGTGTCGAAGAGTACGGCATCATTGGCCAAACCGCTTATCAGTCTTTTCTCGCGGCAGCGGTCGTGACGATGTCGCTCTCGCCATTTTTGATCGCCCTTGGCCCTCGAATAGTGGAATACATCGCGAAGCTGCTTCCCGATCAGAAAGTTTATGACGAAGTTCCCACGGATAAGATCGACCACTGCCATGATCATGTCATCATCGCTGGGTATGGACTAAATGGTCACAATGTCGCGCGGGTGCTGAGAGACCTCGATCTCCCTTATGTCATCGTCGAGATGAATCCGATCACGGTCAGGACCGAGAAAGATAAGGGCGAACCGATCGTCTTGGGCGATTGCTCTCGCGCCCCTCTGCTCGAACATCTTGGAGTGAAGGAAGCGCGCGCGATGGTGATCGTTATCTCCGATCCAGCGGTGACGCGCCGGACCGTTCGCGTCGCGCGGCAGGTGAATCCTCATTTACACATCATCGTGCGAACCCGCTACGTTTCCGAAGTTGATGAGCTCCGCCAACTCGGGGCTTCGGAGATCATTCCCGAGGAATTCGAGACATCTGTCGAAATCTTCGCGCGCGTTTTGCAGCGGTTCTTGATCCCGCGAAACTTGATTCTCGATCTCGTTCAACGAATTCGGCATGACCATTACGAGGTGCTTCGTGATGGGGAGCAAGGGGCGAATAAGATGGAGCTTCCGGTGGGGATGCTTCAAGAGGTGACGACCATCACCTGTCTGATTCGTGACAATTCTCCCGCGGTCGGCAAGTCGCTGAAGGAACTGGACTTCCGCAGCCAAACGGGAGCAACCATCATTGCCGTTCGCCGACAGGGGCAGCTCACCCCCAATCCTCCAGCGGATTTCCAGCTCGAAGAGAAGGATATCGTGATCTTGGTGGGGAGCGGTGGACAGCTGGATCAAGCCGTCCTTGCCCTCGATCCGCGCGTTTATGAAGACTGATCGAGTTCTTAAATCAGATCGCTTCCGGGCCTCGCTCGCCGGTTCGGATCCGAATGCAGTCGTCAATGGGTAGGACGAAGATCTTTCCGTCCCCCACTTTCCCGTTCTCCCCCGAACGGCCTGCTTCGATGATCGCGTTCATCGTCTTCTCGAGAAAGTCGTCGTTGACGGCGATCTGTAATTCGACTTTGCGAAGTAAGTTACCTGTGAATTCGCGACCCCTGTAGATCTCGGTGTAACCCTTTTGACGGCCGAAGCCCTGAACGTCCATGACGGTCAGCCGGAAGACCTCCACCTGCGCGAGCGCCTCTTTGACAGCTTCGAGCTTGTTTGGCTGAATGATGGCGATGATCAATTTCATGGGGACCGTTCCATAGTTCAATTCTCACGAGAGGTCGATGGATGCAGGAATATCAGACCACCCGCACCACTGTTTTAACAGAACCGCCCGCCAAAGGAAATCGATCGGTCTTTCACGCGGTGTTTTGAAGCCCAAAACGTAGAAGGCCGCGAGAAAACTCTCGCGACCTATGTCGTTCGCCATGTGAGGTTCTCGCAGCGAGAAGAGATACCAATGCCGATGAGAACTCGGGCATTTAGACTCTTACGTGCGATAGATCGAGTAATTCGACTTAGCGAGTCTTGACGGTGCTCTTGACCGGCATGGCGATTGAAGTCGACTTCTTGGTCATGGTCGGCTTCGACGCATAATTGTTGCCGCAAGTCGCACAACCCGACGAGCTGCTCATCGCGTACGGCTCATTGCAGCCGCCGCAATCATCGCACACGTCACACGTATGGCAGCACCCGGCGCCGACCATTAGACCAGCGGCGAGGCAGAGCATGGAAATCAGCCGACGCATCGTTCTACCCTTACATCGTTCGTTGGATCGTCAAACCATTGATGCCCGCGTGATCGGCCATTGCCGCTCTTGCCGACTTCTGAGAAGTCCGTCGCGCGAGACAAACCATCCGGGCGAAGTCGCTGACGGACTCGCCTATTCCGCGAGCCAGCACCGCGTGAAACGTCCCACACGAGGTCGTTTCGATCTCCGCACGTGTTTCCAGATCGGCACCATCGAACCAGCTTCCCGCGAGGAAACACCGATTCGAAATGTCCCTCAAAAAAGTCCCTCTCCTAGGACTGATAGGATCGGAAGATTCAGAGCAAACTCTGGTAACTGGGTAAACTCGTCCGAAAAAATGGGGGGGGTAATTCGATGATTTCTTCGATCGATCCAAGATTGGCTTAAGTGGCCGGTAACTCTCGAATCCCCGCGATGAATTCATCGGTCGTCACGGGTCTATTGGCGGGAAGTAGCATGCACGCGGCTGGAGTGGCGACGCAATCAATGATCATCTGCCTCGAATTCGGCATGGCATATCCTTTCTCTTGCGGAATATGCCCGGTCACCAAGTAATCGGCCTCGACGTGCCGACAGAATTCTGCCGCTGTTTCGTCGCGCGTGTCACGTCCCCAAACCAATTGATATACGGGCGAATTCTTCCCGAGATCATCGTCTCCGACGCCGAAGCGTTCGAAGACGCCATAGTCGAAAGCCGGTAAATGCCTCGACTCCGGAATGCTGTGCGACATGAATACTCGATTTTGCGTTCGCACCGCGAGCGGCATCGACGAAAATAATAGATCGTATGCTTCCGTGAACTCTTCAACACGCTCTCCGTAAGCTGCTTCAATCCCAACCTCGAAGAGATCGTTCAGATAGACATCATCCTTCGCGACCTTTCGCCCTGTCCACTGAGACAGCTCATGATTGCCGAGAAGCAAATGCACGCGCTGTGGATAGCGAGTCTTCAACAAAGAGACCGCGTCAAGTAATCGGTGGGAAGTGCATCCACCGTTGGGATATCGCGCCGTCCCATGAACGAACTCTTGCAGAATCAAATGACGATGCGGATGGTTATCGAGATCCGCGATCGCCAGGATCGATCGGAGGTTGGTGAGATTACCATGCAAGTCACCGGCGACGACAAAATCTGCCGTCTCTTTGGGGAGATGAATCACCATCCCGCGCCGACCGGTCGTCGCGCGGAGAAGCATGGCGGCCTCACGAATTGTCTTTAGCATCCGATCGGCATCAACGGCCATCGAATCCCCTCATTCAAATCTCCCGATCTGAGAAGACTGACATGTTAATGTCAGACGTGCGCAGATTATGACGGTCCGGAAGAATCGTCTCCGTTATCACGTCTCGTGATGAGAACAGATCCCTCGCCTCGTAAAGTATGGTTGCGAAGGACCGTGCCTACCCGCTAGGCTGAAAATGAAATTCCAGTCTCACGAACTGGTCTGCCATGCGTGAAACGATCCACACGGGTTGCCGATTCGAACCGATGTTGATGAATTGAGAATTCCCGAATGCTTTTCATTCGATCATACTTTTTACTGACCGTCGTTCTGAGCATCATCATTGTCTTACCCGCACGATCACAGAATGTTACCCATCTCATCCCGGTTGCCTTCAATCCGGGCGTGAAGACTCGCGTTCGGCTTTACGGCCAGGGACTTGCCGCAGTCCGAAACCTTTGGACCAGTTTCGATGCCCAGGTTCAATGGGTGTCCGATGCCCCCGCGACCGACAACGAAATCTCGTTCGATATCACTCCCGACGCAAAGACAGCGGTCGGCATGTACGGTCTTCGAGGAATCGGTCCGGAAGGTATCAGCGACGTTCGGCTCGTCGTCATTGACGACCTACCGGTGGCGCTTGAGGGAGGTCAGAACAAGACTCCCGCGACCCCTCAGGAATTAACTATCCCGGGCGCAGTGGATGGGTTCATTCTCCCGGAGCAAACTCTCTTTTACGCGATCAATGTCACCGCCAACCAATCATTGTCATTCGAAGTCGTCGGCTACCGCCTTGGGACCGGGTTCGATCCGCTGCTTCGCATTAGCGGCCCTGACGGAAAGGAATTGATCAGTCACGATAATGATGAAGGTCTGGGATATGACTCGCGATTCACCGTTTCTTTTCCCGCCGCGGGTCGCTACATCGTCGAGCTTCGCGATACCCGCTTTCAAGGGGGTGTGTGGCCGT
This sequence comes from bacterium, assembly GCA_019748235.1. Classification (GTDB taxonomy): domain Bacteria; phylum Planctomycetota; class Planctomycetia; order Kolteriales; family Kolteriaceae; genus JAIEPU01. The sequence continues at coordinate 12,210 of JAIEPU010000305.1, forward strand.
ATCACCTTCGCATCGGCGACTTCCCCATCACGCGCGCCACTTATCCTGCGGGAGGTCAACGTGGCCAGCAGCTCACGGTTGCGTTTCCGGGGCATAAAGCGTCGGACGTTCCCCCGGCAACAGTGAAACTCGATGGGAAGGATCCGTCCCCCTTTTCCCAGTGTGCGGTGCAAGGAGGAAGTGGCTCCACGTGGCTCACCCTCGAGATGCAAGATGGCGAATCGCAGCTCGAACTCGAGCCAAACGATGCGGTCGCCACCGCGAATCCCATTAAGCTCGGGCGTACGCTCGACGGTCGGCTGGAGCGCGCGGGGGACGTGGACGCGTATTCCTTTCAAGCGAGAAAGGGGGCAGCGATCTATTTCCGTGGTCTGACCAAACGAATCGCATCTCCGGCAGACTTGTATCTTCGCGTCGTGGACATAGCCGGGAATCAACTTCAAGCGAGTGATGACGAGGGAACCAACGACGGCGAGTTGACCTTCACTTCCCCGGCCGAGGGCACTTTTGTTCTTATCGTCGAAGATCTGAATCATCGGGGAGGTGTCGAGTTCGTGTATCGGATCGACACCGAATCGCCGCGCACCGATTTCGTCCTTCGTCCCGCGAAAGACCAGATCGTCGTTCCACGCGGAGGGCACATTCCTCTCGCCGTGGCGATCGATCGTTTGGGAATGGGCGATGCCGTCACATTGACCACGGCTGCAACGATGGCGGGAATCGTTTCTCGCCCTGCAGAAATCGGAGCTGGCGCGCCGGTCTCTTACATGACGCTGGAAGTTGCGCCGGATGCCCCGATGGGGGTGACTAGTCTTCAGGTCCTCGGTGAATCAACGACGGGAGCGAAAACAAGAAGGATCGGGCTCTTATCTCCGCTTCTCCGTCCAAAGCTCGACAATGTCCTTCTCATACCACCAAGTGTGGATACCAAGGTAGCCGTTTCGGTCGTGGACCGTTCTTTTTTCTCCCTCAAGGCGACACTTCAATCCCCGGCAGCCGCCCGTTTCACGAATACACCACTGGTCATCGAGGCGACTCGCGAAAAGTTCGCGGATGAACCGATTGAGCTAGCCGTCGAGAACGCTCCGCAGAATATCGTCATCAATCCACAGCCAATTCCGAAGGGGGCGCGCTCGGTCACTCTGAACGTCGAGTCTAAGCCAGGCTCGCCCATCGGACGTTTTCCGATTGTCATCAGCGGTCGATCAACGTTCGCGGGACGCGGCGTCCGTTCCTACGCGGAAGTCCTCTATCTTGATGTTCGAGCCGCTGCCGCATTGACGGTCGCCCCAACAGAGGTCACAATCAAACCTGGTGAAACGATTAAGGTTACGGTCAAAGGAGAAAGGCTCCCCGCGTTCAAAGGAGCTCTCCCCGTAAGTTTGATCAATCTTCCCACCGGCGTTTCGGCCACCAGCGGCACGATCGCCGAGGGACAAGCGGAAGTCGTTCTCGATTTGACGGCAGCAGCCGACGCTCCCCTCACTGCGGTCGACAACGTGATCGCGCGATCGGCTTTCGACATTAACGGACAGAAGGAAACGTCAGATTCAGCACCGCTTCGGCTCAAAATCGTCGCGGCGAAGTAGAGCCGAATGAACTGGCAAACAGGAAGTTGGCGAATGCGAAGCTATCTGGTTCTCGGGGCGATGAGTCTACTAATCTCAGGCCATTTATCTGTCACGCGAGCCGCGGAAGAAAGTGACCCGGTCGGCGAACCGAAGCAGATCAATATCGATTTCAATTCGATCACACTCTCTGGGGCACGCGCCACTCAGCAATTACTCGTCACTGGAAATTATGCTGACAGCTCTGTTCGAGACCTGACCCGCGCGGCCTCTTATCAATCGAAGGATACGAATGTCGCGACGGTCGATGAAAAGGGTGTCGTTCATCCCAAGGGGAACGGCAGCACCGAAATCACGGCTAAAGTAGGCGAAATGGAGGCGAAGACCGGCGTCAACGTCTCTAACTTGGAAAAGCCGAGCCCAGTCCATTTCCATCATGAAGTCGTACCTGCCATGACCCGCGCGGGCTGCAACTCGGGAGCTTGTCACGGCACGCCGTCTGGAAAGAACGGCTTTCGACTCAGCCTGCAGGGATACCTTCCCGATCAGGATATCAATGTCCTCACGCGAGAAATGTTCGGCCGCCGCCTCAATCAAAACGACCCAGAAAACAGCCTGCTTCTTCTGAAAGGAACAGCTCGCATCCCGCACGAGGGAGGGAGACGATTCGGACCGGATCAGGAAGCGTACCAGGTGGTGAAGGAGTGGATTGCCGAGGGAACCAATCCCCCCGCCGGTGACGGCGTGCAGTTCGTCAAGCTCGAGGTCTTTCCAAAGGTCCGACTCCTTCGAGGCGACTCCACGAGGCAGCAGATCGTCGCACAAGCTGTCTACTCCGACGGATCGAGACGTGATGTCACTCCTCTGGTCGCCTTTAGCACGAGCGATCCCAGTACCGCGGAAGTTTCCAAAAATGGTCTTGTGACTTTTAAGGATAAGGGAAGCGTGGCGGTGCTCTGCAGGTACTTGCACGCGGTCGAGAATTCACGCCTATCACATTTGCGCGAAACGCCCGGATTCGTTTGGAGCAATCCTCCGAAGAACAACTATGTCGATGATCATGTCTTCGCGAAGCTTGCCGAATTGCAGATTCTACCCTCTGACCTCTGCTCGGATGCTGAGTTCGTTCGGCGCGTGCACCTTGACGTGGCGGGCATTCTTCCGACTCCAGAACGAGTTCAAGCGTTTTTAGCTGATCAAGACCCGAACAAGCGGGCCAAACTCGTTGATAAGATCGTGGAACGCCCCGAATATGCCGAGTTCTGGGGGATGAAATGGGCGGATATCCTTCGGAGCACGCGAAAGCAGATTACGTATCGAGGTTCGCACAATTTCCGCCGCTACCTCGTCGACGTCTTCGCGAAGAATCGTCCGATCAACGAATTCGTTACGGAATTGATCACGTCCACGGGGGATACGATGATGTCTCCCGCTGCGAACTATTATCGCGTCGCCCGAGATCCCCAGGAATGCGCGGAATCCACCGCGCAGCTCTTCATGGGAGTCCGGATGCAGTGCGCCAAATGCCACAATCATCCTTTCGAGCGCTGGACTCAAGATGACTATTACGGCCTCGCCGCTTGTTTTGCTCGCGTCGGACACAAAAAGCCGACGCCTGAATCCGAGGCGGAAGTCATTTTTGTGGCGCGTGGCGGCGAAGTGAATCATCTTCGGACTGGGAAAGTCATGCCCCCTAAGGGACCGGGAAGCGGTCCGTTTACCGGTGACCCGAATGCGGATCGAAGGGAACTTCTCGCGAAGTGGCTCGTCTCTCCCGAGAATCCCTTCTTCGCCAAATCGATCGTCAATCGAGTCTGGTATCACATGAACGGCAAGGGAATTGTCGAGCCGGTCGATGATTTTCGCGACTCGAATCCTCCCCGAAACGAGGCTCTTCTCGATGCTCTGGCCAAGGATTTCGTTGAGCATGGCTATGACTTCAAGCGGATCGTCCGTGCCATCGCTAATTCCCGCACGTATCAACTGAGCGCCCGAACGAACCCGACGAACGCAACCGATGAGAAGTATTTCTCGCACGCATCCACGAGACTTCTCTCTGCCGAAGTTCTCCTTGATGCAATCTCGTCGTCGACCGGAGTTCCAGAAAAGTTCGCGGGACTGCCCGCCGGCACTCGGGCCGTTCAACTTCCCGACCCAGAGGTCAATCACGAATTCTTACAGGCATTTGGTCAGCCAAGCCGCGAGCTGGTTTGCGAATGTGCCCGCGAGTCGGAAACCACACTGACGCAGGCACTGAACTTGATTAACGGTGATGTGGTTCACGCCAAGCTGAGCAATCCACAAAGCCGCGTGAAACAGCTCTTGGCGAATAACACCCCAGACCCGGCGATCATCGAAGCACTCTACATGGCCACTCTCAGCCGCTCCGCCACTCCCGCGGAACAGGAAGCCTCGTCTGCTCACATTGCAAAGATTGGTGATCGAGCGAGAGCCCTCGAAGACATTCATTGGGCTCTGCTCAACTGCAAGGAGTTCCTCTTCCGGCATTAAGGAACCGTCTGGCATTTAGAAAAGACTGTTGATCCGTTGGTGCCCGATCGCAGTCGCCGGGTAGCATCCCTCACGCTCGGGCGAACGTACTCCCCTGAATGCGGGTGCCATGCTTCACGTCCAAAATGCGGGTGCCATGCTTGCGTGAGCATGGACTCTTCTGAAAGACTGGCCGCCGAGGATCTTTTGGTTATTTCTACGACGGCATGGGTATGTATGTGGCATATTGACATTCCAAAGCGTCTGTAGCGTCAAAAGCACGATAGATTCCTGTAAAACCGCTAAAGAGAATGTCGATCCGCTGGTGAAGCTCCTTAGGAAAGCACATGCTCACGCAAGCGTGAAGCATGGCACGCGGCACTGCACAACGTGACCGAGAACCACGCGACTACTTGCCCTCTTTCTTGTCTGCTCCATCCTTCTTCTCAGAGGCCTTCTCCTCTTTCTTCGCGTCCTCGGGCTTTGGCTTCTCGAGCTTGCCGAACATATGGCCTCCGACCTTGTCATGGCTCCAAGTCCCCGCGTAGCGATCGCCGTCAAAGAGGACGCGGGCATTGAAAACACCCTTCCCCACCAGCGGAATCTCCATGTTCGTCACCGTGATCACCGGTGTCGTCCCCGCCCATTCGACGGGTACTTTTACCGCGACAGGATAGGTGCCAAGGTCATATTCGACCTTCGCCACGAAGAGCCAGTTGTTCCCTTCTTTCTTCTCGACCTTCGTAATCGTGTACTTGTCGGGACGAGGTCCGATATCGATCGGCTGATCGAGAATCGTGAATTTGCCGACCATCACGATGCCCGTCATCTTTTCGATGAACTCCTTTTCGAGCGTCGCTTGATCCGGCGTCGCCGGGATCGACGTTGGCTCTTCAGCGATCGCAGCCGCTGATAGTCCGCTGAAAATGACAAAGCCGCCAATCCAAAGCACGCGACGAAACATTTTCATCCACTCCTGCTTTTGAAAGCTTCCCGTATGCAACGATTCCCGCTCAACGGCCCCCTTCATCACGCTGACTTCTGAACGATGAGCGGACCCATCTTACTTGCCCTCGGAAATAGAGCATGCCTGTCAAGAAACGAAACAGCTCTGGTACCCCGCTCAGAATACCAGAGCTGCGCGAATGATTCGCTTTCAAATCCCTTTATGGACTGGGAGGAGTCGCCGAGGCATTCAGGCGCTCCAGCCACTGCGTCGCATCATCCTTGAATGCAAACGGCTGCTCGGCTTGAACGATCTTGGTGAGGAGTTTCTTCACCTCATCGTTCTTCCCTTCTTCCGTCAGGATGTGTGCGAAGTAGTAGTAAATGTCCGGGCGAACCTGAGTTCCGGCGAGCTTGATCGCTAAATCAAGCGCCTGCTTGGCTCGATCCATCTGTCCCATTCGATAATTGACCCAACCGAAGGTCGAGACGAAATCGGGTGACTTCGAGTTGGCCTGGACCAACTTGACCGCGATTTCCATCGCTCGACGCTGCTTTTGCGGATCTTGCTGCTCGACGAGTGCCAACGCCAACTCGTTGATAAGAAGACCGTTGTTGGGCTGATCTCGAAGAAGATCATCGAGTTCTGCTTCCGCTTCCTCGTAGGCCTTCAAATGGCGGGCCAAGATCGCCCGGAGCGTTCGAAGGTCCCGCGCTTCGGGAAGCGTCTGCAAGCCGTTCATGACGACTTCCTTGGCTTCGCGGCCGCGGTTGCGGCTGTAGAGCCATTGGGCAAACGAGGAATAGACGATTGGATTGCTCGGATCAGCCTCGATCCCTTTGCGGAACATCTCTTCCGCTTTCTCGTGTTGATTGTCATTGGCGTAGAAGGTGGCCATCGCGGTTTCCGGGGGGCTCACCGATGGTGTATCCGCCTTCGCCTGCTGAAGTTCCTTCATGGCCCGATCATTGTCGCCGAGTTGAACGAAGCAGCGGGCCATTCGTTGACGAACGTTGCCATCCTTGGGATCAACGGCAAGCGCGGCCTCAAAGTCGGCAAGAGCGTTCTTCCAATCCTTCCGTCGTTCGTAAACGGTTGCCCGGCCGATCGAAGTTCGCGCGATAAACTTTTCCTTCCCTTTATCCTCATGGAAGTCAAAGTTTTCGGCTCGCTTTAGTGCTTCATTGAATTCAAGGAAAGCATCGGTCAGTCGGCCTTCGTTAGCGGCGAGACCTCCAAGCGTCAGATATCCACGGGGATCATCAGGCGCTTCCGTGACCGCGCTTTCCAATTCCATTCGGCCGGCACCAATTTGATTCCCTCGCAGCAGAATCTCGGCATACAAAAGACGCCCGGTGGGAAGCTCCGGATGCGCCTTCTTCGCTTCATTGAGCTTCTCCAAGCACTCGGCGAACTTCGCCTGCTTGATCAATTCGATCGCTTCTTTGAGCTCGGGATATTTTTCGAGTTTTTCCGCCTCGGCTTTTGCCGCCACATCAGCGGGGGATCCGGGGACCGGTGATCCCGGAGCGGGAACTTCAGTTCCTCCAGGAGCGGCAGGAACTGCAGCCGGTGTTTCAGGCTTGGCAGGCTCTTGAGCTGATAGAACTCCCTGGATTCCCAGCGAAATCAATGCAGCCGCAAATGCAGGCAACGCATGTCGTTTGGTCAGATGTGCTTTTGATTCAGACATGGTTCCTGGGCCCTTCGATTGGTCTGCCTCATCACTCGATAATGATGGGCAGTTCTGTGAGACAGATCGCATTCCCAACTCCTCGTCGTTGTCGTTTGCAAAAGACATGTCATGCGCGACGCAAGTCTGTACGTGTTCGCAGCGAAGATTCTATAGTCGATTACTGCCGAACGGCGACAATTGGTAAATCGTTCTGAGAAGCCCAATCTTCCCACTCGGTCGCTGTCATTTTCAGAAAGATCTGCCCAAGTTCCGCTTGCGTCGGGTCATTGACCTCCAGCTTTGCCTGCATCCTCATCCAAAAATGCGGCTCAAGAGCTGCAACCGCAACCCAACCTGATCGGCATGCATACAAGTTGTACTGTGGAAGCCCACCACTCAACACGCCCCCCGGTTGGCACAATCCCCAGCGAATGGGCATCGAAAAATATTCCGCTGCCGAATCCAGGGGGACGACCACGTCGCGCTCCTCCGCCGTCATCGGTTCCCGGCCACTTCGCCGCAGCAATACACTTAGAGTAGCGCAAACGGCTTCCATTGCTCCACCTAAATCCGCCAAAAGAGTGACCGGCATGGTGGGCGGAATGACGAGCCCTTTACTTGCCTGATAGGTCAGATCATGCCCCGGCACATCATCTTGGGGCGGCGCGGCTCCCACAATCGCAACGCGACAAAGTCGAGGGTATTGATCGGAAAGGCTTTTCCACCCTAACCCTAGTCGTTCCAATGCGGCGAGCCGGGATGACGTCAACAGGACGTCACACTTCTCCAGCAGTGGCCTCAACTCACTTCGCCCCAATTCCGACTTGAGGTCCATTGTTCGAACCTCAATTCCCTGATGGAGTTCCGCATAGGCGGAAGGCTGGGCAAAATGGAGCGGATCACCAGAGGGGGGCTCGATTTTGACAACCTGTGCTCCCATGTCCCGCAATCGAGCAATTGCCACGGGCCCAGGAAGGTTCAAGGCAACAGAAACGATTCGGACTCCCGACAACGGGGCGAGAAGACCCATGTGAACCATCCGCTTTTCGAAATTGATGGGAGTTACGGTTGAGCAGGACGATGTGCGAAATTGGGTTTACTGCTCACCTAACATCTGCCGACATTGTAGGCATTCCGGCCCAAACCCGCGACGTTACTTACAAGTCTTCCACAAAACCTGTTGCAGAAATGACAAAGACCTCGGCCATCCCATCAGGACAGCCGAGGCCTTTGGTAGGTTATCGCAGCGTGGAGGAGACTTACCTGCCCACTCTACCCAGGTTTAATACTTCTTCGAAATTGCTGGTCGAGTGGTCATCGTTTCGTGGTCGGTTGTTACGAAGAAACTGTCTGTCATCTCGATGCGAGGAATCGCCTCGGAAGCACCAGTCTCTCGGTAAACATTGACCCGGTAGTATTCGCCCCAAAGAGGACGAATCTGAATCCGGAATAAGTCTCGTGGTTTGCCCATGCGCTCAAACACGCGATCCGCGATCCATTGATCTCCATCAATGTGTGACCGCTCTTCGGTCTGAGCGACGTTGGTGAGGAGCGCGGCAGGCATTGTTAATCCCCCCTAATGGTTGTGCTCTCTGTTGATCAGAAGCGAGCAAGTCGAATGCCGAGGGAATCTTTTTTCTTCGATCTCAGATTGAGGTCGATCGATTCCTCGGCTTCCTACCCTCCCCGCCACCATCCTGACTGACTCAAGGCTTCCTACCGTCGATGCACCGCTGGACCGGAGTTCGCCGCACGTCCCTGCGTGCCGCACTCCTCTTGTATCGTCCATCACACGCTGCTGTGATTGGGATATCGGTCAGGGTGGCTAACTCTTGTACGCAAATAATGTGATTTTAGGATCAAGAAAGGTTCGGATTTCTGGCAACGTTTCGCCACCGCCCGTTGCATAACCGATCCAACATTACTCGACGGTGACACTTTTCGCCAGATTTCTGGGCTGGTCAACATCACATCCGCGCAAAACCGCCAGATGATAGGCAAGAAGTTGCGTGGGAATGGTGGCCAGAATCGGCGACACGAAGTCATGCGCCATCGGCACGCGAATCAAATGATCAGCGAGCGAATCAAACATTCGGTTCTCATCGCTGACGATTGCGATGATGCGTCCGCCACGCGCCTTGATCTCTTGAACGTTACTCGCCACCTTATCCAAGATGAATGACTGGGTTGCAATCACCACCGTCGGCATCTCGGGCGTGATGAGTGCGATCGGCCCATGCTTGAGTTCCGCTGCCGGCAAACCTTCGGCATGAATGTACGAGACTTCCTTCAGCTTGAGCGCTCCTTCGAGCGCAATCGGAAACTCCATTGAGCGTCCGATGTAAAGGAAGTTGCGAGCATCAATAAACTCGCTTGAAATCTCGCGGATCTGATCGCTCACCGCCAGCGTCTGCTTGGCGAAATCCGGCAATTGCTCGATGGCATTCAAAAGCTCGAGCCCTTGCCGAATCGACATGCCCCTCTGTCGGCCAAAATAAATCGCGAGTATCAAAAGGATGATCAGTTGATTCGTAAATGACTTCGTTGCTGCCACACCGAATTCAGGTCCGGCATGCAAGTAAACACCACGACCGCATTCCCTCGCGATGGAAGATCCGACCACGTTCACGATTCCCAACGGAACCGCGCCCAGCCTCTTCGATTCACGCAGCCCCGCCAGGGTATCCGCCGTTTCGCCGGACTGGCTCATTGCGATGACAAGCGTTCCCGGTTCGATGACCGCGTTGCGGTAGCGAAACTCGGAGGCGTACTCGACTTCAGTCGGAACGCGGGTCAATTCCTCAAAGTAATATCGGCCGACGAGTGCCGCATGCCAGCTCGTCCCGCAGGCGAGAATCTTGATGCGACTTGGTTGATAACGCTCGCCCAGATCATCGAGGCCGGCTAAACGTGCGGTTGCTTCGCCTCGAAGAAGTCGCCCGCGAATCGCATTTCGCATCGATTCGGGCTGATCGTAGATTTCCTTCTGCATGTAATGACTGAACTGCCCCAATTCAGAGGCAGCGACGTCGATCTCGATCTGCTCCGCAATCTTGCCAGTGGCCGCGCGGTGGAAATCGTAGGTCACCACACCGTCGCGCGTGACTTCAGCCCATTCGCCATCATCCAGATAAATCATCTGCTTCGTGTAAGCAGCAAGGGCATTCGCATCAGATGAAATAAGGCACCGATCTTCGTCAACGCCGATCACGAGCGGACTACCCATGCGCACCGCAAACAAGCGGTCCGGCTGCATGGTATCCATAATCGCTAGGCCAAAAGCCCCCTTGAGTTCGAGCAAGGTGAGGGAAAGGGCCTCGTCGAAGTTCGGCGTTCGCTTCAAATTGCGATCGAGAAGGTGCGCGATCACTTCCGTATCGGTGGCGCTCCGGAAAATGTAATTTTCCGATTCCAGCAAGCCTCGCAGTTCGCGATGATTCTCAATGATGCCGTTGTGAACGACAAAAATTCGGCCACTCTGAGAGCGATGCGGATGAGCATTCCTCTCGCTTGGCTCGCCGTGCGTCGCCCAACGCGTGTGCCCCATGCAAAGGGAGGCGGGGCGTGAAAAGACTTTCAAATCCTCGTCGGTCGTCCGGCTCACTTTACCGACCGAACGGATGAGCTCGACATCCTCTCCGGCATTCAGGCTGGCCACACCCCAGCTATCGTAACCGCGATACTCAAGCCGACGCAGGCCATCGATCACGATCTCTGGGGTCGTATGACCGTTGGCGACATAACCGAAAATTCCACACATGCTTTTATTCACCGCGGTAAGGCTTAAAGCGAGAAATAGCTCTCGCTCGGTTTCACCAGAACCCAATGACCCTGGGGCTAGGGGTGCGGACTTCGAAGACTTTCTCTCGATTCCAGCGGGAACGGAAAACGTCTCGCACGTGAAAGCCTAGCACGCCCTAGTATTTCCACCAGTCGAGTTAGTCATGTTGGCACTTTATCAGCCAGCTTATCGAATCGAATTCAGATCTAATGCGGGGCCGAACCTCTCTTTTAGGCTTGATTCCTTCCCTCACACTGTAAGGATGAGAGCGTCAACGAATTGTGGTTCTGACTGAATTTGCCACGGAGCGATAATCTCCGGACAATCCATCTGATGCGAAAAAAAGAGATCCGCCGTCAAATCGCCGCCGAGGCCGCCAAGCTTCTCACTTCGGGTCGAGAGGGAGACTTCACCACGGCCAAACGCCGTGCCGCCCGCATTCTTGGTGTCCGCTTCACTGCCACCGATTTTCCCAATACGCGTGAAATCAAGGATGCCGTCCGTCGCATTGAGGAAATGCAAGATGAGGGATCGATCGACGTCAATCCAAGACGGATGCAAATCGCCGCCCTTCGCTTAATGAGACGGCTTCGCGATTTCCACCCAAGGCTCATCGGCCGTTTGTCTCAAGGGAAGGCGAGCACCGGGCTCGAAACGACGATCGATTTGGCCTCCGATAGCCTCGCTAGGGTGATTAATACCCTTCGAGCGGAATCCATCGATCCCCTCATCAGCGAGCCGGAGCCCATTGACGCGTTCACCGTTCGACGGGGCGTTCTACACCTATCGACCGAATATCCCGTCAAGATTCGCGTCTACTCGAAAATCGATTCTGCGTCCGTTGGTCTCACGATTGAAGCATTAGAGGAATCGCTCGATGGGGGAACAGGGAATCTCGACGCGGAAGTCGAGGGGATCGAGGCCGAAGAGGATCGGTTTGAAGTAATCGCAGATTTACTCGCCGTTCTCGAAAATGTCGCTCTGGATACAACCGATCATCCGGAGGGCGATTCTCTCTACCATTCACTTCAACTGTTTGACTTAGCCGTTAGCGAGCAACCGTACGACGAGGAGTTCCTCTCGGCCGCTTTGCTGCACGACGTGGGACGAATCGGCAAGGGGGTCGACACGATCAAGGAAGCGTCGAAACTTCTCGATCGACTCGTGACCCACCGCACGATGAATATCATCGCGGGACTTGAACTCGCCCTCTCCGAACCGACACCAGGCCGGTCGGCACTTCAAGCGATCATCGGCTCGGAAGATCTGGACGATGTCATGCTTCTCGCTCAGCTTGACCGCCAGGCGAGGAAGAGAGGGGTTCGGACATCATCCATCGACGAGGCGATCGACTATTTGCGTGGACTCGAGTCGGGATCGCTTTGGTCAAACGATGCCTAGGCAGCGATCAAACGTCCCTGTCGTTGTCCCCGATCATAGGATGGTGGCGTGAAATAAAGAGGTCGTATGCGATCGACCCAATCGCGGCCCCGACGATGGGGCCAATAATCGGCACCCAGAAATAGTAATCCCTGGCGGTGAAGACCTGAGGCCCCCACCCCGCGACGAATGCGAAAAGTCTTGGACCAAAATCGCGTGCGGGATTGATTGCATATCCCGCATTTGAGCCGAACGACACTCCGATTGCAAGGACCGTCAAACCCACCAGCGCGGGAGCGAACTTGGGCTCGGGATTGACGTTTCGCTTATCGCCGAAGGCGAGGACCATCGCCATGAGAAGCGCGGTTCCCACGACTTGATCGACGAGACCACCCGGCACGCTTGATACGTGCGGCTGCGGATAGGTGCAGAAGACACCGGTCGTTGCGAGTTGATCGCGGTGGGGATCCACTTTCTGAAAGGTGTCGAAGTAAACGCCAAACACGAGTGCCGCCGCGACGAATGCCCCCGCGACCTGCGCGATGATATAAGGAATCACTTTTCGCCAAGGGAACTCGCGAAAGAGAGCCAATGCGATCGTCACGGCGGGATTGAGGTGCGCGCCGGATACGCCGGCCGACGCATACACACCCAACGTCACGCCTAGAAACCACCCGAAGTTGATACTCATCCAGTCGCCGAACTGATGATCGCCGAAGGTGACAACGGTATTCACGCCGCAACCAAAGCAGATCAGGATGAACGTTCCCCAGAATTCCGCCAATGGTTCGCGCAAGATACCACGCATCGTGCCACCCCTCTCTTTTGACAGGTCGAAGCCGATCGACACTCGGTATCCCCTCCGAATGTCGACCCTTTGAGATGTGGTGAAGAATCTACTTCTTATTCGCGACCGATTCCAGCTTAGAAACCAGATCCTTCACCTCGGCCGGCTTATTGGTAATGATGCCGTCGATGCCCCATTCCACAAGCTGTTCGACCGCCTTCGGCTCGTCGACCGTCCACGCCCAGGCCTTTAGGCCTCGCTCATGGATCATGTCGATCTGCTCCTTCCGTAGAACGAGAAACTGCCAACCGACCGCATTGGCCCCGGAGGCCACGATCTCGTCAAGTCGCTCGGGGGTCAGTTTTCCACTACCAAGCGCCCCAAGAACCAGATCTTTCCGAAGAGCGCGGCAATCCTTCAAATACTTCCAATCGAAAGCCTGCACGACGACATCCTGCACCAGTTCCTTTCGCTCCAGCAAATCGACACAGGTTTTCGCGTCACCCTCTTTGCGTTCGATCAGCGTCACCGATCCCTTTTGAATGGCATCGAGCGACTGCTCCAGTGTGGGAAGCTTGGTCCCCGCAAACTTCGGCGCAAACCACGAGCCGGCATCCAGCGTTTCAAGTTCGGCAAGTTTCTTCGAATCAACTCGTATTTTTTTCGCGGACCATTTCAGATCCGCGTCCGTGGTGCGATCGAGCGTATCGTCGTGGATGACGATCGGAACGCCATCGGCCGTGTGAACGTAATCGAGTTCGACGAGATCGCTCCCCGCCTTGACCGCGGACTCAAACGCCGGAAGGGTGTTTTCAGGCGCGACCTTACTGTCACCACGATGAGCAATGATCAAAATCCGGTCTTGTCCGACAAGTTTCCCCGCGGGAGTTTTCGGAAGGGTCGGATCAGCAAACGAGGCCGTGCTTACAAGCATCGAAAGGAAAAACAGGTACCGGCGCATGAGGTTCCCCCACAATAAGGTGACAAGCCGAGATTATAGAGCGAAACGATGACGCACGCCGCAGTGCAAGTGAGCGAATTTCGAATCCACGACGACGTGATCAGACAAAGCGTGATCGGGGAAGGAAGGTCGATTAGTCGCAGGCAAAGAAGATATGTGGAAATGATTAACGAAAGGATTCGAACTTCGTGCTTCTATGAGTCTCCTGAGGAGAATTGGCCCTTAATAGCTCAATCGCACGCCCATCCGGAAACTTGAATCGACCGACGACTTCGGACCCTGATATGGACTTTTCATCACGATCAGCAACCGTGACGAGCCAAGGATTCGCCGCGAGCGATTCAGGCGTGCGAACGGACTCATGATAGAGGGTGTATCGAAAGACGTTATCAACCGGCGCATCAATCAATATGGGCCCGTGATCGTGTACCGAATCGGCAACAGCACGAGCAACGACGGCCGAACCCTGACGAAGATCGCGCTCCTGTCCCAGGGCGTGGACCCACGTCACCTTTGCGGCGAGGACGGTCAGCAGAATCGGAAAGAAGTGAGCCACCGGCATGCGCAGCCAAACTTGAGCCACTGCTATGGAGAATGCGATCCAGGCAAAAGCCAGCGTGATGTCCACACGCTCCAAGTATTGAAATACGCTCATAAGCCGAATGGACCCGATCGCGATGCAAAGGAGAGGGACTGCGATCACGAGTGCCGCTCCCCCTTGTTGAAGAAGCCGCGAGTCCTGTGCATTCAACTTGCCTTTGTGCCATGCCTCGACCGTCACACCGATGAACCAAGATGTGACGACGGTAAACGTTCCAACGGCGACCGCCACGACTGAAGTCGCCCAACCGGGTGGATCCAATTCGCGCACAAGCGCCGTGAGGTAACCTCCTCCGAGCACTAGATCCGCGTGAATCGTCATCCCGACAATTAAGAGAAGCATTCCACCTAGAACTGCCGCACGAGCAGACGGCTGGCTTAGCAATCGAACGAACATGACGGAGGCCAGTCCCACTAGCCCGATGTCGGGCGTCGCGCTCGAGGCGAGATACATCAGGACTGGGCTGCTCGCCAATCCGACAAGCATCGCTCCCATTCCCCACCAGCCGTGAGTACGACGCATCGCGATCGCGAGGAGAGAGGTCATCACCATCGCAATCGATATCGATATCGAACGCTCGAGGAATACATTCGTGATTGGTAGAGAATCGACGGATCGAGTCGCAAGAAAATAAGTCGCCTCTTGCTCCGTCACTTCACCACGCCAAAAGCCATAGAAAAGTGCGGCTCCCGTCATCACGATGACGAGGAACAAATAAAATCGCGAGATCCCCTGGCTCATCGAGTAGCTTGGAGAACACGTCGCTGCACTATCGGAGAGAACTGGATTCATCCGAGTCCTCCCGTCCGAGTTCTGCGTTACCATTTTCTTTCGCTTGGAAAGAGACGAGCAACTCCTTCAGGTGATCGACTAGATCTCGACTTCCGTCGAATCCGGCGACATCCATTTCACGAAGGGCATCCTCCATGCGCCACCCTTCCTCAAGCATTCGATAGAGCGCGACCGTTGCGCCCGTTCGATTCGCTCCCGCATAGCAATGGACCAGCACCGGTTGTTGCGAAGGGTCCCGGACGATCGCGAGTACCTTTTCGAAATCTTCCAGTCTACCAACTCCGGTTCCGGGCATGCGAAAGGAAATGAAACGAGTTCCTGTTCGGTCGCACGCATCCGCTTCAAATGCGCTCGCCGGCTCAGGGTTTAGGCAAATGACCGTTCGAATCTGGTGATCGCGCAACACTTGATTGAAATGTTCCGGGCGCATCTGGCCGCTCCGGTACAGAACGCCGGCCCGTACCACCTGAAAATTCTTCGGCAATGAACGAGTGCGAAAGGTGAGCAGTGCAAAATCAGCGATGAAGAAACCGCCGACAGCCAACAGACAACAGGCCGCGATAAGTCGCTTCATCGAAGTGCTCATCGGCTTCACCTGCGATTAATGATTCGTTATCGTCGCGACGACGCGATCTTCGGGATGTTGATCAGGCAACGTTCCGATGAGATGAGCTGCTCGTTCAAATGACGAAGCTGCTCAATCTGTGGCGTCAGCCCTTCATTCCCTTTGGCAACCATTTCCGCGATCGCGTCTTCGAAATCCCATCCCTGAATCACCGAACGATAAAGAGCCACCGCTCCCCCCGTCCGTTGAACCCCGGCCGAGCAATGAACCAGGATCGGATGATTCATCGGATCGCCAGCGACTTGCAGAAACCGGAGATAGGGATCGTCCGGCCCGACACCGTCACCGGGAAGGTAGGCGAAATACCTCTTCACCCCCTTCTCGTCGCAGATCTTCTGATAAGCATCATTCTTCGTGAAGGTCAAAGAGAAGACTGTTTTGATGTGATAACGGTCGATCGCTTCTTTGAGCTGCCATTCTTGAAGGAGCCCGCTTCGGTAAAGCGTCCCCGAATCGACGACGTCAAATCGTTTCCAAGCAAAGAACTTCTGATACGTCCACCAACTCGTTCCGATGATGCCCGCACACAGAATGAGCCCGAGGAGAGCCCATCGAGTGACGGAAGGGCGAATTCGTTTCGACACCATTCGCGTCCTCCCACTCCCGTCCGCGTCGACGATCCCTCTGATCGGCCCGCGATAGTGAGAGAGTCAAAACGACGCAACGCCATATCCCCCTCAGAAATGACGCATTTTCAGCGAATATCGGATTCAAAGCCGGGTGCTTTTCCTTGTTCGCAGACAGGAGTGGCGAGTCCGAATACAACCAAAGGGACCTTCGAGGTCGCCGAAGAGTCTGAATGTTCACTCCCTCGTGACATTTCGACATGAATATCCCGTGAGATGGTCATTGGTCTTACTAGGGCCATGAAATGAGGTGCGCTGGATGGAGAGCACGCTCCACGCGATCGATTACGCCATCATCGGGGTCTACCTTCTCGGCACTCTTTACATTGGCGGCTACTACGCGAAACACGTTCGGAGCACCGGCGACTTGATGCTCGCCGGTAAAGCCCTCCCCTTTTGGGCCATCGCGATGTCGGTCGTCGTTACCGATATCGGGGCGACGAACCTCACATTTGGAGCGGGAAATGCCTACTCCATCGGCATCTCGCAGGCGAACTTCGACTGGATCGCCTCGATGCCCGCCTGCGTGATTGCCGGACTCCTCTTCGTACCTTTCTTTTGGCGTTCCGGCGTCTACACGATCCCGGAATTTCTCGGCCGACGCTACAACGAGGTCGTGCAGCGCATTTCCGCCCTGCTTTGGCTTGGATTTCTCGGCATCAACCTCGGCATCATGATGCATGCCTCCGCCGTGATCCTCGGTTCGTTCGTCGGTTTCAACTATTACGTTTCGGTTTGGGGAACGGGGCTCGTCGTCGGCTTCTACACCATCTCGGGGGGACTTGCCGCCGTTGTCATGACCGACGCCCTTCAGATGATCGTCATCTTCATCGGCACCAGCGCCCTTCTTGGAATCGGACTTTGGGAGGTTGGGGGACTTTCGGGACTCAAGGAACAATTGGCTCTTCAAGGGGAAGCAACCGCGCATCACCTGCAGCTTCTTCAACCGTACGACACCCCGAGCGCACTCCCTTGGCCGGCCGTCGTCCTGAGCTTGGGGCTGATTCAGTCGACCGCCTATTTCGCGACGAATCAGGCGATCGTTCAACGCAACTTAGGGGCGCGGACCGAGTGGGACGGCATGGCGGGGATGATTCTGGCCGGTCTATTCAAGGTTCTTATTCCGATCCTCATCTTCGTACCTGGGCTGATCGCGCGGGCCTTGTTCCCTCATCTTCCCGATTCAAATGAAGCGATCCCCGCGATGATCCTCCATTTCTTCCCGCCGGGACTGACCGGGTTGATGGTGGCGGCATTCCTGGCCGCCTTCATGTCGGGTGTTTCGTCATACTTGAATTCGACCTCTACCATGTTTCTCACCGATGTTTATCTTCCCGCGCACCGCGCGGTCACGGGGCGAGAACTCGAAGATCATCGAGCTATGGTCGTCGGCCGGTTCACCACGGCCGTTCTCATCATTGGCGCATGCCTTGCCGCTCCTGTTTTCGATGAACGGAATGTCGGCCAAACGATCTATAATCTGATTCAAACATTGATGAGTGTCTTTTACGGACCTTCGCTGGCCATCATGCTCCTCGGCGTTCTGTGGGCTAGGGCAAATCGCTACGGGGGTATGGCGGGACTCATTCTTGGAGTGGTCCTTAGCACCTATCTGACTTTCAGAGGCGGTCCTCTCTTCGCATCGAAGGAGCCCTTCCTCTACGTGACGCTGATTTCTTTCATCTTCGGCATGTTTGTCACGATCATTGTCAGCTTGCTCACTCCCCCAGAGCCGCAAGAGAAAATCGAAGGGCTCGTCTTCTCGCAGGTGGCAAAGAAACGGCCAGTGGTTCCACCGATGGGAGGTGCATGATGCAAGAGATCGACAACCCCATCGAAGCGGGCGATCCTGCAAAAGAATCGATCCCTTGGTTGAATCAGATTTTTGAACCGGTGAACGAATGGCTCACGAAGGTCGAGACGCCGATCTTCGAGCAAATCCTCGATTTCATGCGGCCGTTCAACCAATGGATGAATCAGCTTCCGCCGATCGTGTGGAAGCTATCGGCCGTGGGGCTGTTCGTGTTGTCGGCTTTAGCGGCGCTTTGCATTCCCCGCTCGTACATATTCGCTAGTGCTCCAGATAACCGGAGTTGGCGTGACTTGCGCTTCTGGACAGTGGCGGCTCTGCTGCCTTACATGGCGATCTATTACTTCCTCTAAGAGGGTTAGCGGATGAACGAACACGAACGAGCGAAAACCGAATTGGAAGTAACGACGCTTCGCATGTTCGGTGTTTTCTTTGCTGTGCTCTCCGCATTCGTGCTCGTCGGCACCTTCTGGGCGCTCGACAAGCGGTCAACGGCGGTCATTAGCATCGCCAGCGGCGTCGCCCTTTTCGGGGTCGCGGGAATATCGAGATTCGCTGCTTCCCGAATCGCTCGAAAACTCGAATCGCCCAGAACCAGCGATTCCACATAAAACAACGTCAACAGAAGTGTCACCCTGTTGTCATCAGGTAACTTTGGAGTCTAGTGTTTCAACGACCGACAGGATCATGATCAAGATGCACGAGTTCACGTACAAGAATGGCCGCTACTATCGCGATGGCAAACCTCTTTTCGTCGTCGCCGCCGAGTACCACTTTCATCGGGACAAGCGAGAGAACTGGAAGGATCGGCTCGAAAAGCTGAAGGCCTCGGGCGCGAACACGATCGACTTTTATATTCCCTGGCGGCATCACATGCTGATCCAGAACGATCATCGCGTTTATGACTTCACCGGATGGACTAAGGATAGCCGCGACGTCGTCACCTGGATGAAGACGATCGAGTCACTCGGGCTTTACATGATCGTCAAGCCGGGACCGTTCATTCATTCCGAACTCAACATCGGCGGACTTCCGGATGTCGTTTCGCCGACCTACTCTCCCGGTGTCCCCGCCCAACGGCGTCATCACGGCAAGATGGCTTACTGGGGATATGACGCCAGTGCTCTCCCCGCCCCGTTCGATCCCGACTTCGACGCTCTTTGCAAGGAATGGCTCGAGGAGGTGCGCGCGGTCGTTCGTCCCTTCGTTCGCGAAGGTGGACCTGTCATCGGCATTCAGATGAATGACGAGACGGTCTACTGCACCTCGAACGATCCCCCCTGGCATATCGGTTATGAGGCATCGGGGATGCAATACTTTCATGATCTGCTCCGCCGTCGGTACGGGAATATCGACCACTACAACGCGACGCATGGAACGAGCTATCCGGGGTTTGATCTCATCCCCGCTCCCAAACTCGCGTGGACCGCGGAGGAAGCGAAGGCGAAGGGGCTCATTCCGAAGAGTGAAAAGGACCTCCTCCGCTACATCGACTGGGCCGAGTACCAGTGGAAGATGCGGCGTGATCTGTACGTTCGGTACAAGGACTATCTCGGCTTCGAATTGCCGCATTTGACGAATTATGCGGGCATCACTCCGCCGATCGTCGAAAACGTGCCCGATCAGCAAGAGCACGCCAAGGAAGCGATCCCTTCCGATTTCCAGCCGCTCTATCCGGAGTGGTGGTTCGCGATGAACCGAGTTGACCAAGACGCCAAGGACGGCTCATACGAATACGGCATGATCAGTTGGCTCGGCGTGGCCGCATACGACATGGACGTCTTTAACCGTTACATCAACACGGCTCGACGTGCGCGCGGCATCAACATGGAAGAAAACTGGGGCTTCGCCACGCTCTACGATCATCGATCGAAGGATCCGATCGTTCCCTTCTATCAAACGCTTGCTTCCGTCGCAGGAGGCGCGACTGGGTACGTCATCTTCCTTGGTGTCAGTACCGACTACTGGGAAGACGATCTCGATCGCACGACGAAGAAGCAGTACCCGACCTTCCCATCGCACGCACCGATTGATGAGCACGGCAATCTCCGTCCGATGTATGACACGATGACCATGCTCAACCGTTGGTTCCGCGAGAACGGCGAAGCTCTCCTCTCGTGCGAGCTTGAGACCGACATCGCCTATTTGCTCTATGCACCGTATGCCGCCGTCTCGTCATGGATCCCTGATGAACGCTATTGGGGAATCAAAGGTCACGGCATTCCGCGTTGCGGCCGTCAAGGACTCGAGGAGTTCTCGATCTCGCTACAGGAGGCCGGATACACCTTCGGCATGTTTGAACTCGAGTCAGCAACCGACGAAGAACTCGGTGGGCCGAAGGGAGTCGCGATCGAGTCGTCATTCTTCATGGACCCGGCATCGCAGCGAAAACTTGCCCGCTTCGTCAAAGCCGGAGGCCGCCTTTTCATCTCTGGCGAATTGCCGACCCACGATCTCGAGATGCAGCCCTGCACGATCCTCAAAGAAGCGATGAACGGAGCGAAGAACGTCGTTTATCAAACGAGCAACATGTTTGAAGACGGCAAGTTCGCGACGATTGTTGCGAAAGCCGGCATCGAGCCGAGCGTCAAGCACAGCGGCGGTATGCGGGCCTACGTCCATCGAAGCGAGAACGATGCATTTGTCTTCTTCTTCAGTTTCGATCTGAAGGGATCGCATGACAAGGAGATTCAGTTTGAAGGAGGCACGATCAAGCTTCGGCTCGGCTCGAAGACGTCCGGCGTCCTCCGGATCACCGACGGGAAGTTGACCGAATACATGGTGAAGGGAATCAACGAAGTCGAAGGGATCACCGACACGATTCGAATCGAGTTCGGCGGCACCGTCATCGAAAAGACCGGCGACTTCAGCTCGCTGAAATAACACATCGCCAACTTCTGCGACGTCGCGCCTCTCATGCGATGATGTCGTCGAAGGGAGTCGTCTTCCCGTAGGCTGGGTCGTCTCGACCCAGCTCGATCATCCGAGCACTTGTTTGACTGTTGCAAGTGGTAGATACAAATGGAGCGGCTGTTCAAGCAGAGGAATGAAGCCGTATTTGTGATAGAAGGCGGCGGCGTTGTCATCAAGCGCTTCCACCTTGACCGCGTGGAGCCCAAGGCTGCTCGATAATTCCAGCGAGCGATGTAGGGCGTCGAGCAGCAATGCTTCTCCTAACCGCTTTCCTTGGGCGGATACGTCAACCGCAAGCCGAGCGAGTAACACCACAGGTATGGGATGTTTCGGAAGTTTGCGGGCGGCAATCTCAGGTAAGTGTTGGAAAGCAACCGCGCCAGCGGCCAAGGTGTAGTAGCCAATTACTCTCGACTCACCCGCGGGTACTGCGACGAAGGTCTTACCTACCCGCCGTTTCTCGTACTGACCGACACGTGTTCGAAGGAAGTCATCGAGCGGGGATTGCCCACATGAAAAGTGAGAGCGATCGTGATGATTGCCGAAGGGCTCAATAATCCAATTAGCCACGGCGGGCCTTGTGCCGAGCGGCGGCCTTTTTGAGAGCAGTTGTCGGCGTGGGTGGATGCGACAGCAAATCGAGGAATCGATCACGATCGCGATCCGAAAGAGGAGTTGCGGATTCCTCCGCGAATGACAAATCATCTTCCGCTACGACCCGAGCGCGCCGGACCCGAACCTCCGTGTCGCTCAGATACTCCACAATCACGGTCGCATTGGCGAACGATTTAGGGAGCACCAGCCTCGCTTTCGAATCAGTCGTTCGGGTTTCGCTTCGCACAATGACTTCTCCTTATTCTTGATAAAGTCTAAGCCATGGTGGGATATATCGTCAAGTGGGCTTTTCCCACAACATCACATGCTCACAAACGGCGTATTCACCTGGAATAGAGTACACCGAGGCCTGGGGTCACTTTTGGCTCTTCCCGTACGCAGGTTCTTCTCGATCATTCTCTGGGAAATGCTGGGTCGAAACGGCCCCAGCCTACGACTACCTCATTCCCCGGAAATCTCCCAGACCTCCAAAACGGATCAACTTCACGCGAAGTCGGCACCATATCTGTCTTGCCTTGAATCCTGGCCTCCGCTATCAGCCGTCTTGATTGGGAGACGTGTGATGCGGATTGGAATCCTCGACTACTTGCTTCGCTGCCGCGACAATGTGCTCTTGCACACCGCGCGCGAGGTCGGCTATGACGCCGTCGAGCTTTCCATCGACCGGTTCGGGGATCCATCCCGAATTCTCTTTGATCCGGAGCGGGCGGATGAATTGATCCGCGCAATTCGGGCGACGGGGGTTGCGATCTCGTCTCTCTTCGCCACTCAGTTCCTCGCGCAGAATCTTCTCGACGCCGATCCGACCCGCCGGCGATCGACAAGTCTGATCGTGCGAGGCTTGGCGGAAACAGCGAGCGCGGTCGGAATTGAAGTCGTCGTACTGCCGCTCCTCTCGGCCAGTCGAGTGGCCGGCGAAGCGGAGCAAGTGGCGCTCGCGGAACTTCTTCCCCTGCTCGACAAATGGGGGGAGAATTTCGATATCTCCTTCGCCATCAAACTATCGAGTCCGGGCGAGCTTATTCTTCCTCTGATGGAAGGAGTCGCGCCGCAGCGGGTCGGCTTCTCTTTCGACCCCGCGCTCTTCATGGCAATTGGATACGACCCCGTGGAGGAATGGCGCATGATTCATTCGCGAACACTGCACGTGCATCTCGGCGACCGAACGATGGATGGCATTCCTAAGGCTCTCGGCGAAGGGGATGTGCCGATTCGCGAACTAGTGAAGCTCTTTGTCGAGGATGAGTTTCCCGGCCCGATCATCGTTCAAGCCCCTGCCGGCGAAAAGGCGAAAGATTCCGCCCGCCGCCACCGCGTCTATCTCGAACGGCTCCTTACCACCGCTCATCTCAACCGATCGAACAAAGCGGCTTGATTGTCGAGCCGTTACGACCTGACTGAGTGTTACTACACTCCTACGCCACGATTTCCTTGATGACTCGTCCTTCGTCCGTCGGGCCGATGAGGCGTTGGCGGAGCCCTTGGTAGCGGTAATGGAAATGTTGCGGATCGAGTCCCAAGAGATGAAGCATCGTGGCTTGTAAGTCGCGGACGGTCGTTTTGTTTTCCGCGGGAAAATAGCCGAGCTCATCGGTCGCGCCGTAGCTGACGCCCGGTTTGACGCCCCCTCCCGCCATCCAGACCGTAAAGCAATGGGGATGATGGTCACGGCCGAGCCAAGGGGAGCCACCCCGCGCTTCGTTCATGCTGGTACGGCCAAACTCACCGCTCCAAACTACGAGTGTTTCATCCAGCATACCGCGACGCTTCAAGTCCTTAATCAATGCGGCGATTGGCTGATCAATCTCTTTCACTTTTGCCGGCAAGCCGTGCACGATGTCATTATCCTTGCTCGTGCCGTGCATGTCCCAGCCCCAATCGAAGAGTTGCACGAAGCGCACGCCGCGCTCGACCAGCCGACGGGCCAGAAGACAATTGTTCGCAAACGATGCCTTCCCCGGCTCGGCTCCGTACATCGCCAGCGTGCCGGCATCTTCTCCCGCGAGCGACATCACGTCGGGCACCGAAACCTGCATACGGTACGCAAGCTCGTACTGGCTGATGCGTGTCCTCGTTTCGGGATCGGCATACAGTTCGTGCTCTCGTTCGTTGATCGCTTGAATCGCATCGAGACTTCGGCGACGAGTTTCGCGCGACATTCCTTTCGGATCAGAGACATACAGGATCGGTTCCGAGCCACTTCGGCACTGCACTCCTTGATAAACCGATGGAAGAAATCCACTCGACCAAAGTGCCTTCCCCGCGCTTGGATCGCTTCCTCCCGTCACCATCACGACATACGCGGGGAGATCAGCATTTTCGGAACCTAGGCCGTAGGTGACCCAAGAACCCATCCCCGGATTCCCGAATCGCGCTGCTCCCGAGAAAAGAAGCAGTTCCGCCGGCGCGTGATTGAACTGATCCGTCGACATTGCCTTCAGGAAGCTGATGTCGTCGACCACCTCGGTCAAGTGAGGCAAGATTTCGCTGATCCATGCGCCACTTTCGCCGCGCTGCGCGAACTTGTACGGCGTTCCAAGGAGTTTCGGCGTCCCTTTGATGAAAGCGAATCGCTGATTGGTGAGCAGCGACGCGGGACACTCCTGCATGTGATGCTCGACGAGCTTTGGTTTCCAATCGAAGAGTTCATGCTGCGGAGGCGAACCCGCCATGTGCAAATAGATGACTCGCTTTGCCTTGGCCGGGAACATCGGAGGCTTCGCGGCAAGCGACAGATCCTCGCTTGCCTGTAACTGAGCACCTTGCGCGCCGGCGAGAGCGACTGCCCCCAAGCCAAGCCCGCTCGACTGCAGGAAGTGGCGTCGCGTGATCGATTGTAATCGAGTGACCCGAGGGTCCATCTCTTATCCCTTCGTCAAGACCCCATCGAGATTGAGAAGCACATTCCCTAATACGGTCAGCGCGGCCGCTTCTGCCGGTTCCACCCCTGCCGGAAGCGGACCAATCGGATCGGTCGCCAGTTTATTAGCCGCTTCCTTGTCCGATTGAAAATGAGCGAGCTCACTTTCATAAAGTTTCACCAACTTTTCGACCGCTTGATCCTCCGCGGGGCGGCCCAGACAAAGAGTCAGCCCATAGCGAACGCGATCCGCCGGTGTCGGTCCTCCTTCTCGCGCGAGCCGCCGACCGAGCGACTGAGCCGCTTCGACATAGACGGGATCGTTCATCGTGACGAACGCTTGAAGCGGGGTATTCGTGTTCGGACGGCGAAGGGTGCAAACCTCGCGGCTGGGTGCATCGAATGCGGCCATCGATGGGTAAGGAATCGTACGTCGCCAGAATGTATACACACCTCGGCGAAATCGGTCCTCTCCCTTGCTTGTCGCCCACGTTCGGTCGGAGCCGTTGAACGCCGCCTGCCAAAGTCCTGCCGGTTGATAGGGAAATACGGAGGAACCCATCATCTTTGTGCTCAAAAGGCCCGAGAGCGCCATTGCCTGATCTCGAACCGTTTCCGCATCGAGCCTTTTTCGGGGTGCACGCGACCACCACCGATTGGCCGGATCTTTCTCCTGACGATCCGGTGTCACTCGTGATGTCTGGCTGTAGGTCGTCGATGTCACGATGGCGCGCGTCATCGCTTTCATGTCCCATCCATTCTCCGTAAACTCGACCGCCAACCAGTCGAGCAACTCGGGATGGGACGGAGGATCTCCCTGCGTGCCGAAGTCCTCTTCAGTCTCAACAATTCCACGAGCGAAGAGTTGCCCCCAAAGCCGATTCATCGCGACACGACTCGTCAGAGGATTGGAAGGATCCATGATCCACTTCGCCAATCCGAGACGATCGTTCGAATATTCGGGCTTGTAGGGATGAAGTGAGGAGGGAACGCCCGCCGTCACCTCTTCTCCCGGCACGAGAAAATTCCCCTTCACCATCACGTGCGACTTGCGCTGCTGGGAAGGAGGCAGTTCGGCGAGAACAGGAACCGTCGGTCCAACGGGTTTCGACTTCTCAAGCTCGGCGATCTGTTTTCGAATCGGTTCGAGACGCGGAGAGATCGTCTGGTAATAGTTCGCGAGCTTCGCCGATTCCTCAGAGGTCCGTTGATCGCTTGGCTTATCGACAATCGCAAGCATTTCGGGCGGAACGGCTCCTCGACGAATCATGTTCGGATCATTCGTCACCGCCAAGCGAAAGTGCCCCAGGCTGAGGCTGGCATTTGCCGCATGGTGCTCGAGACGAACTCGAATACGCGTTGCCCCCTGGCCCGAGGTCGGCTCAGCCAAGCTGAACCACGCGGTATGAGTCTGGTTGTAATGCGGCCCGATTCCCCAACCACTTTTCGAAAGATCAGGCTGATGAACGGCGTTCATCACAGGGAACGATCGTTGAGAGTAACTCGCTGTCGCGGCCGCAATCGACGAAGACTTCCAACCCGACACTGCGAGCGAGACCATCGGCCGGGGAACGTCAGACAAAGGAGCAGAGAACACTTCTTTGCGATCGGTATCGAGCACTCGAATCACCGCGCCGGCGAGACGTTCTTCGAGCCCCCCACCTCCTGTCCGATTCCAAACCGCCAACTTATCGATCGGAGTGGCTTTTCCCAGATCGAGCTCCCACCAGGGATTATCTTGTTCGCTCGTATGCGTCACCGAATTGGCGGCAAAGTAGTCGCCGTTCATATTGCCGTCGATGGCCCGTGCAGCATCCCCATCAAAAGCCGTACTGACCTGTGATGCCTTTCCTTCGCGCGCGATGTTCTTCTCTCCCGCGAAGACCTGCACCTCGGCAAGCGAAAGCATCTTCCCCTGCCCCGGAAGATCGATTCGGACGAACTGACCGGCGATCGGCTGTGCAAGCTTTTCGACCTCGGCTGACTCGACGGTGATGCGCGAAAGAACGAAGTTTCCATCACTGGCTCGTCCCGGACCGTTTTGCGGAAACGAAGGATGCGGCAACGCCTCGAGCCGAACACCTGTCACCCCCGCGGGAACACTGTCTAATTCGACGGTGTAAACTTCGTGCGTGGTTGCCGCGCCGCTCACAAGAATCGAATGGTCATCAAGCTTCACGAAATTAGAACTGCCGGACGACTGCATGGATGCGGGAGGGATGACTTGCCAACCCGCTATCATTGCTAGTGATTTTTCCCACTCGGCCTGCTCCTGGGCGAGTTCTTCGGGCGAAACATGAAGCGACTCTCGAAGCTGCGCGATTTGCGCATCGATGGCCGCGATTTGATCGAGCATTTGATGCGTGGGGATTTCGCGCGTCGGTTGATCATCGGGCTTGTCCGTGTCGGCCGACTGATTAAAGAACGCGTAAACGCGATAGAAGTCTTTCTGTGACAATGGGTCGTATTTGTGGTTATGGCATTGCGCGCATCCGAGCGTCAGCCCCATCCATACTTGAATGCTCGTCGTCGCGCGATCCTTGACCGCGATGACGCGGAACTCCTCGTCGTCGGTTCCCCCCTCGGTGTTCGTCATCGTATTGCGATGGAATGCGGTCGCGAGGATTTGATCGGCCGTTGGATTAGGAAGAAGGTCACCCGCCATCTGTTCAATCGTGAACGCGTCGTAGGGCTTATTGGAATTCAGCGCGTCGATCACCCAATCCCGATACTTCACCATTTGTGGGATCGGGAAATCGGAGTTGTCGCCAGCCGTATCGGAATAGC